>NZ_JBHVQX010000001.1:125454-390558 GCF_042886395.1 Streptomyces sp. NPDC058008 | reverse complement strand
GTCGGCGCCGGGACGACCATCACGGTCCGCCGCGACTGCCCGGGGGGGGCCGCCGCGCCCCCGGGCGGGGGGCGGGGGTCCTAGGACCCCGGACCTCGGCCGTCGCGTCTGCGACCATGGACGGGTGACAGAGATTCCGCGCGACACGCTTCAGGAGCAGACCTTCTACGAGCAGGTCGGCGGCGAGGAGACCTTCCGGCGCCTCGTCCACCGCTTCTACCAGGGCGTCGCGGACGACCCGCTGCTCCGGCCGATGTATCCGGAGGCGGACCTCGGCCCGGCCGAGGAACGGTTCGCGCTGTTCCTCATGCAGTACTGGGGCGGCCCTCGCACCTACAGCGACCGGCGGGGGCACCCGCGGCTGCGGATGCGGCACGCCCCGTTCCAGGTGGACAGGGCGGCGCACGACGCCTGGCTCGGCCACATGCGGGTGGCGCTCGACGAGCTCGGCCTCCCCGCGGAGCAGGAGCGGCAGTTGTGGGACTACCTCACCTACGCCGCCGCGTCGATGATCAACACCGCGGGCTGAATCCGTGCGCGGAATGCGGTGCGCCCCGGCCGCATAACGGTCACGATCCCATCAAGGTGCACCCCGGGGCGGTGTTCAGGGGCCCGTGCACTCTGAAAGCATCCGGTACACGCCGGGGGGCGTGCGGCTGCTGAGGTTCGGGGGATCAGGTGACAGGGTTCGTCCTTCTGCGGGTGCGCGCGCACCGGCTCCTGCTCACCGCCGCGGTCCTCGCCGTCCTGCTCACCACCTGTGTGCTGGCGGCGCTCACCGCGTTCTCCGGTTCCATGGGCGACGCCGCCCTGCGGCACACGCTCACCCACCGCTCCGCCGAGCAGGCCACCCTCTTCGTCTCCGCCGACGTGGACCGCGAGAAGCGCGAGGAGGCCGACGCCGCGGTGCGCCGGGCGGCCGGTGAGACGTTCGACGGGCTGCCGGTGACCGTGCGGAAGCTGGAGAGCTCGGGGGCGTACGCACTGCCGCGCGACCTCCAGGCACCCGCCGCGCAGCGGGGCCAGCCCGACCTGACGCACCTCGCCTCGCTCGACCGCAGCCGTGTCCGCCTCGTCGCGGGACGCATGCCGCAGGCCGGGGCGGGGAGTGCGGGGGATCCCGTGGGGGTGGCGCTGCCGCGCACCGCGGCCGAGGCGCTGAAGCTGGAGCCGGGCTCCCGTATCACGCTCACCGACCGGCTGACCGAGGCGCCGCTGCCGGTCGAGATCACCGGTCTGTACGAGGCGGCGGACCTGGACGACCCGTACTGGCGGCTGGACCCGCTCGGCGGCCGGGGCACCCGCAAGGTCGTCTTCACCACCTACGGCCCCCTGCTGGCCGACCCGGCCGTGCTGGCTTCCGGCCGGGTCGGCGCGGGTCCGGTGTCCTGGCTGGCCGCCGCGGACTTCGGGGCCGTGACGACCGGCCGGACCGACGCGCTGCGCCGGGCGGCGACGGACGGGCCGAAGGCGCTGTCCGCCTCCCCCCTGTTCGGGGACGGGGCGACGGTGCGGACCTCGCTTCCGACCGTCGTCGACCAGATCGAGCGGGCCCTGCTGGTGTCCCGTTCGACGATCATGATCGTCGCCGTGCAGCTGGTCCTGCTGGCCGGGTACGCCCTGCTGCTCGTGGCGAGGCTGCTGAGCAGCGAGCGCGGCGGCGAGAGCGAACTGCTGCGGGCCCGGGGCGCGTCCAGGGGCCGGATCGCCGCGCTCGCCTCGGCCGAGGCGCTGCTGCTCGCCGTGCCCGCCGCCGTCGTCGCGCCCCTGCTGGCGGGTCCGCTAACCCGGCTGCTGGCGGAGCGGAGCGAGCTCGGCCGGATCGGGCTGCGGCTGGACGGCGGGGTGGACGGCTCGGTCTGGCTGGTCGCGGGCGCCGTGGCGCTGGTCTGCGCGCTCGCCGTGGTGGCCCCCGCCCTGGCGGCGGGTGCCGGAGAGCGGCGGGGCGTCCGGGCCGCCGCGCTGCCCACGCCGGTGCGGGCGGGCGCCGACATCGGGCTGCTGCTGATCGCCGGGGTGGCGTACTGGCAGCTGGACCGGCAGACCGGGGCGTCCGGCGGCGGTGCGCTGAGCGGTGACCGGCAGGGCGAACTCGGCATCGATCCGCTGCTGGTCGCGGCTCCCGCGCTGGCCCTGCTCGCGGGCACGGTGCTGACCCTGCGTCTGCTCCCGCCCGCCGCCCGGCTCGCCGAGCGCCGGGCGGCGGGCGGCCGGGGGCTGTCCGCGGCCCTGGCGGGCTGGCAGTTCAGCCGCCGGCCGCTGCGGGGCGCCGGACCGGTTCTGCTGCTGGTCCTGTCGGTGGCGATGGGCATGCTCGCCATCGGCCAGAGCGCGTCCTGGGAGCGTTCGCAGGGCGACCAGGCGGACTTCAGGTCGGGTGCTTCGGTGCGCATGGCGGGCACGCCGTCCGGCGACCCGGCGAAGGCCGCCCCGTACACGGACCTTCCGGGGGTCCGGGAGGCGGCCCCGGCGTTCCGCACCACGGCCGACCTCTCGGGCGGGCGGACGGCCGAGGTGCTCGCCCTGGACACGGCGCACGCGGACGAGCGGATGCTGATGCGCGAGGACCTCGCCGGTACGTCACCACGGGCGCTGTTCGACGCCGTCGCCCCGCCGAGGACGGCGCGGACCGGGGCCGTCCTGCCCGAGGGCGGTGAGCGGGTGCTGTTCGACGTGCGGGTCCGTGACACCTCGGCGCCGGGCGGGGCGTCCCCGTCCGGCGCGACGGGGTCGGTCGGTGTGCTGCTGGAGGACCGCTACGGCATCGGCTACCGGGTCGGGGCGGGCTCCGTCCCCGTCGACGGCCGTACGCACACCCTGTCCTTCCCCGTGTCGGCGTCGGGCGGCCTGGCGGTGACGGGCTTCGAGCTGGACAGTGACGTGCCGGAAGGCCGCGCCGAGACCCGCCTGGTCTCCGTGACCGGGCTCCGGGCCCGCGCCGCGGACGGCGGCGAGCAGCCGGTCACCGATGCGGACGGGGTGCGCTGGGAGGCGGGGGCTGCCATGGCGGCGGCCGGGGAGGAACAGGCCGTGGAGCCGCCGGAGGCGGTGACGGGCTCGGGCGCCGCACCCGCCTTCCGGTACGGAACCGGCCACATCCCCACGGGCGCCGGCCCCTACGGCGACCCGGTCAGCACCCTGCGGATCACCGCGGTCCGCCCCGCGGCGCCCGCCCTGAAGGCGGTGGCCACCGACGCCTATCTGACGTACGCGGGCGCGCGGACCGGCCAGGAGATCGACCTCACGCTGGCGGGCAGCACGGTCCGGGTCACCCTGGTGAAGTCGGTACGACAGCTCCCGACCACCGGTCCCGGGGCGTCGGCCGGCGGGTCCGGGGCCGCCCCGCAGGAGTCGTCCGCGAAGCCGGGCGGCGCTCTGCTGCTGGACCTCAGGGCGGTGTCGGAGGTGCTCGCCCACCGGCAGGGCGCCACCCTCGCGCCGACCGAGTGGTGGCTGAGCACCGCGCCCGGCGGCGGCGCGGAACTGGCGGCGGCACTGCGCGCGCTGCCGGGCACCGATCCGGCGCAGGTGTCGGTGCGCGACGAGGTGGCGCGGGAGCTCGCGGACGACCCGCTGGGCGCGGGCCCGCAGTCCGCGCTGCTGGCCGTCGCCGTGGTGGCCGCCGCGCTGGCCGCGGTCGGGTTCGCCGTGGGGCTGATGGGCTCGCAGCGTGAACGGGCGGCCGAGTTCGCGGTGTTGCGGGCGCTGGGGGCGCCCCGCCGCCGGCTGGCCCGGATGATGGCCGCCGAACAGGGCGTCCTGATCACCTTGGCCCTGCTGATCGGCCTCGCCCTCGGGGCGGTGCTCACCCGGGCCGTCGTCCCGCTCGTCGTACTGACCGGGCAGGCCGCCAGACCCGTGCCGGACGTGCTGGTGCTGCTTCCCGCCGGGCAGGTCGCGGTCCTGCTCGCCGCGGTCGCCGCCCTGCCGCTGCTGATCGTCGCGGCGCTCGCACTGCGCGGTGCCGACCCCGCCGTGTCGCTGCGCCACCAGGGGGACAACTGACATGAACGCCGCCAAGATCCCCGCCGCCTGCGCCCCCTGGGTGCGTACGCGGCTGCGCACCGCCCCCGGCATCTCCGCCGCCCTGGCGGTCCTGGTGCTCGTGACCGCCTTCCTCGCCGCCGCGTTCCCGCGTTCCGTGGACGCGTACGAGACGGAGGCGCTGCGCCATGACGTCACCACCGCGCCGCCGGGGCAGAGCGTCCTGGAGGTGACGACGCTGCCGCCCGCGCTCGGGCAGCCGCCCTCGGTCCGGGAGGGCGCGGTGCGGGAGGCCGCGCTGGCGTCGGCCCACGGCGCGCTGGCCGGGGCGCTGCCCGGTCCGCTGCGCGCCGATGTGCCGCTGTCCTCGTACGGGGTGCACACCACCAAGCCCCTGGCCGCCGGTGAACCCTGGCTGCCGCGTCCCGACGCGGTACCGCCGCAGCTCACCTACGCCGCCCCGTCGGCGCTCGCCGACCACAGCACACTGCGGTCGGGGCGCTGGCCCGTGGCGCGGGGCACGGTGACGCTGGACACCCGTGAGGTGGAGGCGGCCGTCACCGAGGACACGGCGAGGGAGCTGAGGATCGAGCCGGGCTCCACCGTCGAGGTGCCCACCCAGCGCGGGGCACCCCTCACCGTACGTGTCACCGGCGTCGTCGCCCCGCTGCACCCGAAGAGCGGCTACTGGGCGATCGACCCGCTGCTCCGCGCCCCTTCCCTGGTCAGGGACCCCGGGGCCTCGACGCCTGTCTTCTACTGGCGGGGCACGCTGCTCCTGCCGCAGGACACCGGCCCGGCCCTGCTCGCCACCACCGGTGAACCGGAGATGTACTGGCGCCTCGCGCCGGACGCCTCGGACCTGACGGCGGCCGACGTGCCCGGGCTGGAGGCCGGCGTCGCGACCGTGGAGAACGGCCCCGGGCTGCTGGAGCTGCGCGACATCGCCGGTCCGAACACGACACTGACCACGGACCTCGACGCGATCCTGGACGCCTACTCCTCCACGCGGGCCGCCATCGGCCCCGTGGTCACCGTCGCCGCCGTGGGGATCGGCGCGGTGGCCGGCGTCGTCCTGCTGATGACGGGCGGTCTGATCAGCGCCCGCCGTCACCACGAACTCGCCCTGCTGCGCTCCCGGGGCGGCTCGCTGAGGGGTATCGGCGGGCGGCTGCTCGCCGAGACGGCGGTGGCCGTGGTGCCCGCCGCGGCGCTCGGCCTGCTGGCGGCGGTCCTGCTCGTCCGCGAGGCCCGCTTCCTGCCCGCCCTGGCGGGCGCCGCCGCCGTCGCGGCACTCGTCTGCGCGGTGCTGCCGCTGCGCACGGCGCTGCTCCACCGCAGGCCGCTGCTGCACGGCGACCGCGACGACGTGGTGGACGCCAGGCCCTCCCGGGGCCGTACGGTGGCCGAACTGACCCTGCTCGTCCTGGCGGCCGGCGCCGTCGCGGCGCTGCGCCGCCGGGGTACGTCGACGGAGACGGGCACCGATCTTCTGGTGAGCGCCGCCCCCGTCCTGGTGGGGCTGATCGCCGCGCTCGTCCTCGTCCGGCTGTACCCGCTGCCGCTGCGGCTGGCGGCCCGCCCCGTGGCGCGGCTGCGCGGGGCGGTCGGATTCCTGTCGCTGGCCCGCGCGGGCCGGGCCTCGTCGAGCGGCACGCTGCCCCTGCTGGCCCTGCTGATCGCGCTGACGACGGCGGCGTTCGGCGGTTCGGTGCTCGCGGGGGTCGCGGACGCGCGGGACGGAGCGGCGCTGCGGGCGGTCGGCGCGGACGCCAGGATCAGCGCGGAGGGCGCGCTGTCCCCGCTCTCCGACGGCTTCGTCCGCCGGGTGCGGGCCGTGGACGGCGTCGAGGACGTAGCGCCCGTACGCATCGAGTACGCGACCCCGCTCGCGGCGTCCGGGGACGTCAGGTCGGACACGAGGCGCGCCACCCTCATGGGCGTCGAGCCCGGCTCGTACGCGCGTCTGGCCCGCGGTACCGGGCTGCCGGACTTCCCCGCGGCCGTGCTCGGCAGCGGTCAGAGGCAGGACGGGGTGCTTCCCGCGGTCGCCTCGCCCGCGCTGGCGGAACGGCTCGGCGGGAAGCCGCACACCATCCGGTCGCAGGCCGGTGACATCAGGGTGCGGGTCGCCGCGGTGCTCGCCCGCACCTCGGCGGTGAGCGGTTCCGAGTTCCTCGTCGTCGACGCGCGGCGGCTCGCCGCGCCGGGGCCGACGACGCTGCTGGTCACCGGGGCCTCCCTCGACGGGCGGCAGTTGAGGGCCGCCGCGCGTGAGGCAGGGGCGGAGTCCGGGGTGCGGCTGCGGCCGGCGGAGCGCGCACGGTTCGTGGACACCCCGATGCAGTCGGGCGCCGAACGGATCTACGGGGCGGCCGTCGTGGCCGGTGCCGGGTACGCGCTCCTCGCCGTGCTCCTCTCCCTGCTGCGGACGGCTCCGGAGCGCGGCACACTCCTGGCCCGGCTGCGCACCATGGGGCTCACCACCCGGCAGGGGAGGCGGCTCCTCGCGTTCGAGGCGATGCCGCAGGCCCTGCTGGCCGCGGCCGGCGGGCTCCTCGTCGGCTGGGCGACGATCGCCCTGCTGGCACCCGGAATCGACCTGGGGGCGCTGGCGCTGGCGGGCGGCGACCCCTCGACACCGCACACCGCCTCGCTGCGGGCCGACCCCGCGTCGCTGGCGCTCCCGGCGGCCGGTGTGGTCGCCCTCGCCGCCGCCGTGGCCGGAATCCAGGCGTGGTGGGTGAGCCGCCGCGGCTCGATCAAGGAACTCAGGGCAGGAGACACCCGGTGACATCGTCGACAGAGACCACCCTGGCGGAACTCGAACAGCGGGCCGCCGCGCGCCGCGACCGGCCCTCGTACGGGCATGACGCCCTGATCGCGTGCGACCGGCTGGTGCGCGTCTTCTCCACGGACGGCGTGGAGGTGCAGGCGCTCCAGGGGCTCGATCTGCTGGTCACCGAGGGCGAGTTGATGGCGCTGGTCGGCGCCTCGGGCAGCGGGAAGTCGACGCTGATGAACATCCTGGCGGGCCTGGACGTCCCCACGGCCGGGTCGGCGAAGGTGGCCGGCTGCGACCTGCTGGCGATGGGGCAGAAGGAGCGGCTGCGCTACCGCCGTGACGTCGTCGGCTTCGTCTGGCAGCAGACCTCCCGCAACCTGCTGTCGTATCTGACCGCCGTGCAGAACATCACGCTCCCCATGCAGCTGCGCGGTCGCGGCCGTAACCGCGAACGGGCCGCGCGGGCCGAGTCGTTGCTGACGATGCTGGACGTCGCCGACTGCCGTGACCGGCGCCCCGCCCAGATGTCCGGCGGCCAGCAGCAGCGGGTGGCGATCGCCGTGGCCCTCGCCAACAACCCCTCGGTGCTGCTCGCCGACGAACCGACCGGCGAGCTGGACTCCGCGACCGGCGAGCAGGTGTTCGCCGCGTTCCGCCGGGCCAACGAGGAGCTCGGCACGACGATCGTGATCGTCACCCACGACCAGGCCGTGGCGAGCGAGGTGCGCCGTACGGTCGCGATCCGGGACGGCCGTACGTCCTCCGAGGTGCTGCGGCGCACCGAGGTGGACGCGGCGACGGGGCAGGAGTCCCAGGTGGCGCGGGAGTACGCGATGCTCGACCGGGCGGGCAGGCTGCAACTTCCGGCCGACTACACCGAGGCGCTGGGCATGGAGCACCGGGTGATGCTGGAGCTGGAGCGGGACCACATCGGGGTGTGGCCGGACGCACCGCGGGAGTAGGCCTCCGACGCCGGGGGCCCGGGGGCCCGGGGCGGTCTCAGACGGTCCCGACGGTCACGGCGAGCGTCCCGAGGCCGCCGCCCGCGCCCCGCAGGGCGATCGAGCCGAACGGGGTGCGCAGCCGCAGCCAGGAACCGGCCGTGAGCAGCGCGACCGGGAGGTCCGGCGCCTGGCGCAGGAAGCCGAGGGACTGGGCGGCGTGCACGGCGCGCAGCGGCAGCTCCGTCTCCCCCACCGTCCGGGACCAGATGTCGCGGCCGATCAGGTCGCGTTCCGCGCGGGTACGCCGGTCCTCGGGCAACGCCGCGTCACGGGACCGGAACTCGGCGACGGCGTCGGTGAGCCGGGTCCGCAGGTCGAGGGGGCCCGGCAGCCCGGCACGCTCCCGCCAGCCGCCGCGCGGCGGCAGCATCCCCGCCCAGGGCGGCCCGGTGACGGCGGCCGGCAGGACGCCCGCACCGGCGGAGTCCCCGTCGCCGTCCGTGTCCAGGGATTCGAGGAGTTCACCGGCCGAGACCGTGACGTCGAAGTCGTGGTCGCCGGACAGCCGGGCCGTCCGGATCGCGAGGACCTCGAAGGACGGCGGCCGGCCGAAGACGGCCAGCGCGCCGCCGCCCGCCTGGAGGCGGACGGCGGCGGCCCGGTCGTAGTGCAGCAGCCGGCCGAGGAAGGCGGCGAGGTCCGCCGCCTCCCTCGCGTCGGCGAACCGGAGCGGCCGTACGGGCACTGTCATGCGGCGGCGGGCTCCTGGTCGAGGTACTCCTGGAGGAAGAGCTTCTCCTCGGCGGTGATCCGCCGGGGCCGCTCCGCCGCCAGGTCGTAGGGCACGACGACCGTGGACGCCCGCACGTAGACCTGCTCGGGGTCCTTCACCTCGTACGCGATCGTCAGCGAGGCCGCACTGATCTTCGTGACCCAGGACTCGACGGTCACCGGCGCGTGCCGGTGGACCAGCGGGCGCACGTAGTCGATCTCGTGCCGGGCCACGACGGAACCGCCCGAGAAGGACGGCGAACCGTCCCCCGGCGCCAGCCGGAACATGAAGTCGATGCGCGCCTCCTCCAGGTAGCGGAGGAAGACCACGTTGTTCACGTGGCCGAAGGCATCCATGTCCGACCAGCGCATCGGGCAGCTGTAGATGTGACGGGCCAAGTCGATCAGCCTCGCGTGAGCTTCTTGTACGTGGCACGGTGCGGGCGGGCCGCGTCCGCGCCGAGGCGCTCGATCTTGTTCTTCTCGTACGACTCGAAGTTGCCCTCGAACCAGTACCAGGTGGAGTCGCCCTCGTACGCCAGGATGTGCGTGGCGACGCGGTCCAGGAACCAGCGGTCGTGGGAGATGACCACAGCGGCTCCCGGGAACTCCAGCAGCGCGTTCTCGAGCGAGGACAGGGTCTCGACGTCGAGGTCGTTGGTGGGCTCGTCGAGGAGCAGCAGGTTGCCGCCCTCCTTGAGCGTCAGCGCCAGGTTGAGGCGGTTGCGCTCACCACCGGACAGGACACCGGCCGGCTTCTGCTGGTCCGGGCCCTTGAAGCCGAACGCGGAGACGTACGCCCGCGAGGGCATCTCGACCTGGCCCACGTTGATGTAGTCCAGCTCGTCCGAGACGACGGCCCAGAGGGTCTTCTTCGGGTCGATGTTGGCGCGGGACTGGTCGACGTAGGAGATCTTGACCGTGTCGCCGACCTTGATGGAGCCGGAGTCGGGGGTCTCCAGGCCCTGGATCATCTTGAACAGCGTGGTCTTGCCCGCACCGTTCGGACCGATGACGCCGACGATGCCGTTGCGCGGCAGCGTGAACGAGAGGTTCTCGATGAGGACCTTGTCGCCGAAGGCCTTGGAGAGGTTCTCGACCTCGACGACGATGGACCCGAGCCGCGGGCCCGGCGGGATCTGGATCTCCTCGAAGTCCAGCTTCCGCATCTTGTCCGCCTCGGCCGCCATCTCCTCGTAACGGGCGAGACGTGCCTTGGACTTGGTCTGCCGGCCCTTGGCGTTGGAGCGGACCCACTCCAGCTCTTCCTTGAGCCGCTTGGCGCGCTTCTCGTCCTTGCGGCCCTCGACCTTGAGGCGGGTGGCCTTCTTGTCGAGGTAGGTGGAGTAGTTGCCCTCGTAGGGCAGGGCGCGGCCGCGGTCGAGCTCGAGGATCCACTCGGCGACGTTGTTCAGGAAGTACCGGTCGTGCGTGACGGCGACGACGGCGCCCGCGTACTTCGAGAGGTGCTGCTCCAGCCAGTTCACCGACTCGGCGTCGAGGTGGTTGGTGGGCTCGTCGAGGAGGAGCAGGTCCGGGGCCTCGATGAGCAGCTTGCAGAGCGCCACACGGCGCTTCTCGCCGCCGGAGAGGTTGTTGACGGGCCAGTCGCCGGGCGGGCAGCCCAGGGCGTCCATGGCCTGCTCCAGCTGGGCGTCGAGGTCCCACGCGTTGGCGTGGTCCAGGTCCTCCTGGAGCTTGCCCATCTCGTCCATGAGCGCGTCGGAGTAGTCGGTCGCCATGAGCTCGGCGACCTCGTTGAAGCGCTTGAGCTTGCCCATGATCTCGGCGGCGCCGTCCTGGACGTTCTCCAGCACGGTCTTGTTCTCGTCGAGCTTCGGCTCCTGCATGAGGATGCCGACGCTGAACCCGGGCGAGATGAAGGCGTCGCCGTTGGACGGCTGCTCCAGGCCCGCCATGATCTTCAGCACCGTGGACTTACCGGCACCGTTGGGCCCCACGACACCGATCTTCGCGCCGGGCAGGAAGTTCAGGTTGACGTCATCGAGAATCACCTTGTCGCCGTGCGCTTTGCGCGTCTTGCGCATGGTGTAGATGTACTCAGCCAAGAGAAACCGTCCGGCAGCAATAGAGGTGTGGGCAGATACACCCATCTTGCCTGACGTCCGTGCCCGGATGGAAACCCGTCCGGTCCCCGGTACGGGCCGGGCTCCTTGGCGTGGCCCGCCCGGCGGGGCCCGGGACACACGAAGGGCCTGGTACGGAGGTCCGTACCAGGCCCTTCACCGGCGCCTTCCCGCTGCGCCTGTGCTCAGTCACTCACCGCTGGTCTGCGGCTTCTTCCGGCGGAGCATGAAGACCGCGCCGCCGCCGAGGACGACGAGGGCGATGGCGACACCCGCGATGACGGGGGTGGCGCTGGAACCACCGGTCGCCGCGAGGTCACCCTCGGTGGCGGGGGTGCTGGTCGCCGGCGCGGGCGTGGGCTCGGAGCCGGTCTGCGTGGTGACGTCGTCACCCGGTGCGGGGGTGCCGGCGGTCTCGCAGTCCAGGACGCCCTTGAAGTTCTCGCTGAAGCCGCCGGGGCCGGTGATCGTGAAGTCGTAGGCCTCGTCCTCGCCGACCGGGATCGTCACGGTGCGGGTCTCACCGGCCGGGATGGTGTGCTCGGTGCCGGCCAGCTCGAAGGTGAACGGCTCGTCACCCGTGTTGCTCGCGGTGATGTCGACGCCGCCCTTGGCGCAGTTCTTCTGGGCGGTCACCGCGGGGACGGCACCCTTCTCGGCCCAGGTGGCGGTCGCCGTCGCGGAGACGGTCGACTCGCTGGAGCCGGCGAGGATCATCGTCTGGCTCTTGGTCAGCCCGGCGAAGACCCGGCCCACGGGCACGGAGGTCGAGGCCTGGACGGAGAACGAGGCGGAGCCGTCGGTGGCGTCCTCGGGGACGGAGAAGTACAGGTCGGAGCCGTCGGCGGCCTCGGTGACGGGCTTGCCGGCCTTGTCGGTGACCTGGACACCGCTGGCGGCGGCGTCGGCGGGCGGTGCCACCGAGACCTGGCCGGCGTCGGTGTGGACGGTGATCGGACCCAGCTTTTCACCGGCCTTGCCGGAGACCGCGGCCGGAGACAGCCCCACGGACGCCTTGGGCTCCGCGACGTTCTGGGCGTTCGCCTCGAGCCAGTCGGCGAGCTTCTCGGCGTTCGCGTCCTTGGCCGTCACGTCGGCCTTGTCCGAGAAACGCCAGATGGCGACCTGGGTGCCGGCGGCGGCGGTCTTCTCGTTGAGCGGGCCGGTGCCGGCCTTCTCGGCGAGCGCCGCGAAGTCGTTGACCTGCGGGTAGGAGTTCTGCAGGATCCAGCGCACCTTGCCGGCGTCCGCGTTGGCGCCGAGCGAGGACTGGTCCCAGGGGGTCTCCAGGTACTTCGCGCCGTCCTTGGTGGGCGTGTGGAAGTCGATGCAGTACGTCTGGATCGTGCCGCCGCCGTCGACCTTCATCTCGAACAGGCCGGCGGGCAGGTCCTGGGGCTTCTTGCCCTCACCGGTGTTGAGCTGGGCGGTGCCGTAGGTCTTCAGGCCGTCCAGGACGGCGACCGCCCCGCCCTGGTGCTGACCCGTCTCGTCCGCCGGCGCGGCCGTGGCGGCCGTCGCTCCGACGATCGTTCCCGCGGCGACCAGCCCGGTGGTCAGCACGGCGGCTGCCGCCCTGACCAGACCACGGCCGTGGCCCTTGCTCAGGGCTCCTGGGGAGCCCTCCATTGCCGCCGTCGACGACGAAGTGGACGCTGAAGACACAAAAAACACAGAATTCCCCTCCGGGCGAGACCTTCACGCTTGTGTCGCGTGTGGGAGGTGCCTCGCCAGCAAACTCAAGTGCCGCATGAGTACGGGGGAATCGTAAGGAGCGAGCGAAGGGGAATCCCCCGTCATGCCGTCAGATAAGCATTCCGACTCGTAATCGTTATAGCCCTGTTCGGCGCGCCCCCTCCCCTTCAGGACACGGATACCCTTGCTGTGGCCGGTTTCTGACGATGCGTGGGCGCCGTCAGGGAGGGATCGCCTCTGACCACCCTCCGGAACGCGGCCGTCCCCCTGGTCAGGTCGTGTCCCACCGCCACGGCGTCGATGTCCACCGAGGTCCTGCGCACGCCGTCCCGCTCCTCCTCGCGCACTTTCAGACGGCCGTGCACCACCAGCGGTTCCCCGACCGAGACGGAACCGGACAGATTCGCCGCGAGTGTCCGTCGTGCCCACACCGTGTAGAAGCCGGTGGCGCCGTCCGTCCAGACCTGCTGCTCCCGGTCCCAGCGCCGGGGTGTCACCGCCAGTCGGAATCGTGCCGTCGATCCCGTCGCCGTCTCCCGGAAGTCCACCGGGGTCGCCGCGTTTCCCACCAGCGTCACCATGGTCTCGTTCATTTCCCGCCCCCCGTTTCCCTGCCGCGTTCCGTCCCGCTGTCCGCCCTGCACCGATGCGGTGCGACGTCGCACGGTCCGGCGCGTGTGTCCGGTCCGCTGCGACCATGCTGGACGCGGACGGGGAATCCCGCCGGGGCCTGTGGATCAACCGCCGGTTGTGGAAAACTCCGTCACCGCCACATAGCGCTCCCGCACCTCGCGGTAGCGCGCCAGTTCCGCGGCCACGGGGTCGAGGACCCTGGCCCGGCCGCATCCGGCCGCGGCCTCGCGGAGCCGCCGTTCCGCCTCCTGCCCGTAGCGACGCGAGGGCCCCCGGGCCGCCGCCGCGCACGACCACTCCACCAGCGGCCCGCCGACCACTCCGGCCAGCATGAGCAGGGCCGGGGTGAGCAGACCGGGTTCGAGTACGCCCACGATCTGGCCGAGCAGCCACAGCCCTCCGAAGATCTGGAGCAACGTCATCGAGGCCTGCGCGAGCACCGCCGCAGGCCACCATGCCGGGCGCGGCGGCCTGCCCCCACGGCCGCCCGGGGTCCCGGCCGCAGGAGCGGAGCCCCTGCCCGCCGTGGCGGACCCCCGCCTGCCCCGTCCGGTCGCCGTCCCGCGTCCGTCCGGGTCCGCCGCGGCGGCGGTGGCCCCGCGGCCCCGGCCCGCTCCGTTGTGCGCGTTCCGTGAGAGCTCGTCGAGCGCTTCGGGGAGCCCCTTCGCCCCGTTCACCGCCGCCTCGCGCACGGCCTGCGCCCACGGCGCGGGCAGCCCGTCCACCGCGTCGTCGGCCAGCTTCCGTACGGCCTGCTCCACCCGCTGCCGGGCGGTCAGCTCCTCCTCCGGCGGCGCGAGCACCTGCGCCATCAGGTCGAGGCCGCCCAGCTGCCGGGTGGACTCGTACCAGCGCCAGAGCCGCAGCCAGGGCGTGCCGCAGGCCCGGCCCGCGTTCCTGCGCCACTCGCGCTCGGCGGCCTGCCCGGCCGTCGCCGCTCCGACGGCTTCCGCGAGGCGGTCGGTGAACTCCTCGCGGGTGCGCTCGCCCAGTCCGGGCCGGCCCTCGGCGACGTACACCGGCCGGAGCCGGGCGGCGGCGGCGTCCACGTCGGCGGAGAGCCGGCGCGCCGCCGCCGTACGGTCCTGGACGAACCTGCCGAGCAGCTCGCGCAGGTCGCCGACCCCGGCCCCGGTGAGCGCCGACAGGGACATGACCGTGGCGCCCGGCTCGCCGTGCTCCCCCACGGCCATGCCGTCCTCGTCGAGCAGCCGGCGCAGGTCGTCCAGGACCAGGTCGGCGGCCTCGGCGGAGAGCCGGTCGATCTGGTTGAGCACGACGAAGGAGACCTCGGCGTGCCCGGCGAGCGGCCGCAGATAGCGTTCGTGCAGGGCCGCGTCCGCGTACTTCTCCGGATCGACGACCCAGATCACCGCGTCGACCAGGGCCAGCACCCGGTCCACCTGCTCCCGGTGGCCGGTGGCCGCCGAGTCGTGGTCGGGCAGGTCCACCAGGACGAGGCCTTGCAGCGCCTCGTCGGCCGCCGTGCCGCCCTGCACCGGCCTGCGCCGGAGCCGCCCGGGGATGGCCAGCCGGTCGAGCAGCCCGGCGGCGCCGTCGGTCCAGCTGCACGCGATGGGCGCCGAGGTGGTCGGCCGGCGCAGCCCGGTGTCGGAGATCTGGACTCCCGCGAGCGTGTTGAAGAGGGTGGACTTCCCGCTCCCGGTGGCCCCCGCGACGGCGACCACGGTGTGCCGGGAGGAGAGCCGCTGGCGGGCCGACGCCTCGTCGAGGACGCGCCCCGCCTCGGCCAGCGTGTCCCCGTCGAGGCGGGCACGGGAGAGCCCGACCAGTTCACGCAGCGCGTCCAGCCGAGGACGGAGGGGGCTGCCGGGCGGCCCGTACGCCTCGACCTGGGGCCCCTGGACGTCGGGTTCGTCCCGGGGGGCCTGCCCGGCCCCGGCGCCCTCCTTCACGGAGCCGGCGGCGCGGCGCGCGATCAGCCCGTCGTCCCAGCGCCGCCCGTCGTCCCCCGGGGTCCGCGCCGTGTCCTCGCGCTCCGGTCCCTGTCCGTGGTCCCGGCCCTGCTCAGTGACGGCAGTCATCGCTGCCACCTCTCCTTCTGAAGTACGGACAGCGCGGCGATGAGTTCGGCCTGGGGTTCGGGGGCGACCTCGAGCGCGTCCAGCGGGGCGAGCCGGCGGTCGCGCTCACCGTGCACGACCTGGTCCAGGCAGTCGGTGAGCAGGGCCCCTCCCTTGTCGCGGAGGCGCAGCGCCCCCTGGGCGCCGATGCGTTCGGCGAGCTGCTCCCCCGCCCCCTTGGCACGGCGTCCGCCGAGGAGGGCCGCGGCCAGCAGCGCCGCCACCGTCTCGGCGTCGGGCGCGGCACTGCGTTCGAGCAGCCGCGCCTCCTCCTCGGCCAGTTCCTCCAGGACGCGCCGCCAGCGCCGTACGGCCATGCCGATGCGGCCCTGGATGTCCTCGGCGGGACCCCAGCCGCCCGCCTCCCGGCCGACGTCCTCGAACCGGAAGTTCCCGGCGGCGGGCTCGCGCTGCCAGGTCGTACGGATCTGCTCGTCGGAGGCGGCCACGGCGCACTGCAACAGGGCCACCAGGCTCTCCACGAGTGCGTCCAGCAGTTCTCCCGCGGTGCTGTAGAGCGGGTAGCCGCGCCACCGGGTCCGGGCGCCGCCGGCGAGCACCGCACCGTTCTGGAGCCTCCGCCGCACCCGGGCCAGCTCCTTGCCGTACGCCTCCTCGACCACCCCGGTCAGCCGCACGGCCGCGGCGTACTGCGCGGCCACCGCCCCGGCGAGCTCGGGCATCCGTACGGCGAGCGAGTCGATGACCCCCGACGCCGTGCGTCCCACGGCCTGCTGACGGGCCGCCGGGTCCTGCGCCCGGTGGGTGAGCCAGGCCCGCAGGGGTGCGACGGCGGTGGTGGGCAGCAGTCCGCTGCCACCGCCCGCCGACTCGGGCAGCTCCGGGATGGTGAAGCGGGGCACCTCGCCGAGCCCGGCCCGGGTGAGGAGGGCGGCGTACTGCCGGGACACCTCGGCGATCACCTGGTGCGGAACCCGGTCCAGGACGGTGACCAGGGAGGCGTCGTACTCCTTGGCGGTGCGCAGCAGGTGCCACGGGACGGCGTCGGCGTACCGGGACGCGGTGGTCACCATGACCCAGACGTCGGCGGCGCAGATGAGTTCGGCGGCCAGGACCCGGTTGCGTACGACGAGCGAGTCGATGTCGGGGGCGTCCAGGAGCGCGAGGCCCCGGGGCAGGGTCGCCGCGGTCTCGACGCGCAGCACGGTGTCGTCGCGGTTCCCGCGGGCCCCGGGGTGGTCGAGTCCGTCCGGGTCCGCGACCTGCCCCGGGGGCAGCCACACGCGCGTCAGCTGCGGCAGCACCCGGACACCGGCGAACCAGTGGTGGTCGTCGGGGTGACAGACGAGCACGGGGGTCCGTGTGGTCGGGCGCAGCACACCGGCCTCACTGACCCGGCACCCCACCAGCGAGTTGACGAGCGTCGACTTGCCCGCGCCGGTGGATCCGCCGATCACCGCGAGCAGCGGCGCCTCGGGGTCCTTGAGCCGCGGAACGAGGTAGTCGTCGAGCTGGGCGAGCAGTTCGGTCCGCGTCTGCCGGGCGCGCGGGGCCCCCGGCAGCGGAAGTGGAAGACGCACGGCAGCGACACGGTCGCGCAGGGCGGAAAGTGCGTCGATGAGCTGGGGCCGTACATCCATGGTTACCACATGTGCAGAATGCCCAATTTTGGAGCCTTTTTGAAGCGTATAGGCCTTTCTGCGCGGCGGATCCACCCCGGGGGACAGAGGGGACGAGTGGGGCGCAGGCATAACGAGTGCACAACACCCGGGGCGTGAGGCGCCAAAAGCGGTGCACGAATCGCACCCACCTGCGATTATCGGTTCGCTTCACCGAACCTCCACATCGTGCCACGCAGGTGAAGCAACCGGGACGAGGCGATCTGAGCCCTATCCTTGTCCCGGCAAGGTCACGGATGGCTTGAACCATCGCCCTCCGGGACACCAGGCTGACACCCGGCCCCCGTAGCTCAGTGGATAGAGCAGGCGCCTTCTAAGCGCTTGGCCGCAGGTTCGAGTCCTGCCGGGGGCGCTCCGCCGCACCACGTCGGGCCCTCCTCCGGGAGGGCCTTCCGCGCGTCCAGGGGCACCGTAGCGAGTGCGGCGTAGTGCGGGCGTAAACACCGCGGTCCGTCCGGGCGTTCAGGAGGCACGCGGCCAAGGCCCGCCCACCGGCCGTCCGAGCAGGGCCGGCACGTCGGCGAACGAGTCCACCACGTGGTCCGGGGCGCCGTCGGCGTCCGCGAGGGTTTCGGGCCGGTACTTGCCCGTTCTGACCAACACCCCGGTGATGCCGTGGCGCTGGGCGGCCAGCACGTCCGTCTCGATGTCGTCCCCCACCATCGCCGTACGGGCGGGGTCGGCGCCGAGGCGCGTCAACGCGGCGGCGAAGAACGCGCCGGACGGCTTGCCGGTGACGACGGCCTCGGTGCGGGCCGCGCGTTCCAGGCCGAGGAGGAAGGCGCCGGTGTCGAGGTCGAGTCCGCCGGCGGTACGCCAGTACAGGTTGCGGTGCATCGCCACGAGGGCCGCGCCCCGCCGGACGAGGCGGAAGGCGCGGTTGAGCGCCGCGTAGGTGAAGGCTCCGCCCGCCCCGCCGAGCACGACGACGTCCGGCGCGGCCCCCTCGCCGTCCTCCTCCTCGACGAGGGTCACCCCGGACAGGTCGGCCCGTACGTCGCCCGTGTTGATCAGCAGGCAGCGGGCTCCCGGGTGGTGCTCGCGCAGGTGTGCGGCGGTGACGGCCGGTGCCGTGAGGATGTCGTCCGCGCCGACCGGGAAGCCCGCGTCGGCGAGCCGTCCGGCGATCGCGGCACGCGTGCGCGACGTGGTGTTGGTGACGAGCGCCAGGGGCACTCCCGCGGCCCGCAGCCGCTCCATGGCCTCGACGGCACCGGGCAGCGGCTCCCAGGACACGGTGAGTACGCCGTCGATGTCGATCAGGACCGCGCCGGTTCGCTCCATACGACCGACCGTCCCCGACTTGCCGAACCGGCGCAAATGGGATTGTTTCGAAGGTGGGGGTGCGCGTGTGTGTTCCGCCCCTCCCCGCTCTGTTGGAGGTGAACCACCGTGCTGTTCACCGACCGCACGGATGCCGGCCGACGGCTGGCCCCGGCCCTGAGGCACCTGGAAAGACGCGACCCCGTCGTCCTGGCACTGCCGCGTGGCGGGGTCCCGGTGGCGTACGAGGTGGCGCGGGCCCTCGGTAGCCCGCTCGACGTGATCGTGGTCCGCAAACTCGGGGTGCCGTACCACCCGGAGCTGGGGTTCGGTGCCATCGGCGAGGGCGGGGTGCGGGTCATCAGCGACGAGATCGTCCGCCGCGCCGGGGTCCGGGAGGAGGATCTCGCGTCCGTCGAACGCGCCGAGGGGGCGGAGCTCGTCCGCCGGGCGCACGCCTACCGGGAGGGCCGGCCGCGCCTGCCGCTGGAGGGGCGGACGGTCATCGTGGTGGACGACGGGGTGGCCACCGGGGCGACCGCGAGGGCCGCCTGCCGGGTGGTGCGGGAGCAGGGCGCCGCCCACGTCGTCCTGGCCGTGCCGGTCGCGTCGCCGGACGTCGCGGACGGGCTGCGCGAAGACGCCGACGACGTCGTGTGCCTCTCGACGCCGAGCCTCTTCTCCGCCGTCGGTGAGTGGTACCGGGACTTCTCCCAGACCTCCGACGAGGAGGTCGTCTCCCTGCTGGCGCGGGCCTCGGGGAACACCGACACGGCCCGGACGGTCGAGGTGGACGCGGGCGGGGTGCCCCTCCAGGGGGACCTGGTGCTCCCCGGGGGCGCCGGGGCCGTCGTGGTGTTCGCCCACGGCTCGGGCAGCAGCCGCCACAGCCCGCGCAACCGCGCGGTGGCCGCGGAGCTGAACCGCGCCGGCCTGGGCACCCTGCTCTTCGACCTGCTCACGCCCGGGGAGGAGGTGTACCGCGCCAACGTCTTCGACATCGCCCTGCTGGCCGGGCGGCTGGCGGACACCACCCGCTGGCTCAGGCGCCGTGTGTCGCTCCCGGTCGGCTCGTTCGGGGCGAGCACGGGTGCGGCGGCGGCGCTGCGGGCCGCCGCCGCGGCGGACTCGGGTGTCGGCGCGGTCGTCTCCCGTGGCGGGCGCCCCGACCTGGCCGGGGCCGACCTCTCCGGGGTACGGGCGCCCACCCTGCTTATCGTGGGCGGCGAGGACACGACGGTGCTCGGCCTCAACCGGCAGGCGCAGGCGGCGCTGTACTGCGAGAACCGGCTGGAGATCGTCCCGGGCGCGACGCACCTGTTCGAGGAACCCGGTGCCATGGACCGGGTCGCCGGCCTGGCACGCGACTGGTTCACGACGCACCTCCTCGGGAAGCCGGACCCGGAACCGGCGCCCTGAAGTCCGGGGCCCGGGGGCGCGGTCCTCGGAAAGCCGTACACGGAACCGGCGCCCGGAACCGGCGCCCTGGGGTCCGGGGGCCGCAGGGCCCCCGGTCGCGAGAAGCCGTGCCAGGAACCAGCGCCCTGGGGCCCGGGGGCCGGGCCCGGGGCGCGGTCCTCGGGGCGCCGTCCCTGGAACCGGGGCCCTGGGCTCCAGGTCCCGGCCGGCGGGCACTTCCCAGGCCCGGCACCCCTTGAACGCCGGGGCTCATGAGGCCCCCGAGGTCCCCGAGACCCTTAAGGCCGTTGAGGCCCTTGAGGTCGTTGAGACCCCTGAGGTCGTCCACCAACAGCAGCGGCCCCGAGCCATCACCCCGCCCGCCCCATCACATCCGTTCACCACCGCCGGTCGCCACGCCCGGTCGCCCCGGCGCCGGGCCGCCCCGCTCCAGGCCGCCCCGGCGCCGGGCGACCGCCTCAGCGCCCCGCCGTCGCTCTCCCGTACGGGACGAGCCGTACCGGGCCGACCAGGCCGTACTTCTGCCGCTGCGCCACTCCGAAGACCGGGGCGTTCGACACCCGCAGCCGGTTGAGGAGCGTCGTGGCGACCTCCACCTCGACGGTGTTGGTCCCCGCGCGCAGGTACGGACCGACGTCGATGCCGGTGGTCACCTGGTCGACGGGTGGCAGATGGCGTCCGTTGACGGTGACCCGGTAGGTGTCGAAGACCTCGCCCAGTTCCAGCGTCGCGCCGTGGCCGCCGGTCCAGGACCGGCCGAGGCCGAAGGTGGCGCGGTAGCGGCCGATGCCGGAGGAGTCGGCGAGTTCCGGGATCTCGGACCAGGGGACGAGCCCGTCGAGTTCGACCGTGCGACGGGTCCTGCGGGTGCTGGAGGGGGTGGCGCCCGGGGTCCAGTCCTCGGCCGTCAGCGTCCAGCGGGTCAGCGGCACCGGGCCGGGCACGGCGTCGATGACGGCGCGGACCGTACGGCCGTCGCCGAGGGTCGTGGCGTACGTCCCCGGGCGGGTGTCCCGTATCTCCACCCGGCCGTCGGCCGCGCGGCGCACCTCGGCGGCCTCGGTCGCGGTGGCGTGCCACCGCGGGGCCGGCCCGGTGGCCCAGCGGCCGGGCCGGGCCGTCGCGATGATCGTGGTCGCGCCGGGTTCGAGGGTGACGCGGAGCCGGAGGCGCCCGTCGGGCAGCCGTGTGTACACCGCGAGCGGTTCGATCGTGCCGGTCCACGCGTCGAGGCGGTACGGGACGACATCGCCGTGCCGGGTGGTGAGGGTGACGTCGTGGCTGATCCTGGTCCCGGCCGAGTTCTTCTTGCTGACCGCGTCGTTGGCGAAGAAGTAGTAGTCGGCGTCGCTGTCCGCGCGGTGGTTGTGGAGCAGCATCGACGGTTCGGAGTACTCGACGTCGCGGGTCAGGCCGAGGGCCGCGATGCCCTGCGGGACATCGGGCCGGTCGGGGACGTTGCTGACGGTGGGCTGGGCGAGCAGTTCCCTGATCAGGGCGAGGAGCCTGTCGTTGTCGCCGGTGCGGGGCATCCCCGGCACGTGGCCGTCGCTCCAGTCGCCGATGACGATGACCGGCAGGCCCTCGCGCGCGTAGCGGAGCAGCTTCTCGGCGACGTCGGTCTGGAGGGTGTGTTCACGGCCGATCATGACGTCACCGTCGACCAGCAGCGCCTTGTAGGCCGGCCCGTCGGGCGCGAGCCTGCCGTTCTTCACGACGGCGTTCGGCAGGCCCAGGAGGCGCGGGCTGAGGAAGAGGTGGGTCCAGCCGGCCGGGATCCCGTCGGCGGTGAACCAGGACGCGCCGAGTCCCGAGCCCGCGTAGCCCTTCTGCCACAGGACGCCGACGTCCACCTTGTTGACCCCGGTCTGAAGGACCTGCTGGATCCGGCTCAAGTAGCCCGCGATGTCCGGCACATGACCCCAGGTGGGCTGGCGCGGGCCCCACGCCTCGCCGTAGCCGGTGCCGCCGTTGTACGGCGAGAACGCGGCGAAGCCGGGCCAGGCCGCGCCGGGGGCGGCGGCGTAGGCGAAGCCGTGGAAGACGGCCTGGTTGACGCCGGCGGCGTACTGGGTGACGAGCTTCTTGAGCGTGGCGTCCCAGGTGGTGGCGTAGGCGCCGCCCGCGGTGCCGCCGGCCTCGTTGGAGAGGATCAGCTTGCCGCCCATGTCACGGCCGCCGGCCAGGGTCCGGAAGTCGTCGAGGTTCTTGAAGCCGAGGGACTCGCCTTCGGAGATGTCCAGGAGAGCCGCCTTGTACATGGCGTCGGTCTGGAGTCCGTACGGCTGGACGCGCAGCTGGAGCCCGAGGCCGTGGGCCCACTTCTGCACCGGCAGCAGGTGGTTCTCGATGTACAGCTCGGTGACGACCTCCATGAAGTCCCGCCGGATCGCCTTGTTGGTGGCGGCGTCGAAGGCGAAGACGTACTTCTCCTTCGTCTGGAGGAGCGCGGGGAGGTAGGGGGCGAGGGCGTAACCCCTGCGGCGCTCGAACTCGGCTTCGATGCCGGGGGTCCAGAGCGTGGCGTGCGTCTCGATCTCGATGGAGTCCTCGAAGAGGGCACCGCCGTTCTCGCGCAGCAGGGCGCACATGCGGGAGGTGAGGATGTGCTTCTCCCAGTGGTCGATGACCGCACGGGTGCCCGCCGCGCCGAAGTGGTCGACGACGTAGCTGAGCGGGGAGGTGTGCGCGGGCCCCTCGGGGCGCTGTCCCGAGCCGCGCTCCCAGCAGGCGATCACGAGCCAGGTGCCGTCGCCGGGCGGGGTCCACTCCAGGGTCCCGGCCGCGGGTACCCGGGCCGTGAGGTCGGTGACGGTGTCCAGGTCGAGCTGGACGGGTGCGGCGGTGGGCGAGGTCCCCGCGGTGACCCGGGCGGCGACCACGCGGCGGAGCGTGCGGACGGTGACGCCGGAGGCGGGGGCGGTGACGGGCTCGGGCAGCGGCCCGGAGAACGCGGCGCCCGCCGGGAGGGCCGTGACTCCGTGGGCGAGCTCCTTGACCGCGCCGGGGCTGTCGGGGGTGATGCCCGGGACGGCCGCCGGCCAGGCGGGGCCGAGGGTGAGGTCGACGACGATGTCGCGCTTGCGGGCCCGCCGGAGGGCGGTCTCGACGGCGTCGGTCCAGGCGCGGGTCCCCCAGCCGTGACGCACCGGATCGATGGGCCGGGAGACGCTGTGGGTGACCGCCGCGATCTCGACCCCGCCGAACCCGGCGGCGGCGATCTGGTCGATCTCCCGCTCGATCTCGTCGGTGTCGACCAGCGCGTCCGGCCACCACCAGCGGAACTTGGGGCGCACCGGGGCTGCGGGGGCGGCGAAGCGGCGGGCGAAGGAGCCCTTGGCCGCCGGTCCGCCGGAGGGGGAGGCGGGTGCGGCCGCCGCCGCGCCCTCGGACAGGGGCAGTGCGGCGATCACGCCCGCCGCCGCGGCCATCCTGAGGACGACCCGCCGCCGCAGGCTGGTCCCGGGGTCCGCCCCGCCGTCCGCCTCGGCCCTCGTCGCCGCGTCGCTCGCGGCCGTGCCGTCGGGGCCCGGTCTGTTCTGCATCTCGCCACCCTGCTGGTTCGCCCGTGCCGGCACGCAGGTCGCCCGTGCGGACACACATGGGGGTTTTAACGTTTCAATATGCGGCTGGAACATACGCAGTTCACCGTGCGGACCACAAGAGGCGTGCACGACGTCCTCCCTCACAGGGATGGCCGGCACAAGGAGACCTCAAGTGAGCGACGCGCATTTCCGGGCGGAAAAAGCGACGTGACGGGCAGTCGGAGCGGTGAAGGACGGTGGCACGGCATCGGGAGCGACGGGCCGAGGGTGACCCTCGACGCCGTAAAACGTTTCAACTCCCTTGACGGGAACGCCGCGTCCGGAACCCCGGGGCACCCCCGCGCGGCACCACCGGCCGGGCACCGGCGCCGCGCGACGGAACCCCACCCGCCCCACGCGTGCGCCCTATCCTTTCCGGAACGGTCCAGCGGCGGGGAGGGGTGCGGTGATGCGGGTCCGGCCGGTCGAGGGCGGGAGGCTGCCCGCGTACGCCGACGGGATCGGGCGGGTGTACGCCGACGCGTTCTCGGCACCGCCCTGGAACGAGGACCCCGCGTCCGGCGCGCGGTACGCCGCGCGGCTGGCGGACGACGCCGCGCGCCCCGGGTTCACCGCCGCCCTGGCCCTCGACGGGGACACCGTGGGCGGCTTCGCCACCGCCTGGACGACACCCGGCACCTTCCCCACCGGCCCCGGGTACGACCACGTGGCCGAGGCCCTCGGGGCCGGGCGGGTCACCTCGTGGCTGTGCGGGGCCCTGAAGGTCGACGAACTGGCCGTCTCCCCGGACGCACGCGGCGGCGGCCTGGGCGCGGCCCTGCTGTCGGCGGTGACCGCGCCGGCCCCGGACGGGCGGTGCTGGCTGCTCACGTCCGTGCGCGCCACGGCGGCCCTGCGCCTCTACGGACGCGCGGGCTGGCACCAGGTCCCGGTGACGGTGCCCGGCAGGGCGGGACTCACGGTTCTCCTCGGCCCCGCGCATCCGGCGGTGGCGGGCCTCACCGGGCCCTGAACGGGGAACACTTGGTGCGCACTTGTGAGTGGAGCGATGCGCGACCGTTATATGAATCGATTCAAGCGCGTGGAAGATAGTGGTCCGCCCTGAACGCTGTCAAGGGCACCCACCCATTCCCCCCATTCAGGTCGTACATCACCTCCCTTCCTGGAACTTCTCGGCATCAACCCATTGACTGCGCCCGCAATCCCCGTTTAGCTTCCGAGCAACCTCATTGAAACCTTTCACGGCGGGTGGAGCGGAACGGTCCCACCGCTGAGGAGCTCCCATGAACCAGTCCGCCCCGGACCCGGCCCCGGTCCTGGCCCTGAAGGGCGTGAGCAAGTCCTTCGGTGCCGTTCGGGCCCTGCGGGACGTGTCGCTGCAGTTGTTCCCCGGCGAGGCGCACGCACTCGCCGGGGAGAACGGCGCAGGCAAGTCGACCCTGATCAAGGCCCTCGCCGGAGTGCACCGTCCGGACGCCGGCGAGGTGCTGCTGGACGGGGAGCCCGTCGTCTTCCACGGTCCCGCGGACGCCCGCGACGCCGGTATCGCGGTCATTTACCAGGAGCCGACGCTCTTCCCCGACCTCTCCATCGCCGAGAACATCTTCATGGGCCGTCAGCCCCGCCGTTCCCTGGGACGGATCGACCGCAAGGCGGTGCACGGGACCACCGCCGGGCTGATGCGCAGGCTCGGGGTCGATCTGGCGCCGGACCGGCCCGCCCGCGGGCTGTCGATCGCCGACCAGCAGATCGTCGAGATCGCCAAGGCGCTCTCCTTCGACGCACGGGTCCTGATCATGGACGAACCGACGGCCGCGCTGACCGGCAGCGAGACCGCCAGGCTCTTCTCCGTGGTCCGCGCGCTGCGTGCCGAAGGCGCGGCGGTGCTGTTCATCTCGCACCGCCTCGACGAGATCTTCGAACTGTGCCAGCGGGTCACCACCCTGCGCGACGGCCGGTGGATCTCCTCGGAGCCGCTGGACGGGCTGACCGAGGACGACCTGGTGCGCAGGATGGTCGGCCGCGACCTCGACGACCTCTATCCCAAGCAGGACGCCGAGGTGGGCGAGGTCGCCCTGTCGGTGCACCGGCTGACCCGCGAGGGCGTCTTCCGTGACGTGTCCTTCGACGTCCGCCGCGGCGAGATCGTCGCGCTCGCCGGACTGGTCGGCGCCGGGCGCACCGAGGTCGCGCAGGCGGTCTTCGGCGTCGACCGCGCCGACGCGGGCGAGGTGAAGGTGGCGGGCACGGTGCTGCGCCCCGGTTCGCCGACCGCCGCGATGGCCGCCGGGCTGGCGCTCGTGCCCGAGGACCGGCGCCAGCGCGGACTCGTCATGGATATGTCGATCGAGCGCAACATCGGCCTGACCGGCCTGGACGAGGTCCGCAAGCGCGGGCTCGTCAGCCGGGCCCTGGAGCACGACCGGGCCGCCGACTGGGCGGTGCGCCTCCAGCTCAAGTACAACCGGCTGGCCGACACGGTGGGTGTGCTGTCCGGCGGCAACCAGCAGAAGGTCGTGCTGGCCAAGTGGCTGGCGACCGGCCCCACCGTCCTGATCGTGGACGAACCGACCCGCGGGATCGACGTCGGCACCAAGGCGGAGGTCCACCGGCTGCTCTCCTCGCTCGCGGCGGACGGCCTCGCCGTACTGATGATCTCCTCCGATCTCCCCGAGGTCATCGGCATGGCCGACCGGGTGCTCGTGATGCACGAGGGCCGGCTCGTCGCCGAGATCCCGCGCGATAGCGCCACCGAGGAGTCGGTCATGGCCGCGGCCACCGGACGCAACGAGAGGGCAGCGGCATGACCACCACCATCGAGAGCCCCCCGGACACCGTGAAGGCGCCGGAGCGGAGTGCCTCCTCGCTCGTGGACGCGGTCTTCCGGGCGCGCGAGATCTCCATCGCGGGGGCGCTGGCCCTGCTGGTCCTCGGCACCTACCTGGCCAACCCGCGCTTCCTGTCCGACCAGGGCGTCAAGGACCTGCTGCTCAACGCGTCGATCCTGGTGCTGCTCGCGGTCGGCCAGTCCGCCGTCGTGATCACCCGCAACATCGACCTGTCCGTCGGCTCCGTCGTCGGCCTGTCCGCCTTCGCCTGCGGCAAGTTCGTCGCGGGGAGCGACCACGGTGTGCTGACCGTGATGCTGCTCGGCATCGCCATCGGTGTCGTCTGCGGCCTGGTCTCGGGCGCCCTCGTCAGCTTCGGCAGGGTCCCGGCGCTCGTGGTGACCCTGGGCATGCTCTACATCATCCAGGGCGTCGACTACTGGTGGGCGCAGGGCGAGCAGATCAGCGCCTCCGACGTGCCGGACGCCGTCCTGGGCCTCGGCAGCGGCAGTGTGCTGGGCATCCCGTACCTGCCGCTGATCTCCCTCGTGCTGCTCGCGGCGACGGCGTACTTCCTGCGCGGCTACCGCTCGGGGCGTGAGCTGTACGCCATCGGGTCGAGCCCCGAGGCCGCCCGTCTCGCCGGTATCCCGATCCGCCGCCGGGTGCTCGCCGCGTACGCCTTCTCCGGGGCGGTGGCCGGGTTCGCCGGGGCGCTGTGGCTGGCGCGCTTCGGCACGGTCGTCGCGGACAACGCGCACGGCTGGGAGCTGACCGTCGTCAGCGCCGTCGTCGTCGGCGGCGTCGCGATCACGGGTGGCACCGGCACCGTCTGGGGCGCGGCGCTCGGCGCGCTGCTGCTCACCACCATCGGCAGCGTCCTGGTCGTGCTGAAGGTGGACTCCTTCTGGCAGGGCGCCATCACCGGCGCCCTCCTCCTGCTGGCCATCAGCGTCGACCGGATCGTGAACCTGCGGATGACCGCCGCACTGAGGAAGAGGAACGCCCGTCATGACCACGGCGCCTGACACGAAGGCGGCTCCCACGCCGCGGGCCGTATCGAAGCCCTCTGCCCTGCGCGGCCTGGCACTGCGCTGGGACACCGCGGTCGGTGTCCTGCTGGTGGCGGTCCTCGTCGTCGGGCTGGGCACCACGGAGGGCTTCGGTTCGGGCGAGAACCTCGCGTTCGCCTTCAACGACATCGCCGAAGTCGCCCTCATCGCCCTGCCGATGACGCTCCTGGTCGTCGCCGGGCAGGTCGATCTGTCGGTCGCCTCGATGCTGGGGCTGGGCAGCGCGCTGACCGGCGCCCTCTGGGAGGCGGGCTGGGCCTTCGAGACGATCGTCCCGGTGGTGCTGCTGGTGGGTGTCGCCGGCGGTCTCCTGAACGGCTGGCTGGTCACCCGGGTGGGGCTGCCGTCCCTGGCCGTCACCATCGGCACGCTGGCGCTCTACCGGGGGCTCGCCTCGGTGGCGCTCGGCAGCGACGCGGTGACGGACTTCCCGCAGGTCTACGCGGACTGGGCCGTCGACACGACGACCGTCCCCGGCACCTTCCTCACCTACCCGGTGCTGCTCTTCATCGTCCTGGCCGCGATCACCGCGGTGGTGCTGCACGCCACCGGGCTCGGCCGCTCCCTCTTCGCGATCGGCGCCCAGGAGGAGGCGGCGTACTTCGCCGGCATCCGGGTCAAGCGGATCAAGCTGCTGCTGTTCGTCGTGACCGGGCTGTTCTCCGCCTTCGCGGGGGTCGTCTTCACCCTCCGCTACGGAAGTGCCCGCGCGGACAACGGACTCGGCTTCGAGATGCTCGTCATCGCGTCCGTCCTGCTCGGCGGCATCGACTTCGACGGCGGGAAGGGCACGCTGTTCGGCGCGGTCGCCGGTGTCCTGCTGATCGGTGTGCTGAAGAACCTGCTCACGCTCAACGACATCGCCAACGAGGTGCAGGTCATCGTGACCGGCCTGCTGCTCGTGGCGTCCGTCCTGACCCCACGGGTCATCGCCGCCGTCGTCGAACGACGGCACAGGCGGGCCGCGGGCGCCCCCGAGCCCCGGCCGTAGGCCCCTCCCCCCTTCTCCGTACTCCTTCGTACCCTCTTCGAAAGGCACACGCCGCCATGATGCTCCGCAATGCCGCTGGGCGCCGCGCCGTCGCGACCGCAGCCACCGCCGTCTCCCTCGCCCTCGCCCTCACCGCCTGTTCCGGCACCACGAAGGACAGCAAGGAGAGCGGGAGCGCCGAGGCCGGCAGCTCGGCGAAGGCGGACCCGAACGCCCCGCTGAAGAAGGGCCTGAAGATCGCTTTCCTGCCCAAGCAGATCAACAACCCGTACGAGAAGATCGTCGACGAGGCGGGCATCGCGGCGGCGAAGGAGTACGGCGGCACGGGCAAGGAGGTCGGCCCGTCCGACGCGAACGCCTCCTCCCAGGTCTCCTACATCAACACCCTGATCCAGCAGCGCCAGGACGCCATCCTCGTCGCGGCGAACGACCCGAACGCGGTGTGCGGCCCGCTCAAGCAGGCGATGAAGAAGGACATCAAGGTCGTCGCGTACGACTCCGACACGGCGAAGGACTGCCGTCAGCTCTTCATCAACCAGGCCAGCTCCGAGCAGATC
Organism: Streptomyces sp. NPDC058008; assembly: GCF_042886395.1. Classification (NCBI taxonomy): domain Bacteria; kingdom Bacillati; phylum Actinomycetota; class Actinomycetes; order Kitasatosporales; family Streptomycetaceae; genus Streptomyces; species Streptomyces sp. NPDC058008. Next base: position 362,259 of record NZ_JBHVQX010000001.1, on the reverse strand, counting down.
GGCCGCAGCCTGGTCCAGCACCTCGGTGAGCAGATCGGCCACAAGGGCAAGATCGCCATCCTGTCGGCCACGCAGAACGCCACGAACCAGAACACCTGGATCGAGTTCATGAAGGAGGAGCTCAAGCTCCCCGAGTACAAGGACATGGAGCTGGTCAAGGTCGCCTACGGCGACGACGCGGACCAGAAGTCCTTCCAGCAGACGCAGGGCCTCATGCAGGCCTACCCCGACCTCAAGGGCATCATCTCCCCCACGACGGTCGGCATCGCCGCGGCGGCCCGCTACCTGAGCGACTCCTCGTACAAGGGGAAGGTCGTGCTCAACGGGCTCGGCACGCCGAACCAGATGCGCAAGTACGTCAAGGACGGCACGGTCGAGCAGTTCTCGCTGTGGAACCCGGAGGAGCTCGGCTACCTCGGCTCGTACGCGGCCGCTGCGCTGGCTTCGGGGCAGATCACCGGTGCGGAGGGCGAGAAGTTCAAGGCGGGGAAGCTCGGTGAGTACACGGTCGGCAAGGACGGCGAGGTCATCCTCGGCGAGCCGACCGTCTTCGACGCCAAGAACATCGACACGTTCAACTTCTGACCGGAGGGCCGCACTTCATGCAGCGTGTCTGTTTTCTGCTGAAGGTCCGTGAGGACCGTACGGACGAGTACCGCGAGCGTCACGCGGCGGTGTGGCCGGACATGCTCGCCGCGCTGTCGGAGGCGGGCTGGGGCAACTACTCGCTGTTCCTGCGCGAGGACGGCCTGCTGGTCGGCTACCTGGAGACGGAGGACTTCGACGCGGCCCGGGAGGCGATGGCGGCGACGGAGGTCAACGCGCGGTGGCAGCGGGACATGGCCGGTTTCTTCGAGCAGCCGGAGGCCGCCGACGAGGCCATGGTCCCGCTGACCGAGGTGTTCCACCTGGCGTAGTCCGCCCTGCTGTCCGCCCCGGCTGTCACGGACAGCCGGGGCGGACGCGCGTCAGGACGCGGCGGGAACACCCTGTGTCTCCGGGTACTCCACCTCGTCGGGGAGCGTGTGGCCGAGGGCGGTGAGCCGCGCGGCGACGTCCGCGGGGCTCCGCCCGGTCAGGCTCGCGCCGCGCAGGACGTGCTCCAGGTGGACGTTGTCACGGTAGGAGCGGCCCAGGGTCTCCAGCAGCCGGACGTCCGCCTCGTCGGCCGTCTCCGGCAGCCTCGCCTTGTCGTGCGGTCGGTGCCCCAGCTCGGTCAGCCGTGCGGTGACCGCGGCGGGGCTCCGGCCGGTGACCAGGGCCGCGCGCAGGATGTGCCGCACCGGGAGGCCGACGGCGCCGTCCCTCGCCAGCCAGGGCGCACGGCCGTCGAGTCGCTCGCTGAGGAGGACGAGGTCGTCGTCGTCCGGGGCGTCGGGCACGGCGACGTCCGGTACCCCGACTCCCAGCACCTTCAGCCGGGCGACGACGTCCGTCACGCGACGCCCGGTCTCCCGCGCGACGGCGAGGACGTGCCCGAGCGGTGCCGAGGACCAGCGGCCCGGGTGGTGCGGCCGGTGGGTGACGTCGAAGGTGAGGAGCCGCTCGTCGCCGGGTTCGGGGGTGTACGGCAGCCGGAGGCCGAGGGCGGCCAGCCGCACGGCGGCGGCGTGGGGGCTGCAGGCCAGGTGCTCGGACACTTCGAGGACGTGCCCGGCGGACACCTCGTCACCCCAGCCGAAGTACGTCCCGGATCCCTTTCGGTCGGCGCAGATCAGCATCACGTCGCGGGGGCTCCGCGTCTCCGGCAGTGCCCCGCCACCGGACCGGAACCCGAGCGCGGTGATCCGGCGTACGACCTCGGCGGGAGCGTGCCCGGAGTGCAGCGCCGCCCGGAGGACGTCGTGCAGCGACACGGGCTCACCGGCGCCGAGCCAGCGCTGCCGGAAGGCGTCGGGCCCCTCCCTCCTCACCAGCGCGGCGTCCTGGGTGCCGACCGCGTCGGGCCAGGCGGACTCAGGCTGCTGGACGTCGGCGTAGCCCAGCGCGGCCATCCGGGACGCGACGTCGGCGGGGGCCCGCTCCTGGAGGGCCGCGGCGTACAGCACGTGTCCGTACGGCACCTGCTGGGCGGGGTCCAGCCAGGGGAAGTGGCCGTTGAGGTTGACGCTGGCGAGCATGAGGTCGTCAGGGTCCTGGGAACCGACGGGTGCGTGGGACACGGTGCGGGCCTTTCGTCGTGCGGTGGGACGTTCGAGGGGGACGGGACTGCTCCGTCATTCGGACACCGAGATGAACCGCCGGGGTTCGTCCTCGTCGTACGTGTCCTCCTCCTCCTGCCTGGCGGTGAGGTCCACCCGTACCCCCTGCGGCTCCAGCTCCGTCCAGATCCGCAGCATCATGTCGTGGCTGAGGTAGTGGTGCGAGAGGTCCAGTTCGCGCAGGTGGGCCAGCGACTGTCCTTCCAGCAGCGCCTGCGCGCCCTCGTCGCCGAGGGTGCCCATCGACAGGCTCAGCGAGGTCAGCCGGCGCACGACCGGTGCGGTGGCCAGCGCCGCCGCCAGCGCGTCCTGTTCCGGGCTGTTCTGCAACCCCAGGTGGCGCAGCGCCGGTTTGCCCTCGCCGGCGAACAGGGGGAGGAGGTCCTCGGCCGTGGTGCCGCCGCCGTACTCCTCGTCGCCCAGCCACAGTTCGAGCCGCTCCAGTGACGGCAGGGGGGCGGCGGCTATCTGAGCGGCCGCCTCGGGGGGCAGCCCGCCGGACTCGACGCGCAGCACCCGCAGGTTCGCGTGTCCCGCCGTGGGGAAGGCCAGTCCGTCCCCGCCCCGCACGGCCAGCTCCCGCAGTCCGGGGAAGGCCTCCAGGAGTTCGCTGACATCGTCCAGGTCGATCGTGGAGATCATCGCCTCCTCGTCCTCCAGGTCACCGAGGAAGACCGCTTCGAGCCCGGTGAACCGGGAGCGCAGGCCGGTCAGGCCGTCCAGATCGTCCCCGCCCTGGTCGTCGTACCAGGGGCTGCCGAGGGCCAGGGCCCGCACCTCTTCCAGGCGGACCGACTCGGTGAACCTCCTCCAGTACGACTCGGACCCCTCGTCGGTCGCGTACGGCCCGCGGTGGAGCCGCCAGGCCACGGTGTCCGGCGCGGGCAGATCCCTGGGGTCCGCGTACGGGGGGAAGGTGAAGACCGGCAGCCCGTGGAACTGCTCGACATGGCGGACGTACGACAACTCTTGTCTCCTGACGTTCCGTTCGGCGTTCGTGTCCGGTGTTCTACCAGCCGCCACCGACAGGGCGGGTCCGGCGGGGCCCTCCCCGCCGGACCCGTGGCGCCCGTCAGCCGGTCCCGCCCTCGTCACCGGAGGGTCCGTCGCCGCCGTCCCCGATCCGGTCGGCCCGCTCGATCACCGTCGCGAGCTTCTCCACCGGGCTGTCCCCGGTGGAGGCGGCCGGCTTCCGCGCACGGCGGGCGAGTCGGCCGAGCGCGGGGGCGCGAAGGCCGCCGGGAGCAGCGGGGGCACGACCCGATACGCCGTGCCCGCGGTCCGTCCGGGCCGTGGCGTGGCGGAACGTCGAGGTCAGGACACGATGTCCTTACGGCTGAACCCCCGGAAGGCGAGCGCGAACAGGATCAGGGCATACGTCACCGACACCGCCGCGCCCTTGGCCATCCCACTCCATTCGAGGTCGGGCTGGAGGGCGTCGGCCCACGCGAACTGCCAGTGCGCGGGCAGGAACTCGCGCCAGCTCCCGAGGGCGGTGACGGCGTCCAGGACGTTGCCGACGATGGTCAGTCCGACGGCGCCGCCCACCGCGCCCAGCGGTGCGTCCGTCCTGGTGGAGAGCCAGAACGCCAGCCCCGCGGTGACGAGTTGCGAGACGAAGACGAAGGCGACGACGAGGGCGAGGCGCGGCAGGGTGTCCGAGGTGGCGAGCGCGCCCCCGGTGGGGAGCTTGAGCGGCCCCCAGCCGTACGCGGCGGCTCCCGCGGCCAGTGCGACCAGCGGCAGCAGCACCATCGCGGCGAGGCTGAAGCCGAGCGCCACGACGAGCTTGCTCCACAGCAGCCTCGTCCGGGGCACCGGCGCCGCGAGGAGGTAGCGCAGCGAGGACCAGCCGGCCTCGGAGGCCACGGTGTCCCCGCAGAACAGGGCGACCGGCACCACCAGCAGGAAGCCGGCGGAGACGAAGAGGCAGGTCGCCGCGAAGTTCGCGGCGGACTCCGTCGCGACGTCCATGAGGTTGATGCGCGAGCCGCCTCCGCGGCCTCCTTCGCCGCCCGGTGTGCCACCGACCGCGAAGGCGATGATCAGGATGAACGGCAGGGCCGCCAGCACCCCGCCCATGAGCAGGGTGCGGCGCCTGCGCAGCTGCCTCATGGCCTCCACACGCAGCGGCAGGGTGCGGCCGGCGTGGTAGCCGGGAGCTTCGGCGTGTGCCTGGACCTCGGGTGCGGAACTCATGCGGATCCTTGGGAGATGAGGGTGAGGAACGCGTCCTCCAGGCGGCGGTGCGGCCCGACGCCGGTCACCGGTACGTCGAGGCGCACCAGCTCGGCGACCAGCCGCGCCGCGGTGGCGCCGTCGAGCCTGACCAGCAGCCCGTGCCCGTCGTCCACGCGGACGGCGGAGCCGATGCCGGGGAGGGCGGCCACCTTGTCCACGACCGGTTCGGTGACCTCGCTGTCCGTGGTGACGAGCAGCATGTCGCCCGAGCCGGTGATCTCGGCGACCGGTCCGGCCTGGACGAGCTGCCCGCGGTCCATGACCACCAGGTGGGTGCAGGACTGTTCGACCTCGGAGAGGAGGTGGCTGGACACGATGACGGTCCGGCCCCCGGCCGCGTACCGGATCATCACGTCCCGCATCTCGCGGATCTGGGGCGGGTCGAGGCCGTTGGTCGGTTCGTCGAGGATGAGCAGGTCCGGCATGCCGAGCATGGCCTGGGCGATGGCGAGGCGCTGCCGCATGCCCTGGGAGTAGGTCCGCACGGCACGGGCCAGGGCGTCGCCGAGTCCGGCGATCTCCAGGGCCTCCTCGATGTGGGCGTCCGCGGCGGGCCGCCCGGTGGCCTGCCAGTACAGCTCCAGGTTGGAGCGGCCCGAGAGGTGCGGGAGGAAGCCGGCGCCTTCGACGAAGGACCCCACCCGGGACAGGACGGGCGCCCCGGGGCGGATCGCGTGTCCGAAGACCCGGATCTCACCGGCGTCGGGCGTGATGAGCCCCATCAGCATGCGCAGGGTGGTGGTCTTCCCCGCGCCGTTCGGTCCGAGGAGGCCGAGGACCTGCCCCTTCTCGACGCGGAAGCCGAGGTCGCGCACCGCGTACCGGTCGGTGGCCCCGGCGTACTTCTTGGACAGGCCCGTGATCCGCAGCGGTACGCCGGACAGTTCCGGGTCGGGCGCGGGGACGGCGGTGCGCCTGCGCGAGGTGAGCAGGAGGACGGCGGCGACGACGGCCGCGGCGGCGGGGAGCCCCCAGGTCCACCACGGCATCGCGGCCGCCGCGGTCGTCACGGCGGGCGCGGTGGGCACGGTCAGCGGTCCGTCCAGGGTGACGGTGTACGTCGCGGGCTCGGCGGGTGAGGCGTAGCCGAGGTCGGTCGCGGAGAGGACGAGCCGGAGCCGGTGCCCCGCGTCGATCTCGTGGTCGACGGCGGGGAGCGTCAGCTCGACCGGCTTCCCCTGTCCGGCGGGCGTGATCCGGTAGGGGGAGACCAGCTGGGAGGGCAGCACCTGCTGCCTCCCGTCCGGCGAGACGTCGTAGACCTTGCCGAACAGGACCGCGTCGCCCCGGTCGGCCTTGACGTTCACGCGGACCGTCGGGGATCCGGTGACGTGTACGGCGCTGTCGAGCGGGGCGGACTCGAAGCCCGCGTACTGCCCGGGGAAGTCGAGGGAGAGCCCGACACCGAGCGAGGACAGCTGGGAGAGCCCGCCGCCGATCCCGGGGACGGCGGAGACGGAGGGCGGGGCGGCCCCCGCGGGGTTGCGGAAGGTCTGGGTGAGGCCTTCCGCCGCCTTCCGGCCACTGCCGCCGGTGGTGGCCGGGGCGTCCTGCCCGCCGCCGGTGGCCGGTTCGTCCCGGCCGTCGCCGGTGGCCGGGGCCCGGTCGCCGCTGTCGCCGGCCGGGTCCTGTCCGCCGCCCGGTGCGGTCTCCTGCGCCGCGCCGGTCAGGGCGATCTTCCGTCCGCCGCTGGTGAGCCCGGGGTACGCGTCGCTGCTCGCGCCCCGCTTCAGGGCGGCGCCGTCGGTGGAGTCGACACCTCCGGTGCGGGTGACGCGGAACCCGGGGCCGGTGTCGGCGCCCTCGTCCTTCTTCAGGTACCGGTCGAACCAGGCTCCGATCCGGCTCTCGACGCGGTCGCCCTCGTCGTCACCGCCGTCGTGCCCGCCCGAGATCCAGTCGACGGACACGGGCGCGCCGTTGGCCTTGACGGCCTTGGCCATGGCGTCGGCCTGGCCGAGCGGGAACAGGGAGTCGCTCTGGCCCTGGAGGATGAGAGCGGGGACGTCGATCCGGTCGGCCACGGCGGCGGGGGAACGTTCCGTCAGCAGGGCGCGCGCGGCGGCGTCCGGCTTGCCGCTGACCGCGACACGCTCGTACATCTCGCACAGTTCCTTCTGGAACTTCTGGCAGCCACCGCCGGAGCTGACGAAGATCCCGGCCCAGAGCTTCTTGAACACCCCGTCGGGGAAGAGCGCGTCGGCGAGGTTCCAGTAGCTGATCACCGGGGCGATGGCGTCGACCCGGTCGTCGTACCCGGCGGCCAGGAGGGACACCGCCCCGCCGTACGAGGCGCCGGTGACACCGACGCGCGGGTCGCCCTTGGCGTCGAGTTCCACCTCGGGCCGCTCCGCCAGCCAGTCGATCAGCGCCGACACGTCCTTGACCTCGGCGTCGGGGGCGTTGAGCGTGATCTCCCCGGTGGTCCTGCCGAATCCGCGGGCGGACCAGGTCATGACGGCGTACCCGTCGGCGGCCAGCTTCTCGGCCTGGGCGCGTACGTCGTCCTTGCTGCCGCCGAAGCCGTGCCCGATCAGGACGGCGGGGCGGCGCTGGGTGCCGCCGGAGGTGAAGTACGAGGTGTCGACGGACACCCCGTTCATGCTCATCATCCGGTCGTGCCGCTGTACGGACGGCACACTGTCATCGGCGGTGGCGGTCCAGGTACCGGCCCCCACGAGCACGGCGAGGGCGGCGACGACCGCGGCCCACCGCCCAGGGGTGCGGGGCAGCCGGCGCCGCCACCGGGAAGTCGGTTTCTCCATGACTCGACCCTAGACGGACCGGTCCGGCCCCCGGAGTGCCCCCGGGGGGAGGCGGGCGGCATCCCTGGGAGGTACGGCCGGCCCGCGCCGTACTCCGCCTGCGGTACACCGACGCCACGAAAGGGCCCATACGTGACCATCCGCATCCGTCCCGCCACCACGACCGCGGAGCTCCTCGCCGCCGCGCCCCTCTACGACGCCCCGCCCCGCCCCGGGTGGGCGGCCCGCTTCCTGGCCGCTGACGGCCATCTGATGCTCATCGCGTACGCGGGGGACGTCCCGGCCGGGTTCGTGTCGGGCATCGAGATGCTGCACCCGGACAAGGGCACGGAGATGTGCCTGTACGAACTCTGCGTCGACGAGCGCTACCGCCGCCGGGGCATCGGGCGCGCGCTCACGGAGGCGCTGGCCGCCGAGGCCCGGGCGCGCGGCTGCTACGACATGTGGGTGGGTGTGGAGCGCGGCAACGAAGCAGCGCTCGCCGCCTACCGCTCGGCGGGCGCGGCGGACGACGGGGTGTTCGCCATGCTGACCTGGGAGTTCGACGCTCCGGCCTGACCGCTCCCGCCTCCCGGAACCGGCCGCCACGAGACCGCCGGGGGCCGCCGGGGGGCTGGGGGCTGGGGTGTCCCCGCGTCACCCGGCAGGGGCCGCCACCCGCACCGGTCACCGGGGGCCGCCGGATCCGCGCTCGCGTTCACCCCCGGCTGCGAAGTCCGTCCGGGCGGCACTTCCTCGGTCCCCGGGCCGCGCCCCGTTCACGGCCGGACCCTGGGGAGGGTTCGGTCACGGACGGGCTGCCCGGCTCGGCGGCGTCCGGCGGGGCGGGGCCGGCCAGGGACGTGCGGACGCGCCGACGTGCCGACGTCAGGGGATCTCACGGGGTGGCACTGGCGGGTACCGGGCGGGGGGCCCGGAGGTCGAGCGGGGTCTCCACGGGCAGCAGGGCGGCGGCTGCCTCCTGGTGCCCGCCCCGGACGGCCGTGTGCACCTGCCGGGCGAGGGGTGTCACGTCGCGGACGGATACGGTCCACTCGTCGGCGTACCGCCGGGCTGCTTCCCCGGAGAGCCCGAGCTGGAGCGAGCGGTGGGGCAGCGGGTTCAGGGCGAGATCGCGCTCGGGGTCCCACTGGACGCGGGTGGGGCTGCGGCGCAGGCCGCGCTTCCAGCTGTCCTGGTCCGGGTGGACGCCCCTGACGTAGTGGGAGAGTTCGGCGTTCTCCAGGGCCCAGGCGAAGCCGGCCCGGGTGATCTCGACGGCCAGCACGGTCTCCTGGCCCTCCTTGGTGCCCCAGCCGCAGCGGTACATCATCCACAGGAAGCTGGGCTTGATCCAGGTCATGCGGTCGCGCTTCCAGGCGGACGGGAAGCGCCCGTCGCGGGCGGCGGGGAGCCCGATGGACGGCGGGTAGGCCTGGTAGACGGTGACGGTGGTGGCCGTGTGCTGTGCGCGGATCTCGTGCCGGGGTACGGACATGGCCCCCAGGATGGCGGCGGCGCCGCGCTCCCCGCCAGGGGTTTTCGGACTACGGGCGCCGTTCCGGCACCGGCCGCACCGTCGGCCAGCGGTCGAGGACGGCACGGCGCAGGTCCGCCGCGAGCGCGCCGAGGAACCTCAGGTCCCCGTGGCCCGCGCTCGTGCCGGCCACCACTCCGAGCCGGTGGGCCAGGCGCTGGCGGGCGGTCGCCGTGCCCCAGGTCCAGTCCTCGTGGGGAACGCGGGCGAGGTGGTCGGTGCCGCCGCGGCGGGCGCGCTCGACCAGGGCGTCGCCCCTGATCAGCCAGCCCGCGCAGGCGTCGGCGAGCCCGGTGTCCGGGAGCGCGGTGCCGGTCTCGGCGTGCCAGGCCGCGCGGTAGGCGGCCTCCGCGCGTTCCAGCAGGGCTGGTGCGGCCCGGGTGACGCACCAACAGGTCGGGAACCCGACGCGGAGGTAGGCGAGTTCCATCAGGCCGCTGCCGAGGGAGGCCTGCTCGAAGTCGATGAACCTGACGCCGTCGGGGGTGTGCAGGTCGTTGCCGGGGCACGGGTCGCCGTGGAGCAGGGCGGTCCCCTCCGCCCGGTCCAGGCGCTCCACGAGGGCGTGCAGTTCGTCCCGCGCGTCCGGTGTCCCGGGGACCCCCAGCGTCTCGGCGAGGGCGAGGAACGAACTGACGTCGGCACCGGTCGGGCCCTGCCAGCGGGGCAGCGCTCCGGTGTCGCCGGGTCCGGCGGTGCTGTGCAGCCTGGCGAGGGCCGCCGCCCAGCCGACGGTCCAGTCGGCGGCGGGCGGCCGGTGGTCGAGGTGTTCGAGGACGAGGACCCGCTCGGCGGGGTCGGTCCCGAGGAGCGCGGGCACGATCGGGGAGCCTGACGCCCGGCCCGCGATGCGCAGGGCGGCCACCTCGCGTGCGTACCGTTCGTCGGCCCCCGGGCCTTCCACCAGCTGTTTCAGTACGGCGGGGCGCCCGGACAGCCCGATGCGCCAGACCCGTGAACGGGGGCTGCTCTCCAGCACGGACGGGTGTGCGGGCGGGCCGAGCCGGTCCCTGAGGACCTCACCGAACGGAAGCTGCGACGCCGTCTCCATGCGGTCAGTGTTCCACCGCCGGCTCCCGCTCCCCCGCCTTTTTCCGGGGGGGCGGGGGACGCGGGAGCCGCGGGGGCGGTCAGTGGTTGCGCGGGAAGCCGAGGTCGACGCCGGCGGGGGCGTCGGCCGGGTCGGGCCAGCGGGTGGTGACGACCTTGCCGCGGGTGTAGAAGTGCACGCCGTCGTTGCCGTAGATGTGGTGGTCCCCGAAGAGGGAGTCCTTCCAGCCGCCGAAGGAGTGGTAGCCCACCGGCACCGGGATCGGCACGTTGACGCCGACCATGCCGGCCTCGATCTCCAGCTGGAAGCGGCGGGCCGCCCCGCCGTCGCGGGTGAAGATCGCGGTGCCGTTGCCGAAGGGCGAGGCGTTCATGAGGGCGACGCCCTCCTCGTAGGTGCCGACGCGCAGGACGCACAGGACCGGGCCGAAGATCTCGTCGCGGTAGGCGTCGGAGTCGGTGGAGACGTTGTCCAGCAGCGACAGGCCGATCCAGTGGCCGTCCTCGAAGCCCTCGACCGTGAGGCCGGTGCCGTCGAGCACGACGTCGGCGCCCTGTGCGGCGGCCCCCGTGACGTAGGAGGCGACCTTGTCGCGGTGGGCGGCGGTGATCAGCGGGCCCATCTCGGAGGCGGGGTCCGTGCCGGGGCCGATCGTGATCCGCTCGGCCCGCTCGCGGATCTTCGCGACCAGTTCGTCCGCGACGGAACTCACCGCGACGACGGCGGAGATGGCCATGCAGCGTTCGCCGGCGGACCCGTAGGCGGCCGAGACGGCGGCGTCGGCGGCGGCGTCCAGGTCGGCGTCGGGGAGGACCAGCATGTGGTTCTTCGCGCCGCCGAGCGCCTGGACGCGCTTGCCGTTGGCGGAGGCGGTGGTGTGGATGTACCGGGCGATGGGGGTGGAGCCGACGAAGGACACGGCGGCGACGTCGGGGTGGGCGAGGAGTCCGTCGACGGCCACCTTGTCCCCGTGCAGGACGTTCAGTACGCCGTCGGGCAGGCCCGCCTCCGCGGCCAGCTCGGCCAGCAGGTTGGCGGCCGACGGGTCCTTCTCGCTGGGCTTCAGGACGAAGGTGTTCCCGCACGCGATGGCCAGCGGGAACATCCACATCGGCACCATGGCCGGGAAGTTGAACGGCGTGATGCCCGCGACGACACCGAGCGGCTGCCGGATCGAGGAGACGTCGACCCGGCTGGAGACCTGGGTCGACAGCTCGCCCTTGAGCTGGGTGGTGATGCCGCAGGCCAGCTCGACGATCTCCAGGCCACGGGCGACCTCGCCCAGCGCGTCGGAGTGCACCTTGCCGTGCTCGGCGGTGATCAGCGCGGCGATCTCGTCGCGGTGGGCGTCCAGCAGGGCCCGGTAGCGGAAGAGGACGGCGGTGCGGGCGGAGAGGGAGGAGGTGCCCCAGGTCTCGTACGCGGTCCTCGCGGCGGAGACCGCGGCGTCGACCTCCTCGGCGGAGGCGAGAGCCACCCGGGTCGTGACGGCGCCGGTCGCCGGGTCGGTGACCGGACCGTGGTTGCCCGACGTGCCCTCGACGGTCTTGCCACCGATCCAGTGGTTGACGGTCTTCATGACGGGGTCTCCTTCACAGGTGGCGGCGTCGGGCTGCGATCTGCCGGTCGTACTCTTTCCTCGCCTCGACCGCCGACGGGCGGGTCGCGGTTTCGGCTACGGGAACATCCCACCACGCCTGTGCCGGAGGAGGGCCCGACACTGTGTCTGCCGTTTCGGTCTCGACGTAGACACAAGTGGGACGGTCCGCGGCACGTGCCTCGGCGAGCGCGCGGCGCAGCTCACCGACCGACCCGGCGCGCAGCACCCGCATGCCGAGCGAGGCCGCGTTGGCGGCGAGGTCGACGGGCAGGGGGGCGCCGGTGAACGCGCCGTCGTCGGCGCGGTGCCGGTACGCGGTGCCGAAGCGCTCGGCGCCGACGGACTCGGAGAGGCCGCCGATGGAGGCGTATCCGTGGTTCTGCAGGATGACCAGCTTGACGGGCAGGTTCTCCTGCACCGCGGTGACGATCTCGGTGGGGTTCATCAGGTAGGTGCCGTCGCCGACGAGGGCCCAGACCGGTCGGCCCGGCGCCGCGAGCTGGACCCCGAGGGCGGCGGGGATCTCGTATCCCATGCAGGAGTACCCGTACTCGACGTGGTACTGGTGCGGGGAGCGGGTCCGCCACAGCTTGTGGAGGTCGCCGGGGAGGGAGCCCGCCGCGTTGACCAGGACGTCGTCCTCGGTGACCAGCTCGTCGAGCAGCCCGAGCACCTGGGCCTGGGTGGGGCGGGCGTCGGGGTCCGCGGTGGCGAAGGCGGCGTCGACGCGCCGCTCCCAGCGCTCCTTGGCGTCGGTGTACTCGCTCTCGTAGGCGGGGGTGACGCGGTGTCCGCGCGCGCCGAGGGCCTCGCCGAGCGCCTCGATCGCGGTGCGCGCGTCGGCGACGAGGGGGAGGGCGGAGAGCTTGTGGGCGTCGAAGCCGGTGATGTTGAGGTTGAGGAAGCGGACCCCCGGCTCCGCGAAGAGGGTGCCGGAGGCGGTCGTGAAGTCGGTGTAGCGGGTGCCGACACCGATCACCAGGTCGGCCTCGCGGGCGAGCGCGTCGGCGGTCGCGGTGCCGGTGTGGCCGATGCCGCCCACGTCGGCGGGGTGGTCGTGGCGCAGCGAGCCCTTGCCGGCCTGGGTGGACGCCACGGGGATGCGGGTGGAGGCGGCGAACGCGGCGAGCGCCTCCTCGGCCGCGCTGTGGTGGACACCGCCGCCCGCGACGATCAGGGGGCGGCGCGCGGAACGCACCGCGCGGACGGCCTGTTCGAGCTCGTACGGATCGGGGGCCGGCCTGCGTACGGTCCAGACCCGTGTCGCGAAGAACTCCGCGGGCCAGTCGTACGCCTCGGCCTGTACGTCCTGCGGCAGCGCGAGGGTGACGGCCCCCGTGGCCGCCGGGTCGGCGAGGGTGCGCATGGCGTGCAGGGCGGCCGGGATCAGCGCCTCGGGGCGGGTGATCCGGTCGAAGTGGCGGGAGACGGGGCGCAGGCAGTCGTTGACCGACACATCGCCCGCGTGGGGCACTTCGAGCTGCTGGAGCACCGGGTCTGCGGGGCGGGTCGCGAAGGTGTCTCCGGGCAGGAGGAGGACGGGCAGGTGGTTGACGGTGGCGAGCGCCGCACCCGTGACGAGGTTGGTTGCGCCGGGGCCGATGGAGGTGGTGACGGCGTGCGCGGAGAGCCGGCCGGACCGGCGGGCGTATCCGACGGCGGCGTGCACCATGGCCTGTTCGCTGCGGCCCTGGAGGTACGGCATCGCGGGGCCGGCTTCGAGGAGTGCCTGCCCCACGCCCGCGACGTTGCCGTGGCCGAAGATGCCCCAGGTGGCGTTGATCAGGCGGTGGCGCCGCCCGTCGCGCTCGGTGTACTGGCGGGCGAGGAAGGCGATCAGCGCCTGCGCGGTGGTGAGCCTGCGGGTGGCCCCGGCCGGCCCGGACGCGCCCGGCGTACCGGAGGGGTGGGACGTGCGGCGGGGTGTGGTCACCGGGCGGCCTCCGGACCGTGGAGCGGCAGTCGTGGGTCGACGGGCTGATCGGGCCAGGTCTCACGGATCCAGCGGTGGTCGGGGTGGTCGCGGATCAGCCATTCACGCTGCTCGCCCGGGCCCGCCATGACGTTCAGGTAGTACAGGGTGCGTCCCGGCGGGGCGATGGACGGGCCGTGCCAGCCGTCGGGGATGAGGACGGCGTCACCGGTGGCGACCTCGGCGAGCACGTCCGTTCCTCCGGGCCGGGAGGGCGAGACCCGGTGGTAGCCGAGGCCGTCGCCCTCGACCTCGAAGTAGTAGATCTCCTCGAGCACGGACTCGGTGCCGGGGTGGTGCTCGTCGTGCTTGTGGGGCGGGTACGAGGACCAGTTGCCGCCGGGGGTGAGGACCTCGACGGCGATGAGCCGGTCACAGTCGAAGGTGTCGGCCGCGGCGAAGTTGTGCACCTGGCGCGAGCAGGTGCCCGCGCCACGCAGCTCGACCGGTACCTCCGGCGCGGGGCCGTAGCGAGCGGGGAGTCGTCGCTCGCACTTCGCTCCTGCCAGGGCGAAGCGGCCTCCTGCGCCGGAGGAGATCTGGGCGCGGGCGTCGCGTGGGACATAGGCGAAATCGGTCACAGGGCCGAACACGTCTTTCCTGCCCCGTAGTTCAAAGATCTCACCTGCTGTGCGCACCGTACAGCCACCGGACAACGGCAGGACGATCCATTCGCTCTCCCCGGTTACCAGGGTGTGAACTCCGCCCGGCTCCAGCTCCAGCACACGCAGGGCGGACCGCTCCCATCCGGCCCGCTCCGGGCCGATGTCGAGGGCGTAGGGACCGCTCGCGGCGTGACCGGCCCTGAGGTGGTGGTGCCTCTGCTGCTCGTCCGGCTTCGTCATCGCTCCCCTGGCTCCCATGGCTCCATCCCTACCCGTCGTCGGGCCTCGCTCACGGACGCCTCGCGTTCGTGTCCACTTCCGGTCCACGGGAGTCCGGTCCCACGGCCGTGTCGACGGCCACCGTGTACCGGAGTGACACGGCGCGGCCCAGCACCGTGCACGGGAGCCCCACCGCCGTGTCGACGGCCACCTTCACAGCAGCCCCACGGCCGTGTCGACGGCGCCCGCCACGTCGCCGTCGGCGGGATAGAGCAGCGACCGTCCGACGACCAGCCCCTGGACGGTCGGGAGCCGCAGGGCGCCCCGCCACCGCTCGTACGCCGTGTCGGGATCCTCCGGGACCTCGCCGCCGAGCAGGACGGCGGGCAGGGTCGAGGCCCGCATCACGCGCTCCATGTCGTCGGGGTCCTCCGTGACGGGGACCTTGAGCCAGGTGTAGGCGGACGTGCCGCCCAGCCCCGAGGCGATGGCGATGGAGGTCGTGACGGCGGCGGCGCCCAGGTCGGTGCGGATGCCTCCGGGGGTACGCCGGCAGAGGAACGGCTCGATGAAGACGGGCAGCCGGTGGGCGGCCATCGCGTTCACGGTGCGGGCTGCGGTGTGCAGGGTGTCCAGGGAGCCCGGGTCGTCGTGATCGATCCGCAGGAGCAACTTGCCCGCGTCGAAACGCCGCTGGGACAGGTCGACGGGGCGGTGGCCGGTGAAGCGGTCGTCGAGCTCGAACGCGGCGCCCGCGAGCCCGCCTCGGTTCATGGAGCCGATGACGACCTTCTCCTCCAGTGCGCCCAGGAGCAGCAGGTCCTCCAGGACGTCGGCACCCGCGAGCACCCCGTCGACGCCGGGGCGGGCCAGGGCGAGGCAGAGGCGTTCCAGCAGGTCGAAGCGGTCGGCCATGGCCAGGCCGTCGTCGCCGACGGCGAGGGCCCCGCGGGCCGGATGATCCGCCGCGATGATCATCAGCCGTCCGGTGGGACCCAGGAGGGGGCGCCTGCCGCGGGTGGCGGCGGCCTCGGCGACGGCCTCGGGGCGGTCGGCGCGGAGCCGTACGAGGTCGGCGACGCCTGCCGCGGCGGGCGGGGTCACGGGGTGCTGCCCGTGGCCGGGCCCGCCACGCCGTCGGTCAGGACCTGTTCGACCTCGTGCGGGTGGGGCATCGCGGAGGAGCAGGCGAGGCGGGAGGCGACGATGGCCCCGGCCGCGTTGGCGTAGCGCATGACGTGGTCCGTGTCCCAGCCGGCGAGGAGACCGTGGCAGAGGGCGCCCCCGAAGGCGTCGCCCGCGCCCAGTCCGTTGACCACCTCGACGGCGAGGGGCGGGATCTCGGCGGTCGTGCCGTCGCGGTGCACGGCGAGGACGCCGGCCGGTCCCTGCTTGACGACGGCGAGTTCGGGCCCGGCGGCGAGCAGGGCGGCGGCGGCCGCGTGCGGGTCGCGTTCCCCGGTGGCCACCTCGCACTCGTCGAGGTTGCCGACGGCGACCGTGGCGTGGGCGAGCGCCTCGCGGTAGTGCGTACGGGCGGCTTCGGCGTCACCGCCCTTCCCCTCCCCCCAGAACATGGGGCGCCAGTCGAGGTCGAAGACGGTGGCGCGCGGCGGGCCGGCCGGGCCCGGTGCCTCTGCCGCGCCGCGGGCCCGGAGGGCGGCGAGGGTCGCGGTGCGACTGGGCTCGGCGCAGAGTCCGGTGCCGGTCATCCAGAAGACACGGGCGGCGCGTACGGCGTCCAGGTCCAGCTCCGCAGGGTGGATCTCCAGATCGGGTGCCTTGGGCTGCCGGTAGAAGTAGAGCGGGAAGTGGTCCGGCGGGAAGATCTCGCAGAAGGTCACGGGCGTCGGATACTCCGCCACGGCGCCCACCCAACGGTCGTCCACCCCGAACTCCCGCAGCGCCTGGTGGAGGTAGTCGCCGAAGGCGTCCCGGCCTGTGCGCGTGATGACAGCCGTGCGCCGTCCCAGCCGGGCGGCGGCCACCGCCACGTTCGACGGCGAGCCGCCGAGGAACTTCCCGAAGGTCTCGACCCGGGCCAGTGGTACGCCGGTCTGCAAGGGGTAGATGTCCACCCCGATCCGCCCCATGGTGATGACGTCGTACGGCTCAGGCATACGCATCCCTTCGACCTCGTACTCCGGCCCGGCGCTCCGGCCGGGTGATCCGCCCCGTGGTCCGCCCCGCGATCCGCCCCGTGGTCCTGACCGCTGCTTCGGCCTGGTGGGTCCGGCGCGGTGGTGCGGGCCGGTGGTGCGGTCCGGTGGTGCGGGCCGGGCGGTCCGGGCAGGCGGTACGGGCCGGGTGTGCCGGTCCGGTGGTGCGGGCCGGGTGGTCCGCCTGGTGAGCCGGTCCGGCGGTGCGGGCCGGGTGGTCCGGGCCGGTGGTGCGGGCCGGGCGGTCCGGGCCAGGTGGTCCGGGCCAGGTGGTCCTGCTGGTGATCCGGGCAGGTCGCCCGACCTGGTGGGCTGGAGCCGCGCTCCGGCTCGGTGGTTCTTCTGGTGGTCCTGACTGTTGGTCCCGGGCTGTCGAACACCCCGGTGATCCGTGGCGCATCGCCCAACCCTGTGATCCGGGCCGGGTCTCCCAACCCGGAGGCCCAGGGTGGATCGACCAACCCGCGGCCCAGGGCGGACCACCCAATCCGGGGGCCCAGAACGGATCGCCCAACCGGGGGCCCAGAACGGATCGCCGAACCCGTCGGTCCGATACGGCAGTTCGTACCGTCCGTCCCTCCGGGCCACCGCTCACGACCTGTCATCCGCCCCGTACGCCCCCGCTCTTCGCCCGCGCCGGTCCTCCTGGCCCATTCCCCGGGCCTCCCTCCGGTGTGCGTCGCGCGAGCCGGCCCCGGCCGGTCGGCCCGTCCCAGGTCTAGCCCTCACCCAGAGCCCTGTCAACACTTTGTCCGGACATTCGGACGAACTCTTGACACTCCTTCCCGAGGGCTGGAGGGTGGGCGATATGACCTCCTCCGTACCCTCCCCGGCCCGCATCCGCATCGGTTCGGCACCCGATTCATGGGGGGTGTGGTTCCCCGACGATCCGCGGCAGGTGCCCTGGGAGCGGTTCCTCGACGAGGTCACCGAGGCGGGTTACGAGTGGATCGAGCTCGGCCCGTACGGCTATCTGCCCACCGATCCCGCCCGGCTCGCGGACGAGACCGCCCGCCGGAATCTCGCCGTCTCCGCGGGCACCGTCTTCACCGGATTGCACCACGGTCCGGCGGTCTGGGACCGGACCTGGGAGCATGTCGCCGGCATCGCGGCACTCACCCGGGCGATGGGGGCCGGACATCTCGTGGTCATCCCGTCGTTCTGGCGGGACGACAAGACGGGTGAGGTGCTGGAGGACCGGACGCTCACCCCCGGGCAGTGGCACGACCTCAGCACCCAGACGGAGCGCCTGGCCCGCGAGGTGCGGGACACGTACGGACTGCGCGTCGTGGTGCACCCGCACGCCGACACGCACATCGACAGCGAGGAGAACGTCAACCGCTTCCTCGACGCCACCGACCCCGACCTGGTCTCCCTCTGTCTCGACACCGGGCACTACGCGTACTGCGGCGGGGACAGCGTGAAGCTCATCAAGACCTACGGGGAGCGGATCGGCTATCTGCACCTCAAGCAGGTCGATCCTGCGGTGCTGGCCGATGTCGTGGCGAACGAGGTGCCGTTCGGCCCGGCGGTGGCCCGCGGCGTGATGTGCGAGCCGCCCGGCGGTGTGCCCGCGCTGGAGCCGGTGCTGGACGCCGCACGCGCCCTGGGGAAGGACCTGTTCGCCATCGTCGAGCAGGACATGTATCCCTGCCCGCCGGACAAACCGCTGCCCATCGCACGCCGCACCCGGGAGTTCCTCCGCATCTGCGGGCCAGCGCGGCCGTCCTCCTGACCCGCTGGCCCCTGATCCTCCTGCGCCACAGCAGCCCGCTACCCCCTCGGTCGCGTAGGCCCGCGTTCCGCTGATCCCGTGCCACGGACTCGCGCCGCTCCCTGAACCGCCGCCCGCGACCTCGTTCACCGGGACAGAGGCACACGGGAGACGCAGAGGGGTCCCCTCACGACGGGCAAGGCCCTCAGGTCGTACCAGGAGTTCGCGCACACATCCGGGCCCAGCCGCACACGGTCCGTTCGTAGCGCACGCACGGACTCCTTCCGCCTCCGTTCGTAGCGTAGGCATGGGCTCCTCCGCCTCCGGACGAGGTCCGGCGCGGAAAGCCCAGGGGGCCGTGGGCACCGTCCTCGCGCGGATCGCCTCCCGGCCCGGCAGCCGCAGCCGCAGCCGTTGCCGTTGCCGTTGGCGTGGCTGTAGCCGTTGCCGTTGCCGTTGGCGTGGCCGTAGCCGTTGCGCCCGGCCCTCAGGCTTTCTTCGCCGGCTCGATGATGGTGACGCCCGTCCCGAAGCCCGTGCCCATCGCGGCGAGGGCCTTCGGGGCATCGTCCAGGGTGAGGGTGGACGTCACCAGGAGATCCGGCCGCAGGGTGCTGGCCCGGACCATGTCCATCATCGGCGGGTAGGCGTGGGCGGCCATGCCGTGGCTGCCGAGGATCTCCAGTTCCAGACCGATCACCCTCGCCATGGGGACGACGGGGTCGCCCGCCGCCGACGGCAGAAGCCCGACCTGGACATGGCGGCCCTGTCGGCGCAGGCTCCGCACCGAGGCGCCGCAGGTGACCGGGGAGCCGAGGGCGTCGAGCGACAGATGCGCGCCGCCACCGGTCAGTTCGCGTACGGCCTCGTCCGCACCACCGGGGTGCGACGAGGCGTCCACTGTCTCGGTCGCGCCGAACGCCCTGGCCAGCTCCAGGGCCCGCTGCGACACGTCGACCGCGACGACCCTGGCCCCGCACGCCACCGCGATCATCACGGCGGACAGTCCGACCCCGCCGCAGCCGTGCACGGCGACCCACTCCCCCGGAGCGACCCGCCCTTGTTCCACCACGGCACGGAACGCCGTGGCGAACCGGCACCCGAGTCCGGCCGCCGTGGCCGGCGAGAGCCCTTCGGGCACCGCGACCAGATTGACGTCGGCCTGTTCCAGCGCCACGTATTCGGCGAAGGACCCCCAGTGGGTGAAGCCCGGCTGGGTCTGCCGCTCGCAGACCTGCTGGGCGCCGGCGGCACAGGCGGAACACCGGCCGCAGGCACAGACGAAGGGCACGGTGACCCGGTCGCCGGCCCGCCAGTTGTGGACACCGGGGCCCACGTCCGCGACCACTCCGGCCAGTTCGTGGCCGGGCACGTGCGGGAGGACGATGTCCGGGTCGTGCCCCATCCAGCCGTGCCAGTCGCTCCGGCAGAGCCCCGTGGCCTCGACTCGCACCACGACTCCCCCGGCCGGAGGAACGGGGTCCGGGAGGTCCCGGACCCGGGCCTCCTGCCCGAACTCCTCGAACACCACTGCCCTCATCCGTCCCGCCTCCCTGCTCCAGCCACCAGCACTCGACCACGCACGCCCGGCCACCGCCGTACGGCTCCGCCACCCGGCGCCACCATCCCGGCACCACCGCCACCGCCACCGCCACCGGGCTCCGGCTCCGGCTCCGGCTCCGGCTCCGGCTCCGGCTCCGGCTCCGGCTCCGGCTCCGGCTCCGGCTCCGGCTCCGGCTCCGGGCGAATCTACGCCCCGGCCGTGATCCTGTCCCGCTCCTTCCCACCTGCTCCCGGCGGCAGCTGCTCGGGGGCCTCGCCCCCGGCCGGAGCCGGCTCACCCTCGCTCAGTCCGAACCGCTGGTGGAAGGCGCGCAGCGGCGCGGGGGCCCACCAGGTGACCCGGCCCATCAGCTTCATCACGGCCGGCACCAGCAGGCTCCGCACCACCATGGCGTCCATCAGTACGGCCAGGGCGATCCCGAGGCCGAGCATCTTCGTGTTGGTCACGCGCGAGGTGCCGATGGCCACCATCACCACGGCCAGGATGACGGCAGCCGCGGTGATCAGCCCGCCCGTGTGACGGAGCCCGAACGTCACCGAATGCTCGTGGTCGCCGGTGCGGTCGTACTCCTCCTTGATCCGGGAGAGCAGGAACACGCCGTAGTCCATGGAGAGGCCGAAGGCCACACAGAACATCAGCACGGGCAGGGTCGTCTCGATGTCACCTGTGCTGGTGAAGGAGAGGATCCCGGAGAGGTTTCCGTCCTGGAAGACCCAGACCACCGCTCCGAACATGGCGGTCAGGCTGAGCGCGTTCAGGACGACCGCCTGGAGCGGGATGAGGACGCTGCCGGTCAGCAGGAAGACGAGCAGCAGCGTCACCACGACGATGATCCCCACCGCCCAGGGCAGCCGGTCCGCTATGGCGTCCTTCGAGTCGACCAGGACGGCCGCCGTCCCGGTCACCGAGGTGTCGAACGGGGCGGGCTCGGCCCGCAGCTCGCGGACCAGGTCCTGGGCCCCCTGCCCGACGGGCTCCCCCTCGGGAAGAACGTTGAAGTACGCGGATCCGTCCCCCGTGACGGGCCCGTCGACCCTCTGCACTCCGGGCAGCGCGGCGATCCGGTCCTTGAACTCGGCGTACTGGCCGGCATTCGCCGTGCCCTCCGCGAGCACTTCGAGGCCACCGCCGGGGCTGCCGGGGAAGCTGTCCCGTATGTGCTCCTGGACGACGCGGGACTCGGCTGTGTCCGGCAGCTGCCGGTCGTCCGCCGTGCCGAACTTCACCCCGAGGAAGGGGAGTCCCAGGAGGACGAGCCCGACCGTGGTGACGACGGCGAAGAGAGGAGCCCTGCGCATCACGAGCACCGAGAAGCGGGCCCACCCCCTGCCCGATCCCTCGGCCGCCGCGGTCCCGGAGGCCGGCTCCGGGCGGCGGCGCCGCAGCAGCCGGCCCAGGTCCAGGGCGTTCACCCGTGGCCCGAGCAGCATCAGCGCGGCCGGCAGCAGGATGAGGGCAGCCGCGGCGGCCAACAGCACCACCGCGATGCCCGCGTAGGCGAAGGAGCGAAGGAAGTACTGG
The DNA here is from genome assembly GCF_042886395.1 of Streptomyces sp. NPDC058008. Classification (NCBI taxonomy): domain Bacteria; kingdom Bacillati; phylum Actinomycetota; class Actinomycetes; order Kitasatosporales; family Streptomycetaceae; genus Streptomyces; species Streptomyces sp. NPDC058008. Next base: position 341,131 of record NZ_JBHVQX010000001.1, on the reverse strand, counting down.
GGGAAGACCATCATCGCGGCGAGCGACACGGCCACCGTCAGCGCGGAGAAGAGCACCGTGCGGCCCGCCGTGCGCAGGGTGGTGCCGATCGCCGTCCGGGTGTCCGCCCCGGCCGACAGCTCCTCGCGGAAGCGGCGCACGATGAACAGGGCGTAGTCGATCGCGAGTCCGAGGCCCAGTGCCGTGGTGAGGTTCTGGGCGAAGACCGAGACATCGGTGAACTCCGTGATGCCGCGCAGCACCGCGTTGGTCCCCAGGATCGCGACGATGCCGACGCCGAGGGGCAGCAGGGCCGCGACCGCGCTCCCGAAGACCATGACCAGCAGCACCAGCGTGACCGGCAGAGCGATCAGCTCGGCACGCAGGAGGTCCTCCTGGATGATGCTCTGCATCTCGTGCCGCACGGCGACGGGTCCCCCGACGGACACATCCACCGGGCCGTGCGCACCGCCGTAGACGGGGGCTATCCGGTCCAGGATCTCGCCGGCGCCCTTCTCGTCGCCTGTGATCCGGGCGGCGACGATCGCCTCGTGTCCGTCGGAGGAGCGCAGGGCGGGGGACTTCGTCCGCCAGTACGAGCCGACCCCCGTGATCCCCGGCTCGGCCGAGAGCCGGTCGGTGAGCCGGGCCGCCTCGGCCGCCACTGCGGGATCGTCGACCGTGACGTCGCCGCTGTCGACGAGCAGAAGCAGGTTGGGTTGCGAGTCGGGGAACTCCCGCTCCAGCATTTGGGTTGTGCGGGTCGACTCGGCGTCGGGCGCTTCCCAGCCGCCGCTGCCCATCCTGTCGGCCACCCCGCTGCCCGCGAACACAGCGAGCGCCGTGATCACCAGGGCGGCCAGCAGGGCGAGCCTCGGCCTCGCGGTGACGAAGCGGGTCCACCCCCCGGCACGCTCCGGGCTGTTGACTTCGGACATGGTGCGGTGTCCCCTTCACCGGGACCCGGGCAGCACGGAACGGCACGGGTCGGCCATTGCCACGTACACTGGCAAACACGAGCACCCGCTCGCGTTTGTTCAGAATGCGAGTGGCCGCTCGTATTTGTCAACCGCGTCTTGAGAGCTGGGGATCAACCGTGCCGGAGGCCAGAGCGGAAGCAGCCGCCACGCCCGCGCAGAGCGGCGACCGAGAGCAGAGCGACAGCCGCGAGAAGAGTGGCGCGGGCACCAAGGACAACAGCGGCCGCAAAGCCGCCACCACGGACACCGGCTCCGGCCCCGCGGCCGACACCGGCGCGGGCTCCGGCACAGGCACCGGAGCAGCGGGAGCGGGCGGCGCGGCGGGCCGCCCCCGCCGTCGCCAGGCGCGCGGCGAGGCCCGCGTCGCCCAGCTGCTCGAAGCCGCCGCCGACGTCTTCAGCGCCAGCGGGTACAACGGCGCCAGCACCAACGCCATCGCCCGCGAGGCGGGCGTCTCACCGGGCACGCTGTACCAGTTCTTCCCCAACAAGGAAGCCATCGCCATCGAGCTCGGCGAACAGCTCCTGCACCGCTGGCGGGAGACGTACGGCGCCGCCTTCGTCGTCAGCCACATCGAGCTGCCGCTCGACCGGCTCCTGAACACGGTCCTGGACCCGCTGATCGCCTTCAACTGCGAGAACCCGGCCTTCGCCGTCCTCACCCACGGCTCCGAGATCCCGGGCGTGATCACCCGGGAGCACGACGCCCTGCACGCCGCCATGCTCACCAGGACCGAACAGCTCCTCGGCGCCTACCTGCCCGAGCTGCCGGCGGACCAGGTCGCCCGCACCGCCGAGATGTCCTTCGTCCTCTTCAAGGCCGGCCTCGACCTGATCATGTCCCACGAGGGAGCCGAACGGGTGGCCTACACGGACGAGTTGAAGGCCGTGATGTACCGCTACCTGGAGCCCCTGGTCTGCGACACGCCCGAGGGGGCGACAGCAAAGGGGATTGATACCCCCTAGGGGTATAGTGGTACACGGTGAGGCGCACCGGGCTCCCTGGCGCGCCCTCGCGCCCCACCGTCACACCCGCTGTCCCCGCGAAGAGGAGAACGCCATGACCACCGAGACGGACACGCCCCGGACCTCCGGCTCCTGCTGCTCGTCCACCGGCTCCTGCGACGACGGGGCGGCCGACGTCCAGGTGGGCGCCGTCACCGCGGTGTACGAGGTGACGGGCATGACCTGCGGTCACTGCGAAGGGGCGGTCTCCGAGGAGATCTCCGCGATCGAGGGGGTCACCTCGGTCAAGGCCGAGGCCGCCACCGGCCGGGTGACCGTCGAATCCGCGGCGCCGCTGACCGACGAGGCCGTACGCGCCGCCGTCGACGAGGCGGGCTACGAGCTCGTCGGCCGCGCCTGAGACCGGGCACCGCCCGCCATCCCTGGGTGTGCGCGGATCGGCACGGCCGTCACACCTCAGGGCGGGCGCACCGCCCGCACCCCAGACCGTGCACGCATCGCACACCCGCGCCCCAGGCCGTGCGTCCACTGGTGCCCGCGTACCCACGGCAGAGGCATCACACCCGGTACGCGCCATCCGTAGCGCCCGCGCGCACCACCCGGCGCTAGCAGCGCGCCCCGCACCCCACGGGCGAGCCGGTTCGCCCGCACACCCGGACGGCCGCCCCGTGCATGGGGCGTGCTCGCCGGCCGCCCGGCGGGACGCGCGGGAGCGCCGGGACCCGGGCCCCTTCGGGCCGCTCGTCCCGGAGGGCCGCTTCAGGCCGTACGCCACCGGAGAGGTGGACAGCGGTGCGGAAGCAGCCCGACCGCCCGACCCAGGAGTCGGCACACACGTCGGCACCACGGCAGCCGAGGCCCCGTCGGCGGGAACCGCCGAGGCCGCTTCCACGAGCGGCGGAACCGTCTGCGCCTCGCGCACGGCCCAGGTCGAGGAGAAGCCCAGCCGGATGGACGGGCGAAGGACGGCAGCGCGGCGGCCGTGACGGACCTCCGGACACCGGGCCTCGAACCGATCCTGCCGCCCGCGCGGAGCGGGGCCGCCCTGATCCCCGTGACCCGCGCGATCGGGATCGGCACGGTCCACGCGGAGGCTCTCCCAAAGGACAAGGCCGAGGTCGGACGGCGTCTCCAGGCAGAGGGCGGGTACGTGGTGATGGCCGGTGGCGGGTGATCGTCGCCGTCGCTCTCGCCGTGGCCGATCCTGGTCTGCCGGTGGGAACCGGCACCGGTGCGGCGCCCCGGGCGGGCGACCTCGCACCGGTTCGTGGAGATCTCAAGGTGGCCCCTGCCGCCATCCGCCGGTCGGGGCGTACTCTGTCCCCCATCAGAAGCAACCTCTTCTGGGCTTTCGGCTACAACGTGGCCGTACTGCCTCTCAGCGCGTTCGGGCTGCTCAGCGCCATGATCGCGGGTGCGGCAGTGGCGTTCTCGGCGGCCTTCGCCGTGACGGAAAGCCTGAGGTCGCGCTCCTTCACATGATTTCCACAAAGAGACTTAGATCACACCGATTTGAGGGTAACCATCTGATGGGTTGGTGAGTCTAAGAGTGCGATGCCAAGGATGTCTTGGGGGACGTCCGATGGAGTGTCTTGGGGGACGCTCCATGGCAAGCGTTGGCCGGGGCACGTGCACCGGGGAGCTTGAGCGGCCCTCCCGTGCGTACGTACCCCGGCGGCCGCACAGCAGGAACGAACTGAATACGCACCACCGCAGAGCAAAGGGAGTTCAGGCTCCCTGCAGACGCCCGGCCGGATCCCGTGGGGGGAATCCGCTCCGGGATATGGGAAGCGCCCTGTCCGTCGACCCGTGGGGGGATCGGCGGCGGGGCGTTTCTCGCACACACCCCCACCGGCCTCCAGCGGCGCATTCCGCGCATGCCCCCACCGCGACCGACGGCGACCGGGAGAGCGCCCGGACGACGCCGGCAGAGATCCACGACGCGCCGGAGCCCCGGGCAGGCCCGGAGACCCGGAGACCCGGAGACCCGGCCAAAGCCCTACCCGGCCGGCCCTGGACCCCACCCCCCGGCCATCACCCCTGAAGCGCGCACCCCCGGACCACCGCACCGCCACCGGAGACCAGCGACCCCGGACCACCGCGACCGCGACACCCCCCGGAGAGCAAGGCCCCCAAAACGCCGAATCGCCCCGGACACCGCGCTCTGGACAGGACGAGCGCGGTACGCGGGGCGAAGGATGCCGGCCGGAGCGGCCGGGGTGCAGCAGCGGGTCTACGGGCTTCAGCGGCCCTCGACCGGGACGAAGTCGCGCAGGACCTCGCCGGTGTAGATCTGGCGCGGGCGGCCGATGCGGGATCCCGGCTCCTTGATCATCTCGTGCCACTGGGCGATCCAGCCGGGGAGCCGGCCGAGCGCGAACAGCACGGTGAACATCTCGGTCGGGAAGCCCATGGCGCGGTAGATCAGGCCCGTGTAGAAGTCCACGTTGGGGTAGAGGTTGCGCGAGACGAAGTACTCGTCGGAGAGCGCGTGCTCCTCCAGCTTGAGCGCGATGTCGAGCAGCTCGTCCGACTTGCCGAGCGAGGACAGCACGTCGTGGGCGGCGGCCTTGATGATCTTGGCGCGCGGGTCGAAGGACTTGTACACCCGGTGGCCGAAGCCCATCAGGCGGACGCCGTCCTCCTTGTTCTTGACCTTCTGGATGAAGGAGTCGACGTCGCCGCCGTTGGCCTGGATGCCTTCGAGCATCTCCAGGACCGACTGGTTGGCGCCGCCGTGCAGCGGGCCCCACAGGGCCGAGATGCCGGCGGAGATCGAGGCGAACATGTTCGCCTGCGACGAGCCGACCAGACGCACGGTGGAGGTCGAACAGTTCTGCTCGTGGTCCGCGTGGAGGATGAGCAGCTTCTCGAGCGCCGAGACGACGACCGGGTCCGGCACGTACTCCTGGGCCGGGACCGAGAAGGTCATGCGCAGGAAGTTCTCGACGTAGCCGAGGTCGTTGCGCGGGTAGACGAACGGGTGGCCGATCGACTTCTTGTACGCGTACGCCGCGATCGTCGGAAGCTTGGCCAGCAGCCGGATCGTCGAGAGGTGGCGCTGCTCCTCGTCGAACGGGTTGTGGCTGTCCTGGTAGAAGGTGGACAGCGCGCTGACGACCGAGGACAGCATGGCCATCGGGTGGGCGTCGCGCGGGAAGCCGTCGAAGAAACGCTTGACGTCCTCGTGCAGCAGCGTGTGCTGGGTGATCTCGTTCTTGAAGGCCGACAGCTCGTCGACCTTGGGAAGGTCACCGTTGATCAGCGTGTACGCGACCTCGAGGAACGTCGAGCTCTCCGCGAGCTGCTCGATCGGGTAGCCGCGGTACCGCAGGATGCCCTGCTCGCCGTCGAGGTAGGTGATGGCGGATTTATAGGCGGCTGTGTTGCCGTATCCGCTGTCCAGCGTGACCAGGCCCGTGTTGGCCCGGAGCTTCCCGATATCGAAGCCCTTGTCGCCGACGGTGCTGTCGATCACCGGGTAGGTGTACTCGTCATCGCCGTACCGCAGTACTACAGCGTTGTTGGTGTGCTCGCTCACGTCATCCCTCACCGACGTAGTGCCTCTTCTTCGAGGTGCCCTGACTGTCTCCACCCTCCCCCATTTGGCGCAGGAGAGTGCACTCGGGGTCGTCCATTGGACCTACCGACGGCACTGAGTGCCGCCAACTTTCTCATCCTGCCCCCTCCCTTCCGGTTCCGGAAGGCCTCAGTGATGTTTCCCACCGTTTTGATCGATCATTTTTCCGGGAAGTCTCCGCCCGTTCCGCCGCTGAGCCGGAAATCCAGCGCCGTACAGCGTCTGCCTGCGGAAACGGTGCGGACGGCCTGCCCGATGGCCTTGCGGGAACCGACCAGTACGACGAGCTTCTTGGCCCTGGTCACCGCGGTGTAGAGGAGGTTCCGCTGGAGCATCATCCAGGCGCTGGTCGTCACGGGGATGACGACCGCCGGATACTCGCTGCCCTGTGACCGGTGGATGGTCATCGCGTAGGCGTGGGCCAGTTCGTCCAGTTCGTCGAAGTCGTAACCGATCTCCTCGTCCTCGTCCGTGAGGACCGTCAGCCTCTGCTCGTCCGCGTCGAGGGCGGTGACCACGCCGACCGTGCCGTTGAAGACGCCGTTCTCCCCCTTGTCATAGTTGTTCCTGATCTGGGTCACCTTGTCGCCTACCCGGAAGACCCGGCCGCCGAACCGCTTCTCGGGGAGGTCCGGGCGTCCCGGGGTGATGGCCTGCTGGAGCAGGCCGTTGAGATGGCCGGCCCCGGCCGGGCCGCGGTGCATCGGGGCGAGGACCTGCACGTCACGTCGGGGGTTCAGGCCGAACTTGGCCGGGATGCGGCGGGCGGCGACATCCACGGCGAGCACCCCCGCGTCCTCCGTCTCGTCCTCCACGAACAGGAAGAAGTCGTCCAGCCCCTGGGTGAGCGGCGGCACCCCGGAGTTGATGCGGTGGGCGTTGGTGACGACGCCGGACTTCTGGGCCTGGCGGAAGATGGTGGTCAGCCGGACGGCCGGGACCGGTCCGCCGTCGGCCAGCAGGTCCCGCAGCACCTCCCCCGCGCCGACCGAGGGCAGCTGGTCCACGTCACCGACCAGCAGCAGATGCGCGCCGGGGGCCACGGCCTTGACCAGCTTGTTGGCGAGCAGCAGGTCGAGCATCGAGGCCTCGTCGACGACCACCAGGTCGGCGTCCAGCGGCCGGTCCCGGTCGTACGCGGCGTCCCCTCCGGGCTTCAGCTCCAGCAGCCGGTGCACGGTGGACGCCTCGGCCCCGGTCAGCTCCGAGAGCCGTTTCGCGGCTCGTCCGGTGGGGGCGGCCAGCACCACCTTCGCGTTGCGGGCGCGGGCCAGCTCGACCACGGACCGGACGGTGAACGACTTGCCGCAGCCGGGTCCGCCGGTGAGGACGGCGACCTTCCTGCTGAGCGCGAGCCGGACGGCCGCCTCCTGCTCGGGGGCCAGCGTGGCCCCCGTACGCCGCGCGAGCCAGGCCAGCGCCTTGTCCCAGTCGACGTCCTGGAAGGCCGGCATCCGGTCGTCGGGCGTGCGCAGCAGGCGCTGCACCTGGGCGGCGAGGGAGATCTCGGCGCGGTGGAAGGGGACGAGGTACACGGCGGTGACCGGCTGTCCGTCCTCCGGCCCCGGCACCTTCTCCCGTACGACGCCCTCGGGGTCCTCCGCGAGCTCGGCCAGGCAGTCGATGACGAGCCCGGTGTCGACCTGGAGCAGCTTCACCCCGTCGGCGATCAGCCGCTCCTCGGGCAGGAAGCAGTGCCCCTGGTCCGTGGACTGCGAGAGGGCGTACTGGAGTCCGGCCTTGACCCGCTCGGGGCTGTCGTGCGGGATCCCCACGGCCTGGGCGATGCGGTCGGCGGTGAGGAAGCCGATGCCCCAGACGTCGGCGGCCAGCCGGTAGGGCTGGTTCTTCACGACGGAGATCGAGGCGTCGGCGTACTTCTTGTAGATGCGGACGGCGATCGAGGTGGAGACGCCGACGGTCTGGAGGAAGACCATGACCTCCTTGATCGCCTTCTGCTCCTCCCAGGCCGCGGCGATCATCTTCGTACGCTTGGGACCGAGTCCGGGCACCTCCACGAGCCGTTCGGGCCGCTGCTCGATGATGTCCAGGGTGTCGACGCCGAAGTGGGTGGTGATGCGGTCGGCCATGACGGGCCCGATGCCCTTGATCAGACCGGATCCCAGGTAGCGGCGGATGCCCTGGATGGTGGCCGGGAGGATCGTGGTGTAGTTGTCCACCTGGAACTGTTTGCCGAACTGCGGGTGCGAGGCCCAACGCCCCTCCATCCGCAGGGACTCGCCGGGCTGGGCTCCGAGCAGCGCGCCGACGACGGTGAGCAGGTCGCCCGCGCCGCGCCCGGTGTCGACGCGGGCGACGGTGTAGCCGTTCTCCTCGTTGGCGTAGGTGATCCGCTCCAGGACTCCGGTCAGTTCGGCAACGCCCTGGCGGCTGCCCTGCTCCGGTCCGACTCCTTTGCCAGGCACGGCCCCACCTGCTCATCCGTTATGTGCGTTGCCAGGGAGGCTACCGGCAGGCACCGACAGCGCGGGCCGGGTCCGTGGAGGCGGCCCGCGCGGCCCGCGCGCCGGCCCGGCGGGTCCGAGGGACTTCCGAGGGGCTTCCGGTGATTCCCGGGAAAGGGGGCCGCGCCCGTCCCCGAGGAGGCCCGTGAACGCCCCCGGAGGGTGTCCGGACGCACGTGCGCGCCTGTCCCGGGGGCAGGGGGTCCCCCCTCGTCCGTACGGCGCCCCCGAGTCGGCTCAGGCGTACCCGGCAACCGCTCCGGCCTGGGCTTTCACCCCGTTCCGGCCTACGCTTCGGCTGTCTGGAAGGGGGTCCGGATGGACCGGAACACACGCTCGGTGGACGACGTGCTGAAGCTGATGGACGGCCTGTTCGCGCCGGAGGCCGACCGGTGGACCAGCGGGGCGGGGACGTGGTGGGACGGGTTCTACGAGGACCGGTCGAAGCCCGTGCCGTTCTTCGTGGCGAAGCCCGACGAGAGCCTGGCCTCGTACGTCGGCCGGGGGCTGGTCCGCCCGGGCCGCGCCCTCGATCTGGGCTGCGGCCCGGGGCGCAACGCCCTGTACCTCGCCTCGCTCGGCTTCGAGGTGGACGCGGTCGACGTGTCCGCCGGAGCCATCGCCTGGGCCGGGGAGCGGGCGCGCGCGGCGGGGGCGGACATCCGCTTCCACTGCGGCGACGCCTTCGCCGAGGACGGGGGCGCACCGGACGGACCGTACGACCTGATCCACGACTCCGGCTGCTTCCACCACCTGCCGCCGCACCGCAGGGTCAGCTACCTCCGGCTCGTCGACCGCGCCCTCGCCCCCGGCGGGCACCTCGCACTCGGCTGCTTCGCCGCCGGGGCGGCGGGATGTGAGCTGCCCGACGCCGAGTTGTACGACGGGACGGGTCTTCGGGGCGGCCTCGCCTACACGCCGGAGGAGCTGCGCTGGATCTTCTCCGGGCTGCGGGAGGTCGAGCTGCGGCGGATGCGGGACGAGCCGGCCGGATCCCCGTGGTTCGGCGAGGACTTCCTCTGGGCGGCGCTGTTCGCGAAGCCGGAGGGGGCCGCGCCGCTCAGTCGATGACCGCGGTGGCTTCGATCTCCACGAGGTGCTCGGGGACGTCCAGCGCGACGACGCCCAGGAGCGAGAGCGGCGGGGCGGTGGTGATGCCGAGTTCGGCCGTGGCGCGGGAGATGCCCGCGAGGACCAGGGGCATCTTGTCCGGGGTCCAGTCGACGACGTACACGGTCAGTCTCGCGACGTCGGCGAAGGATGCGCCGGCCCCGGCCAGCGCGGTGGCGACGTTGCGGTAGCAGTGCTCGATCTGGGCCGTCAGGTCGTCGGCGCCGACGACCGTGCCGTCGGCGTCCCAGGCGACCTGCCCGGCGACGAGGACCAGTTTCGAACCGGTCGCGATCGACACCTGCCGGTAGATGTCGATCTCGGGCAGTCCCACCGGGTTCACCAGGGTGATGGCCATGCTGTACGCCTCCTCGTCGCGGGGGCCGGGCAACCGGCCCCCGCTCTCTTGTGGTTACTCAGGAACCGTAGGAGAGTGAGCGCTGACATGGAAGAACGCACTTCTAGGTGACTGAGGAACCCCATGGTGACCAAGCAGTTCAGCGGATCGCCGGAGGAACAGGCGGACCTGAGGCGGGCGGATTCGCTGGCGCGGGAGATCTTCTCGGACGTGGCCAACAAGTGGGCGCTGCTGATCATCGAGGCCCTGGGCGAGCGCACCCTGCGGTTCAGCGAGGTGCGGGGCGAGGTCGAGGGCATCAGCCACAAGATGCTCACCCAGAACCTGCGGATGCTGGAGCGCAACGGCCTGGTCGGGCGGACGGTGTACCCCACCGTGCCGCCCCGGGTCGAGTACACCCTCACGGAGCCGGGCCGGGCGCTGCGGCAGACGGTGGACATGATGTGCGCGTGGACCCACCGGCACTTCGGGCACATCGAGGCGTCGCGCCGCGACTTCGACGGCTGACGACGACAGGGGGGCGGAAGCGGAATGGGGCCCGGCCACATGGCCGGACCCCCCTCGCTCTCCCCCTCCGCCGGGCTTCCCGAATCCCCCCGGACCCCTCCCCGGAAGTCCCGACGCAGAGTACGACCGGGGAGGGTGGCGAAGGGTTGTACGCCTTGACCGTCTCTTTACCCGGGACCTCGGAGACGGCTCTCAGCAGGCGTGTTCCAGGTAGCGGGCGGCGACTTCGCCGATCACCTCGGCTCCGTCGCGGGCCCAGAGCCCCTCGTTGAAGATCTCGACCTCGATCGGCCCGTCGAAGCCGGTGGCCTCGACCTGGCTGCGGATGGCGCGGAAGTCCACGCAGCCGTCGCCCAGTTGGCCCCGCCCGACCAGAACCCCCGCCGGGAGCGGGGTGATCCAGTCGGCCAGCTGGAAGGAGTGGATGCGTCCGCCCGCGCCCGCCCGGGCGATCTGCGCCGCGACCTGGTCGTCCCACCAGACGTGGTACGTGTCGACGACGACCCCGACCTGCTCGGCGGGGAAGCGCTCCGCGAGGTCGAGGGCCTGCGACAGGGTGGAGACGACGCAGCGGTCCGAGGCGAACATCGGGTGCAGCGGCTCGATCGCCAGGCGGACGCCGCGTTCCCGGGCGTAGGGGGCCAGTTCCGCCAGCGCGTCGGCGATGCGCTCCCGGGCGCCGACGAGGTCCTTCTCGCCGTCGGGGAGTCCGCCGGAGACCAGGACCAGGGTGTCCGTGCCGACACCGGCGGCCTCCTCGACCGCGGCGCGGTTGTCGTCGAGGGCGCGGGCGCGCTCGGCGGGGTCGACGGCGGTGAGGAATCCGCCGCGGCAGAGGCTGGTGACGGTGAGGCCCGCGTCCTTCATCAGCCGCCCGGCGCGCTCGACGCCGTACTCCCGCACCGGGGCGCGCCAGAGGCCGGCCTGGCCGATGCCCGCCTTGGCGCAGCCCTCGACGAGCTCCGGCAGGGACAGCTGGCGGACGGTCTCCTGGTTGACGGACAGGCGGGACAGTTCGGAACTCATCGGCTTCCTCCGTGGACGGTCAGCAGGGAGCGCATCCGGGCCTCGGCCAGCTCGGGGTCCGGGAACAGGCCCAGGCGGTCGGCGAGTTCGTACGCCTTCGCCAGGTGCGGCAGCGAACGGGCGGACTGAAGGCCGCCGGCCATCGTGAAGTGGTCCTGGTGGCCCGCGAGCCAGGCCAGGAGGACGACCCCCGTCTTGTAGAAGCGGGTCGGGGCCTCGAAGAGGTGGCGCGACAGCTCGACCGTGGGGTCGAGGAGGGCGCGGAAGCCTTCGACGTCCCCGGTGTCCAGGACCCTGACCGCGTGGGCGGCCAGCGGGCCCAGCGGGTCGAAGATGCCGAGCAGGGCGTGGCTGAAGCCCCGGTCGTCGCCCGCGATCAGCTCGGGGTAGTTGAAGTCGTCGCCGGTGTAGCAGCGCACCCCGCTGGGAAGCCTGCGCCGTACGTCGATCTCGCGCTCGGCGTCCAGGAGCGAGATCTTGATGCCGTCGACCTTGTCCGGGTGCTCCGCGATGACCTTCAGGAAGGTGTCCGTGGCCGTGTCGAGGTCCGTACTGCCCCAGTAGCCGTCGAGCGCCGGGTCGAACATGGGGCCGAGCCAGTGCAGGACGACCGGTTCCGCGGCCTGGCGCAGGAGGTGGGCGTACGTCTCCAGGTAGTCCTCGGGGCCGTTCGCGGCGGCGGACAGCGCGCGGGAGGCCATCAGGATGGCCTGGGCGCCGCTCCCCTCGACCAGGGCGAGCTGCTCCTCGTAGGCGGCGCGGACCTCGGGCAGGGTGGCGGGGCCGGTGAGCTGGTCGGTGCCCGCACCGCAGGCGATCCGGCCGCCGACCGCCTTCGCCTCGGCGGCCGAGCGGCGGATCAGCTCCGCCGCTCCGGCCCAGTCCAGGCCCATGCCGCGCTGGGCGGTGTCCATCGCCTCGGCGACGCCCAGGCCGTGCGACCAGAGGTGGCGGCGGAAGGCGAGGGTGGCGTCCCAGTCGACGGCGGCGGGGTCGTCGGGGCTGACGTCGGCGTACGGGTCGGCGACGACGTGGGCGGCGGAGAAGACCGTACGGGAGGCGAGCGGCGCCCCGGACGGTGCCAGGTCGAGCGGGGTGGTGCGTGGTTCGTACGGGCCCTGCGGGAGGTGGATGGTCACAGGCTCAGCTCCGGGACGTCGAAGCGGCGGCCCTCGGCCGAGGACTTCAGGCCGAGTTCGGCGAGCTGGACGCCGCGCGCACCGGCCATGAGGTCCCAGGTGTAGGGCTCGTCGAGCACGATGTGGCGCAGGAAGAGCTCCCACTGGGCCTTGAATCCGTTGTCGAACTCGGCGTTGTCGGGGACCTCCTGCCACTGCTCGCGGTACGGCTCGGTCACCGGGAGGTCGGGGTTCCAGACCGGCTTGGGGGTGGCCGAGCGGTGCTGGACACGGCAGTTGCGCAGTCCGGCGACGGCGGAGCCGTGGGTGCCGTCGACCTGGAACTCGACGAGCTCGTCGCGGTTGACGCGGACCGCCCAGGAGGAGTTGATCTGGGCGACGGCGCCGCCGGCCAGCTGGAAGGTGCCGTACGCGGCGTCGTCCGCGGTGGCGGGGTAGGGCTTGCCCTGCTCGTCCCAGCGCTGCGGGATGTGCGTCTGCACGTGCGCCGAGACGCTCGTGACCTGGCCGAACAGCTCGTGCAGGACGTACTCCCAGTGGGGGAACATGTCGACGACGATGCCGCCGCCGTCCTCCGCGCGGTAGTTCCAGGAGGGGCGCTGGGCCTCCTGCCAGTCCCCTTCGAAGACCCAGTAGCCGAACTCGCCGCGCACGGAGAGGATCTCGCCGAAGAAGCCGCCGTCGATGAGGCGCTTCAGCTTGAGCAGGCCCGGGAGGAAGATCTTGTCCTGGACGACGCCGTGCTTGATGCCGGCGTCGCGGGCGAGGCGGGCCAGTTCGAGCGCGCCCTCGACGTCGGTGGCGGTGGGCTTCTCGGTGTAGACGTGCTTGCCGGCGGCGATGGCCTTCCTGATCGCCTCGACGCGGGCCGAGGTGACCTGCGCGTCGAAGTAGATGTCGATCGACCCGTCGGCGAGCACCGCGTCCAGGTCGGTCGACCACTCGGTCAGGCCGTGCCGGTCCGCGAGCGCCTCCAGTGCGTGGGCGCGGCGGCCGACGAGCACGGGCTCGGGCCACAGCACCTCGCCGTCACCGAGGTCGAGGCCGCCCTGCTCGCGGATCGCGAGGATCGAGCGCACCAGGTGCTGCCGGTATCCCATGCGTCCCGTGACGCCGTTCATGGCGATGCGCACTGTCCTGCGTGTCACGAAAGTTCCTCCATACAGCCGTAGCAAGCGCTTTCTATGCGGTATGACGCTAGCCTGCCGGGAGCGGCCCGGACAAGAGGGGCCGCTCCACAACTCCTCGGAGGAGAGCGATGACAGTCACCCTGGCGGACGTCGCGGCCCGCGCCCGGGTGTCCCCCGCCACCGTGTCCCGCGTCCTGAACGGCAACTACCCGGTGGCCTCGTCCACCCGGGAACGGGTCCTGCGCGCGGTGGACGAACTCGACTACGTGCTGAACGGCCCGGCCAGTTCCCTCGCCGCCGCGACGTCCGACCTGGTGGGGATCCTGGTCAACGACATCGCCGACCCGTTCTTCGGCATCATGGCCGGGGCCGCGCAGAGCGAGATCGGCGGTCCGGGCGACGGATCGGGCCGCGGCGGCGGGGAGAAGCTCGCCGTCGTCTGCAACACGGGCGGCTCCCCCGAACGCGAACTCACCTATCTCACCCTGCTCCAGCGCCAGCGCGCCGCGGCCGTCGTCCTCACCGGCGGCGCGCTGGAGGACCCGGCCCACCAGGACGCGATGGCCGCGAAGCTCACCAGGCTCGCCGACGCCGGCACCCGCATCGTCTTCTGCGGCCGCCCGCCGCTGCCCGGCACCGAGGCGGTGGTCACGGCGCTGGCCTTCGACAACAGGGGCGGCGCCCGGCGCCTCACCGAGCACCTGATCGCCCTGGGGCACCGGCGGATCGGCTACGTCGCCGGGCCCCTGGAACGCACCACGACCCGGCACCGGCTGGAGGGCCACCGCGAGGCCATGAAGGCGGCGGGGCTGTACGGGGACGAGGAGGGCGTCACCGTGCACGGCCCGTACGACCGCGGTTCCGGCTACGACGCCACGCTCGGGCTCCTGCGCCGCGATCCCGGGGTGACGGCCGTCGTCGCCGCCAACGACACCGTGGCACTGGGGGCCTGCGCCGCCGTCCGGGACCTCGGGCTCCGCATCCCCGAGGACGTGTCGGTGGCCGGATTCGACGACCTGCCGTTCTCGGTGGACGCCGTACCGGCCCTGACGACCGTGCGGCTGCCGCTGTTCGGGGCGGGTGCGCGGGCCGGCCGGCTGGCGATGGGCAAGGAGACACCGCCGCCGGGAGGCATGGCGACCATCGCCGCGGAGCTCATGGAACGGGGATCCACGGCGCCCCCGGCCCGCTGACCCCCGTCCTGACGGCCCGCCCCGCCGACCCCGTCGTGACGGCCCCGGACCCGCCGGTCCGGGGCTCCCCCGCCTGCCGTTCACCGGCACCCCGCCGCTCGCGTACCTACGGGACCCCCGCTGACCTGGTGATCCCGTACCGGCGGGACGCCGCACCCCGAAAGATGGGGGCGACTCCCCCATGTGCCGGGCCGGGACGCCCTCCAGGATGGGCACGGGAGAACCGCTGGAGTCTCCCTGGACCGGGGAGGTGAACGCGGTGGTGGAGAAGGAAGCGGTCGGCGGTACGGCGCTGCCGGACGGCGCGGGCGACGAGGACCACGCCCCGGTGGCGGACACCGGCGGCCTCTTCGGACTCCGGGAGCACGGCGAACCGTGGTGGGTTCCCGGCACGGTCGGACCGCGCCCGGCAGCCGAGCCCGAGTGGGCCGGCTTCGCCCGGGAGGCCGTCGGCCGGGCGCCGCGGGCCGCGCGGATCGCGGACCGCGCCTACCCCGGCCTGACCGGCTTCGTCCCGGTCGTCGCCCCGTTCGCGGCCCGGGCCGCCGACCGGGTGGCGTCCGCGGTGTCCGGGGACAGCGGCGCACGGCCCGGACCGGCCGCCTGCTCCGCCGGTGTACTGGACGGCTTCCGGCGCGACGTGGAACGGCGCCTGGCCGTGCTGGCCGCCCGGACCCTCGTATCGGAACTGCACGACGCGCGGGCCGGCGGCCGGCTGACGGGCCCCGGGCCGCGTGAGCGCTTCCGGGACTTCCTGCGGCTGACAGCGAGCCGGGCGGGCCTCGCCTCGCTGGTCACCACCTACCCGGTGCTCGCCAGGGTCCTCGCGCGGGCGGCCATGAACGCCGCCGACGCGTTCGCCGAGATGCTCGGCAGGCTCGCGGCGGACGGAAGCCTCCTCGGTTCCTCCCCGGTGCTCGGGGACCGGGGCGCGGGGCGGCTCACCGGCTACGGACCGCACACCCTGACCGAGGTCGAAGCGGGTACGGGCGACAGCCACCGCGGGGGCCGGTCGGTGATGCTGCTCCGGTTCGCCGACGGCGCCCGGCTGGTCTACAAGCCGCGCCCGCTCGCCGCGCACCGGCACTTCGACACCGTGGTGCGATGGTTCAACTCCCTCGCGGGGACGCCCGGTCTGCGGACGCCCCGGGTCCTGGACCGGGGCGCGTACGGCTGGGCCGAGTTCGTGGGGGACGCCCCCTGCCGCACGGCCGCCGAGACCACGCTCTTCTACCGGCGCCTGGGCGCGCTGCTGGCCCTGCTGCACGTCCTGGACGGCACGGACCTGCACCACGAGAACCTCATCGCGTGCGGGGCGCATCCCGTCCTGGTCGATGTGGAGACGCTGTTCCACCCGCCCCTGACGCAGGTACCGCCCGCCGACCCGGCCGCCCGTGCCCTGTACAGCTCGGTGCACCGCGTCGGACTGCTCCCCCAGCTGCTGGTCGGGGACACCACCGCGCTCGACATGTCCGCCGTCGGCGGCGGCCGGGCGGCCTCCTCCCCGCTGGAGACCGCCTCGTGGGCGGCGGCGGGCACCGACACCATGCACCTGGTGCGCACCACCGGGCGGTTCACCGGGTCGGCCAACCGCCCCACCCTGGACGGGGCCCCGGCCGAACCGTTCCGGTTCACCGACGCCCTGTGCGACGGTTTCCGCGCCGCGTACACGGCCGTCAGCGACTCGCGTGACGAACTGCTCGGCCCCAAGGGGCTGTTGCGGCTCTTCGCGGACGACGAGACACGCTTCGTGCCCAGGCCGACCTGGACGTACGCCACGCTGCTGCACGAGTCCACCCACCCCGACCTGATGCGGGACGCGGCCGAGCGCCAGCAGGTGTTCGCGCTCCTGCGCACCGGCGCCCTGGGCACCCCCGCGCTGGCCGGCCTGGAGGACGAGGAGATCGCGGAGCTGTGGCAGGGCGACGTTCCCGTGTTCACCACGCGTCCGGACCTCACCGAGGTGTGGAGCGGCACCGGCCGCAGACTGCCGGGGCCCACCGGACCCACCGGGCTGGCGCGGGTGGAGGCGAAGATCCGGGCCCTGGACACCGTGGACCGGCTGGACCAGGAACGGATCATCCGCACCGCCATGGTGAGCACCTCCACCGAGCCGCCGCACGGCGCCGCCGGGACCGCGCGGCCCAGGACCGAGGCCACCGCGCCGGAACCGGAGCGGCTGCTGTCCGCCGCCCGTTCGGTGGGTGACCAGCTCGTCTCGCTCGCGTACGACAGCGGCAGCCGGACCAACTGGATCGGCCTGGAACTGCTCGGCGAGCGCTACTGGCGCCTCACGCCGCTGGCGGCCGACCTCGCGGGCGGCTACACCGGGCCCGCGCTGTTCCTCGCCCAGCTGGCGTCCCTGACGGGGGCCGCCCGGTACGCCGACGCGGCCCGGGCCGCGCTGGCACCCCTGCCGGGCCTGCTGGACGCGCTGCACCTGCGGGGGGACGACCTCGGCGTGCTCGGTTCCGGCGCCTTCGCCGGCCTCGGGGGCATCGCGTACGCCCTGACCGAGGTCGGGACGCTGCTGGACGACAGCCGGCTGCTGGACTGGGCGGGGCCCGCCACCCG
The DNA here is from genome assembly GCF_042886395.1 of Streptomyces sp. NPDC058008. Taxonomy (NCBI): domain Bacteria; kingdom Bacillati; phylum Actinomycetota; class Actinomycetes; order Kitasatosporales; family Streptomycetaceae; genus Streptomyces; species Streptomyces sp. NPDC058008. The sequence goes on along the minus strand of NZ_JBHVQX010000001.1, from coordinate 324,125 downwards.
GCTCGCCTGCGCGGCGAGTTCGGCCGAGGAGGGACTCGGGGTGCGCGGCGGCGCGGCCGGCGGGCTGGTGTCGCTGCTCGCCGTGCACCGGGCCACCGGCCGGACCGAGGCCCGGCGCGGTGCCGAGCGGTGCGCCGAACGGCTCGTCGCCGCGGCGCCCCCATCGTCCGGGGGCTTCGCGGACGGGGCGGCCGGCATCGGCTGGGCACTGCTGCGGTTCGCCGGCGCGGGCGGCGGGACGCGCCACAGGGACGCCGGGCTCGACGCCCTGCGTGGCGCCGTACGGGGCGCCGGCGGCGGCCGGTCCTGGTGCGCGGGGACGTCGGGGGTCGCCCTCGCGGTCGCCGACAGCCCCGAGGCCCTGGCCGATCCGGAGCTCCGCGACTGGCTCGCGGAGCATGCCGGTGACGTGGCCCGGGCCGCACCGCAGACGGACGACAGCCTGTGCCACGGCGAACTGGGCGTACTGGAACTGCTCGGTCACCCCGCCCTGCTCCCGCTGCGTCCCCACTGGCTGCGCCGGACCGGCACCCTGATGGCCGCCGCCGACCGGGCGCAGCCGCGCTGCGGGACGCCCGGACACGTACCCCACCCCGGGCTGCTCACCGGCCTGTCGGGCATCGGACACGGGCTGCTGCGGGCGGGGTTCCCCGACCGCGTCGGTCCGGCACTGCTCATGCGCCACTCCACGGGGGCCGACCGGACCCGCGTACCCATGACGTTCTCGACCAACGACCCTAAGCAGAGGCAGAGATGACGCAGATCAGTGAGTCGGCCGGATATGTGGACGTCACCCTGGCGCACGAGGGCGCCTTCGAGCACCCCGCGGGCCGGATATCGCTGGGGAACAACGGGGGCCTGGGGCTGAGAAGCAGACTCCTCAGCGCCTCGGACGGGGACGTCGTCAACGGCCCCGACCTGCCGTGGACGACGTTCACCGTCCCGATGTAGCCGTTTCCCGCCACCGTGCACGTCATGACGGGAATGCGCCCACTGCCGCGCTCTGTACGGCTCCAGTAATCTGCGGCCATGCGCGCGAATTCGCCGGTCGTCGTCGGACGTGACGAGGAGGTCGGTCTGCTGAGCAGCGCCCTGGCCGCCGCACGACGGCGTTCGGGGCGCGCGCTGTTCCTCGTCGGCGAAGCGGGGATCGGCAAGTCCCGGCTGGTGGGCGAATGCGCCTACCGGGCCTACGGGCTGGGCATGCCGGTGCTGCGCGGGCGGGCGGGCTCCACCGGCCTGGTCGTGCCGTTCCGCCCCCTGGTGGAGGCCCTCTCGTCCCATTTCCGTGCGGCGGGCACGCCGACGGACCCGGAACTCGCCCCCTACCACCCGGCGTTGGCCAGGCTGGTCCCGGAGTGGCGGAGCGGTGCGCCGGCCGGTTACACGGAGACCGTGGTCGAACTGGCGGAGGCCCTGCTGCGGCTGCTGTCGGTCCTCGGCCGGGACACCGGCTGCGTGGTGCTGCTGGAGGACCTGCACGACTGCGACACGGAGACCGTCGCGGTCGTGGAGTACGTCATCGACAACCTGGCGGACCTCCCGGTCCTGCTGCTGGGCACCCTGCGCCCTGAACAGGGCACCGCCCTGGACCTCGTACGCTCCGCCGAGCAGCGGCACACCGCGACGGTGGTGGAGTTACGCGGGCTGGGCGACGCGCACGTGCGGACCCTGACCGGGGCCTGCCTGGAGACCCCGCCCGAGCTGGTGCCGGAGGCGGTCCAGCGGCGTCTGGTCGAACGCGCGGCGGGCAACCCCTACCTGGTCGAGGTGCTGCTCGACGATCTGCTCGACACCGGCAGGCTGCGGCGCACGGAGACCGGGTGGGAGGCGGCGGACCAGCCGGACGGCGCCCTCCCGTCGCGCATCCTGCGGAGCTGGTCCCACCGGCTCGACCGGATGGACGAGCCGGTGCGGGACCTGTTGCTGACGGCGGCGACCCTGGGCGGCCAGTTCTCCGTGGCGGTCCTGCAGACCGTCACCGGGCTGGAGGACCGGGCCCTGTTCACCCACCTACGGTCCGCGGTCGAGACCGGTGTGATCGCCCCCGACGGGGCGGCCCCCGACCGCTACACCTTCCGCCACACCCTCACCGCCGAGGCGCTGGTCTCCTCCCTCGCGCCGGCCGAGCGGGCGGCACTGGCCCGGCGTGCCGCCGCGGCGGTCGAGCGGTCGGGGGAACCCCTCGACGAGGACCGGCGGCAGCTCGTGGCCTCGCTGGAACTCGCGGCGGGCAACCGTGCCCGGGCCGCGCTCCAGTTCGCCGAGGCGGGCCGGCGGATGCTCGCGTCGGGTTCGCACGGTTCGGCCGTGGTGCTGCTGGAACGTTCCCTCTCCCTGGCGGCGGACTCCGACCTCGCGGCCGTCACCGAATCCCTGGCGGTGGCCAGGGCCGAGGGGGGGGACCTCGACGGAGCCCTGGCCCTGGCCGAGGGCCTGCCGGCGCTCCCCGCCCGCTCGGAGGCGGCCGCCCGGCGCGGGGACGCCCACATCAAGATCGCCTGGGTGGCCGTGATGGCCGAGCGCGCCGAGGACACCGCACGGCAGATCGCGGCGGCACGCTCCCTGTTCGGCCCGTCGCCGTCCCCGGCCCGCCGCGCTTCGCTCGCCGTCGTGGACGGCCACCTCTCCCTGCTCCCCGGGGAGGACCGGCGGGATCCGGAGGCGGCCGAACGGGCCGCGCGGGAGGCCGCCGGGACCGCCGAGGCGGAGGGGCTCCCGGTCGTGGCCTGCCAGGCCTGGCAGCTGCTCGCGCTCCTGCACCGGGAGCGCGGCTTCGACGCCGCCGACGCGTGTCTGGAGCGGATGCTCGCCCTGTCCACCGAGCACTCCCTGCCGCTGTGGCGGGTGGAGGCGCTGGTGCGTCTGGGGGTGAACGGCTTCATGCGGACCGGTGACGCGGCCCGCCTGCACTCGGCGCGGGCGGCCGCGGCGGAGCTGGGTTCCCTGCTGCTGGCGCAGACGGTCGACGGACTGCTCGCGATGAACGCGGTGATGTGCGCCCGGTGGGACGAGGCGGAGGAGATCACCACCCGGTCGGTGGAGGCGAGCGCCAGGATCGGCAACCACGGCGCGCACCGCTATCTGCTGCTGGCCGGGGCGGCCGCCGCGGCGCACCGGGGCCGCCGCCGGGAGACGGACCGGGCCCTCACCGCGTTCCGCAGGGCGGGCGGGGAGCAGTCCGCGCTGGTGCCCCTGCGGCTGGGGTTCTGCGGGGCGATCGGGGCGCTGCTGGAGGAGGACCGCCCCGCGGCCGTGGCGGCCCTGGACGCGGCCCTCGCCTGGGAGCGCGACCACCCCAGCTACTACTACCTGAGCGGCCGCTACGGCCTGCGCCCGCTGCTGCGGGTGCTGGCGGGTGACGCGGCGCGCGGGGAGTACGAGGAGGTGGCCGGGGCACCGGGTGCCGCCCTGGCCTGGAACCGCCAGTTCCTCGAACTGACGGAGGCGGTGCTGCTCGGCCGGGAGGGCGACCCCGCGGGTGCCGCGCGCCGGATGACGGCCTTCCACGCCCGGTCCGAGGCCTTCCCGGTGGCCCGTCATCTCGGGCTGCGGCTGGTCGCGGACGCGGCGCTCGCCGACGGGTGGGGCGAGCCGGTGCCGTGGCTGCGCACCGCCGAGGAGTTCTTCCACTCGGCCGGGGTGCAGCCGGCGGCCGCGGCGTGCCGGGCGGCGCTGCGGCAGGCGGGGGTGAGCGTGACCCAGCACCGCGGTGGACGTGACCGGATCCCCCCGTCGCTGCGGACCAGCGGGGTGACTCCGCGCGAGTACGAGGTGTTCGTGCTGCTGGCGGACCGGCCGGGCAACCAGCAGATCGCCCGGAGACTGTCCATCTCGCCCCGCACGGTGGAGAAGCACCTGGCCAGCCTGCTGAGCAAGACGGGCCGGGCGAACCGTTCGGCCCTGTGCGAGTTCGCCGCCGAGTGCGTGGCCGACCCGACCTGAGCGGGCGTTCCCCCGGTGCGGACGGCCGGCCCGCCCGTACCCCGGGCCCGGGTGGGGGAACGGCGGCGCAACATGGGGGTGTCGGGCGGCGGGGGTCGGGTTCGCGCCCCGGAAGATGCGGGGCGCCTACCGATGTGCCGCGTCCCGCGTCGCGGCAGCATCGGCCCAGTACGGCAGCTCGTCGCCCCTCCCCCGGCCAGGAGGCCCGCTGATGCCCCTTCCCCCCGCCCGCTCCGGCTCCGGTGCGGTCTACTTCTCGCTGCTCGGGCCGCTCTCGGCGGTGGCCGACGGCAGGCCGCTGCCGCTCGGACCACGCAAGCAGAGGCTGGTCCTGGCCACCCTGCTGTCCCGCCCCAACACGCCCGTGCCGGTGGATGTGCTCACCGACGTGGTGTGGCCGGAGGGCCCGCCGCGGACCGCGCGCAAGAACCTCCAGGTCTATGTCAGCGCCGCCCGCGCGCTGTTCGGGGCCGTGGACGGCGACGACCGGGGCCGGGTGGTGCACGGCTGCGGCGGCTACCGGCTGCGGGTGGAGGAGGACGAGCTGGACACCCTGCGCTTCAGGACGCTGGCCCGGGCGGGCCGGGCGGCGGGCGAGCGGGGCGACCTGCGCACCGCCGCCCGGCTGCTGCGCGAGGCGCTGGACCTGTGGGGCGAGCGTGCGCCGCTGCACGACCTCCGGGACTCCGCCGGGGTCGCGGAGGAGGCGGAGCGGCTGGAGGCCCGCTGCCTCACGGTCTACGAGGACTGGGCCGAGGCCGAGATCGAGACGGGCCGGGCGGGCGTCGCCGTGGACGGCCTGCGGGACCTGGTGGAGCGCCACCCCTTCCGGGAGCGGCTCCGGGCCGCGTGGATGAACTCCCTGCACCAGACCGGGCGTCAGGCGGAGGCGCTGGCGGTGTACGACGACTACCGGCAGCTGCTCGCCCGGGAGCTGGGCCTGGAACCCAGTCCGGCGATGGCGGGCCTCTACCGGGCGATGCTCGGCGAGGGCCGGGCTTCCCGGCCCTCCGCTCCCCGGAACGCGGCGGGCGGTGTGTCACTGCCTGCGGACAGCAGGCACTTCACCGGCCGCGAGGACGAACTGGCGCGGCTGCTCGACGTGTCGGGGAGCCAGGACGGTGCCGTGCTGGTCGTCTCCGGCCCGGCAGGGGTGGGCAAGTCGGCCCTGGCCGTGCGGGCGGCCCACCTGCTCGCGGACCGGTTCCCCGACGGGCGGGTCCATGTCCGGGCGCGGCGGGAGGACGGTGCCGCGCGCACCCGGAACGACATGCTGGACGAGCTGGGGCGGCTGTGCGGGGTGGGCGGCCGGGGCCGGCCGGACCCCGCGCAGGCCGGGAACACCTGGCAGGACTGGCTGTCGGGGCACCGGGCGCTGATCGTGCTGGACGACGTGGCGGACGAGGCGTCGGTGCGGGGGCTGCTGCCCCGGTCCGGGAGGAGTTCGGTGCTGCTCACCGCCCGCGGTCAGCTCGCCGGCCTCGAAGCCGTGCACCGGACGGCGCTGGCGGCACCCGGCGAGGACGAGGCGCTGGAGCTGCTGGGGACCCTGATCGGCGCGGACCGGCTGCGGACGGACCGGGCCGCCGCGCTGCGCATCGTGCGGGCCTGCGGGGGCCTGCCGTTGGCGGTGGCGGTGAGCGGGATGCGGCTCGGGGTGCTGCGGCACCTTCCGCTGGCGGAGTACGCGGACCGGCTCGACGACCCGGCGGCGGCCCTGGACGAACTGGTGGCCGGGGACGTGTCCGTACGCTCCCGGCTCGCGGCGGGCTGGCGGGACCTGGGCGCCCGCGACCGGGGGGCACTGGTCCGCATCGCGGGGCTCGCGGGGGACGGCGGCTTCACGCTGGAGCGGGCGATGGCGGCGCTGGACCGCGACGAGCGGGGCACGATACGCGCGGTCGAGTCACTCATCGACAGCGGTGCGGTGTCCTCCCCCTCGGGCGAGGTCACCGCACACGCCGCGCTGTACGAGGTGCCCCGGCTCCTCTGTCTGTACGTCCGCGAGGAGGCGGGCCCCGAGGGGGCCGGCGTACGGGAGCCGGTCCTCGCCCTCGGGGGTGGTGCTTCCCGCATCCTCAGCCGAGGGTGAGCAGGTCCAGCAGGCCGGGGAGGCTCTCCCCGGCCGCGTGCCCCCGGACGGCGTCCCCGTCGGCGGCGTCGCGGCCTGCGGACAGGAAGTGCAGGGCGAGCAGCAGACCCGCCGCTCCCGTGCCGAGGTCGGCGGAGAAGCGCCGCAGCGTCGCACCCGGGACGAGCAGCCGGTCCTCGTCGGCGACGAGGTGCCAGGCGAGGTTGCGTACGGAGGCCAGGACCCCGGGCCCCGTCCGGGTCACGGGGTCGAGCTGCCCGGCGGCGGCGACGAGGCCCGCGCGCCCGGTGAACAGCCCCGGCTCACGGACGAATTCCATGGCGCAGCCCTGGGCCACGCCCGGGATCAGGGCACTCAGTGCCGCGTCCTCGTGCCGGGCGGTGTAGGCCTGGGCGACCAGCGCGACCCCTGAACTGCCCTGCCCGAGATAGAGCAGATGGCGTCGGCCGTCCTTCACCTGGAGCGAGCCGTCGTCCATGGTGACGAGGTGTCCGGCCTCGCGCCCCAGGGCGGTGCGGGCGGCCCGGCGCAGCCATTCCTCGCCGGTCAGCGCGTGCAGTTCGAGCAGGAGCAGGGCGGCTCCGCTCAGCCCGCGCAGCAGCCCGGCCGACTCCGGCGGGCGCATGCCGTCCACCTGTTCGCCCCGCACCAGCCGGTCCAGGTCCCGGGCGGTGCGCAGGGCGCTGTCGACCAGCCGGGGGTCGGGGGCCGCGCCGCCCGCGCGGGCCATGCGCAGGGCGGCGAGCGCGGTTCCCGCCCGCCCGGTGAAGAGGTCCGCCGACGCCGTCACCGGTGCGTGGGACGTCGCACGCTCCCACACCTCCCGTCCCTGCTCGGCGCGGCCCAGAAGGGTCAGTACCAGCGCGGCACCGGGCAGGCCGTCGTAGAGTCCGCCGGCCCCGGCGGGGTCCCTGCGCAGCGCCGCCGAAGCGAGCCAGTCGGTCCACTGCGCGGGGACGGGCGCACCGGCCCGGTGCAGGGCGTACAGGACGCCCGCCGCACCGTTCACCAGGTCGGTCCCGCCCGTGGCGAAGAGGCCGGGGCCTCCCGGGAACAGGCGGTCCGCGCGTCCGGGTGTCGCTCCGGCGTGGATCCCGGCCAGCAGACGGGTGCGGATCCCGGCCCAGTCCACCTCCGGGCCCTCGAACAGGGCGGCCACCTCGGCCTCGCGCCGTCGTGACGCGTCCGGACCGTGGAGCAGGGCGGGCCTGCGGGGCCCCGCTCCGGCCGGCAGTGCGTACCGCCTGCGGGCCCAGCGTTCCAGGGTGAGGGCCTTCGCCCTTTCGAGTCCGGCCATCTCCATGACCGGCATCAGGATGCTGAGCCAGGTCGCCCACAGCGCGTAGGCGTCGGCCTCCGCCCCGGGGGTGCCCTGGGGGGCCTGGAGGCCCTGGGCGCCGGCCAGCGGGGTGTCCGCGTCGTCCAGGGCGGTGGCGTACTCGAAGTCGACGAGGGCGATCCGCCCGTCGGGCCGGACGATGATGTTGGAGGGGTGCAGGTCACCGAAGCGCAGACCGCGTGCGTGGATCGCGTCCAGCGCCCTGGAGAGTGCACCGGCCACCGACTCGGCCCATGCGACGTAGGGGGCGAGTTCGTCCGCCGAGTCCGCCCCGCGTACGAGGGCGAAGCGGGCGACGATCTCCTCCAGCAGGGTGTTCCCCTCGATGTGCTCCTCGATCAGGAAGTGGTGCTCCCACACGGTCCGCACCCCGTACACCCGGGGTACGCAGTCGAGTCCGGCCAGCGCCGTCAGCGCCCGGTGCTCGCGGTGCAGCCGGGTCACGGCGTCGTCGCCGGCCCCGTCGAGGCCGCAGTGGGGACGCGCCTCGCGCAGCACCACGCGCCGTCCCGTCCCCCGGTCCTCGGCGAGGTAGATCCCGCCGGCGTTGGAGAACTGGAGGGCTTCGGTGACCGTGTACGGGAAGGTGTCGTCGCGGGCGGCGGCGCGCGCCGCGAGGTGCGGCCGCAGGGCCGCGGGGACCTCGACCCACGAGGGCATCCGGAAGACCACCCCGCGTTCGTCCGGGACCAGTTCCCCGGCGGGGTTCCGCAGCGCCAGGACCTGCCGGCCGTCGGTGTCGGCGCACCAGCGGGGGACGAAGGCGCCGTAGCGCGTGTAGACCGGTGCGTCGCCGATCCGCAGGTCGCTGAGGACGTAGGGGCCGCTGCGTCCCGCCAGTGTCCGGGAGAGTTCCTCGGCCAGGTCGAGGAACACGGTCTCGTCGGGCGGGTAGGCCGCGACGAACTTGCCCGCGCCGCTGCGGTGCATGTGCTTGTCCGCCATCAGCAGCAACGCCTTCTCGCTGCGCAGGAACTTGAAGGGCACGCCGTGGCGGAGGCAGATCCGCGCGGTGTCGCGCAGGGTGGCCTCGGCCTCGCCGGGGACGGTGGACACATGGATCTTCCAGCCCTGCTCGGCCGGTTCCACGCCCTCGGGCACCAGCGAGGTCCACAGCCCCACGGCCTCGCGGCGCCAGCCCGCCGGGGGCGGATCGGTGTCGAGCCGGTACCGGGACTCCTCGTCGGGCAGCCGGGCCGGGGTGTCGAAGTACGTACGGTCGGCGAGGCAGTACAGCTGGGTTTCCTGGGTCCCTGGCACGCTCGGCTCTCTCTTCTCGAAGCCCGCGGGAAGCACGGACGGCGGCGGTGGGGCGGTGGGACCTCTCCCGCGGGTCAGTCCCCGGGAACGGCGCGTTCGGCGGCGGCCGGCGGGTGGCCGGAGCCCGGCGCGGCCACGGGACCGTCACCGGCCGCCGCCCGCACGGGCCCGGCGGCCGGCTGCGGCGCGTCGGCGGGTCCGGCCTCGCGGGGCGGGGCGGGCTCCGCCCGCGCCGAGGGGGCCAGGGTGACCACGAGGGCGGACAGGGCCAGCACGCAGCCGGTCAGCGCGAACGCCCAGCGGGCGCCGAAGGCGGTCAGCAGCGCTCCGCCGGCCAGCGGTCCGAACGGCTGGACCATGGAGGACAGGAATCCCGCGGCGCTCTGCACCCGGCCCACCCGGTCCTCGGGGGTCACGATGAGGAGCTTCGAGAGGAATCCGATGCTGGCGACGGTCGACAGGCACATGCAGAGCGCGCACATCAGCCCGGCCACCAGGGGCCGGGCGGCCCAGGCCATCACCCCGGCGGCGGCCGCACAGGCCCAGCACGTGGCGACGATCAGGAGCCGGGAGTGCCGGTCGGGGCTGACGCGCGGGGCGATCAGCGCCCCGGTCAGGGCCCCGGCGGACACGCAGGTGATGACGAAGCCGCCGCCGACGCCGGAGGTGCCCCCGTCGGAGAACGCGGTCAGGGCGGTGAAGGTCAGCGCCCCGAAGGCGAAGTTCATGCCCAGGCCGAACACGAGGAGGACCGTACGCAGGTAGGGCAGTCCCCACAGGAACGTGAGGCCCGCCAGGAGTTCGCGCCGGCTGAACACCGCGCCCGCCTTCGCCCGGGCCCGGGAGCGGGTGCGTACGAGGGCCACGCAGACGGTCGACAGCAGCAGCCCCAGCGCCTCGGCCGCGAAGGGCAGGGCCGGGTGGACACCGAACAGCGCGCCCCCGACGAGGGGTCCGACGAGCCGGGCCGTCTGGCTGCGTGCCTGGAGCCGTGCGGTGGCGGTGCCCATCTGGTCGGCCGGGACGACCGCGCGCATCAGGCCGAAGACGGCCGGCGCGTAGACGCTGCTGATGACCGCGCCCGCGGCCGCGACGAGCAGGACCAGGGGCATGGGGGCGTGCCCGAACCAGACGGCGGTGGCGAGGGCGGTGACGACGGTCAGGCTGCCGGCGTCGCACAGCCTCATCAGCCGGCGCCGTTCGACGCGGTCCGCCATCACCCCGCCGGGCAGCATGGTGATCAGCACGGCTCCGACGGACACCGTCCCGACGGCCCCGGCCTGCACGGCGGAACCGGTCTCCTTGAGCACCAGCAGGGGAAGGGCGAGGGCGGTCATCTGCCCGCCCAGAACGGCGAAGAGGCCGCTCAGCCAGAGCAGCCTGAAATCCCTGTTGCCGCGCAGCGGCGTGGTCATCGTGAACTCCCGGTGGTGGTCGGGGTCGTGGCGAGAGGCGCGGGCCCGTTCGGCCCGCCGGAGGCGAGGGGATCCGGTCCGCGCACGGAGCGGGGCGGGAGCACGCGAGCAGGTGGCCCGGGGGCGGGCCGGGGCGGAAGCGACGGCGGGGCGGCTCCGTCACGACGGAACCGCCCCACAACACCGGCCGGCCGGGCGCCACGGCGGGAGGACCTGCCCCGGCCTCCGTGGCGCCGCCCCGGTGCGTCCGGTCCGGTCAGTTCTCGAGGACGACGCTGATCACGCTGACGCAGCTGCCCGGGGCCACGACCTTGTCGACGGCCGTCTCCTGGAGGTCCAGCACGGAGTGCGCCTCGACCTCGGGGGTCTCGTCGTTGGTGTCGTCGGCGGCGGGCTTGGTGTTCTCGGCCATGGTGGTCTCCGTCCACTGGTGACTGCGCTGGTTCCGGGGGCCCTGAGGTGCCGGGTTTCCGGTGCGGCGGGCTGTTGCCTGCCGTTGCCGAGAAAGTTAGGAGGGCCCGCCTGGCGAACGCTTCGGCGGCGGTATGGCTGCGGTATCGGCCCAGTTCAGGGCGGCACCGTGCGCCGCGTCCGGCTTCCGTGGCGGGCCCGGAACCCCGCCTGAGCTGCGCCCATACCGCTCCTGAAGCATCCGTGGACCGTCGCCGAACCGTGGCCCCGCAGCCTGGGTGCACTTCCGCGCACGCCGGTGGGTCCACGGGAAGAGGTCCCTCCGCGCGCACGCTCCGGCCCCGAGAAGGAGGCGGCCCCGCATGGAACTCGGCGAACTCGTCGGACGGCGGCCCTTCCCCGCCGCCGGCCTGCTGCTCGGCCTCACCCGGCGCTGCCCGCTGAGCTGCGCCCACTGCTCGACCGGCTCGTCCCTGACGGCGCGGGAGGAACCGGACGCGGGCCGCCTGGTGGACTTCGTAAGCTCGTTCACCCGTCGGAACCGGCCGGACGTGGTGATGCTGACCGGTGGCGAACCGCTGCTGCTGCCCGGGCTCGTCGAGGAACTGAGCACCCGGGCCCGCGCCGCGGGATCGCGTACGGCGCTGCTCAGCGGCATGTTCTTCGCCCGCTCCCGTCAGATCCCGGCGCCGGTCCTGCGCGCGATCAGGGGCGTGGACCACTTCTCCGCCAGCCTCGACGCCCACCACGAACGGGAGATCCCCCGGGCCGACGTGTTCCGCGCGGTGCACCGCGTCCGGGAGACGGGGGTGGCGGTGAGCTTCCACCTCACCGGCACGGGCGCGGACGACCCCTATCTCACCGACATCACCCGCGCCATCGACACGGAGTTCGGCGGCCGGGTCCCCTCCCTGGTCAACGAGGTGCGGGCGTTCGGCAGGGCCGCCTCCTGGGCCGCCCCCGCCCGCGGCGGTCCGGAGGCCGGCACGGTGTCCCCGTGCGCCATGGCCGCCTGGCCGGTGGTCGCCTTCGACGGCACGGTGCTCGCCTGCTGCAACCAGGACACCGTGGACCTGCGGCCGGCCCCCGCCCACCTCCGCCTCGGGCACATCGACACCGACGACTGGGCGACCGTACGCGGCCGGGCCCTGGAGTCACCCGTGCTGCGCATGATCCGCACGGTCGGTCCCGCCCATCTGGCCGCGCGGGCCGGGGTCTCCCCCGAGGGGGACTCGTACTGCCACGGCTGCCGGGCCCTGGGGTCGGACGACCGGGTCGCGGACGAGGCCCGGTCGGCGGCCGGAGGGGCCGTCGGGGCGCTGCTGGACCTGACCGCGGCGACCCGCGGGGCGGCGGAGGGCCCGGTGGGCGTCGTACGGCACCACGGCTGCGCGGCGTACGCGCCCCTGGTCGTGGCCCGCGTCCCCGCAGGGAACGGTTCCCGGTGAGCGCCCCGGGGCCGAGTTCCTCGGCGCGGCTGCGGGTCACCCTGCGGCTGCTCGACACGGAACTGCTGGACGCGATGGAGCACATGTGGCGCGCCGAGGACCTGCTGCCGCGCTACCGGCGCTATCTCCGCACCATGCACGCCGTGGTGCGGGCCTCCGTTCCGCTGATGGAACGCGCCCTGGAGAGGGCCACGCTGCTGGACGTCCGCGGCGACCCGCTGGCCGGCCCGCTGGCGGCGTACCTGCGCGCGCACATCGAGGAGGAGCGGGGCCACGACGACTGGCTGGTGGAGGACATCGCGGCGGCGGGCCCGCCGTCGGGGGACGCGCTCGGCCCGATGCCCTCCCCGGTCGTCGCCACGCTCGCGGGCTCCCAGTACTACTGGGTCGAGCACCACCATCCGGTGGCCCTGCTCGGCTACATCGCGGTGCTGGAGGGGTACGCGCCCGCCGCGGACCTGACGTCCCGGATCGCGGCGACGACCGGCCTGCCGGACGCCGCCCTGCGCACGGTGCGGGAGCACGCGGCGCTGGACACGGGGCACCTGGACGAGCTGTACGCGCTGCTGGACCTGCTGCCGCTGACCCGTGGCCAGGAGTCCGACGTGACGGTCAGCGCCATGCACTCCCTCGACGCGCTCACCCGGCTGTTCGTCCGGCTCGGGCGCTCCGCGGCGGCGCCGCTGCCACGGGGGGCCGGACCTTCCACACCGACGGGAGTCTCCCCATGACCCGACCATCCGAAGCGGACGGCACGCCCCGGGCGCCCGGGGGCGCTGAACAGCCCCCGCTGCCCGACGCGTTGTACGAGGCCGGCCTGCCGGTGCACCTGCTCACCGACGAACAGCGCCTCGTGCTCAGCGAGCTCACGGAGGAGGAGCTCGCCGTGCTGCTCGACATCAAGAGCCGGCTGGACGCGGTGGAACCCGAGGTCCAGGCACACGGCGAGATCGCCGGCGGCGCCCTGTTCTGAGCTGTCCCCCCGCGGTGGCCCGGTTCCGGGCTCCGCGCGGGGGCGGTCCCGGCCGGGCGCGGGCCGGTGCGGACGGCGCACCGGCCCCGCCCTCCCGGCGGCGCGGCCCCACCCCCGGAGAGAAGGGAACGTCATGAACTGCACCACGTGCCGCCAGGACCTGCCGGAGGACGCCAGGTTCTGCTCGTCCTGCGGGACGCCGTGCGCCGTCGCCGCCGCGCCCGGGGAGGACGAACGCAAGCCGGTGACGGTGCTGTTCTGCGATCTCGTCGGCTCGACCGCGCTGTCGGGGGTGCTGGACCCCGAGACCCTGCGCACGGTGACGCTGCGGTACTTCGAGGCGATGAGCGCGGAGATCGTGGCCCGGGGCGGCACTCCGGAGAAGTTCATCGGCGACGCCGTGATGGCGGTGTTCGGTGTGCCGGTGGTGCGGGAGGACGACGCCCGGCGGGCGCTGGCCGCCGCGCTCGGCATGCGGGACGCGCTGGCCCGGCTCAACGAGGACCTGCACGCCACGCTCGGCATCACGCTCGCCACCCGGGTCGGTGTCAACACCGGCCAGGTGGTGGCCGGAGGCGACGCGTCGGCCCGTCAGGCGCTGGTGTCGGGAGAGACCGTGAACATCGCCGCACGCCTGGAACAGCACGCCGGGGCCGGCGAGATCCTCCTCGGCCCGGACACCCTGCTCGCCGCCGGTCCCACGGTCTCCGCCGAGCCCACCGGGCCGCTCCGGCTGAAGGGCAAGCAGGACAGTGTGGAGGCCTACCGGCTGCTGGCCCTGGGAGCGGACGATCCGGAGCTGCTGCGCCGCTTCGACGTGCCCTTCGTCGGACGCCGCACCGAGCGGGCCGCCCTGGACGCCGCCCTGTCGGACACCGTGCGCGCGGGGCGGGCCGGGCTGCTGCGTGTCGTCGGTGAGCCCGGCATCGGCAAGACCCGGCTGGTACGGGAGTGGCTGGCCCGGCGGTCCGCCTCGGGAGTCCTCTCCTACGGCGCCGGACGGTGCCGCGGACACGGCGACCAGGGCACGCTCACCCCCCTCGCCGACGCCCTGCGCGACCTGCCGGCCCTCGCCGCCCGCCAGGAGGCTCCGGCGGCCGACGACGCGATGGCCCTGCTGTCGGCGGGTCTGCTGCGCGACGGTACGCCGAACGCCCCGTTCGAGGACATGTGCGCCGCGCTCGCGACGGTGCTGGGCCGGGCCGCCCGGGAGAGGCCCTTCGTCCTGGTGCTCGACGACACGCACGAGGCGGCTCCCCCGCTGACGCGCACCCTGGAACGGCTGGCGGACGGCTCGGGGCCCGCCGGGGTGCTGATCGTCTGTGTGGGCCGGCCGGACGGGACGGCCGACTCCGCGGACTGCCTCCCGCTCACGGGGCTGCCCCGCGCGGAGAGTGCGCGGCTCGCGGGCCTGCTGGCACGGCTCGACGGTGGTGCGGGGCCGGTGGACGAGCGGCTCCTGTCCCGCGCCGAGGGCAATCCTCTCTACCTCGAACAGCTCCTGGTGGGCGACCGGATGGACGGCGCCGGATCCGGGCTGCCCCCCACGCTCCAGGCCCTGCTGGGCGCCCGGATCGGGGCGCTGGCCCGGACCGAGCGGACCATGGTCGGCCTCGCCGCCGTGATCGGCCGCGAGTTCACCTCGGCGGAACTCCTGCTGCTGGAGACGTCCGCGCGGCTGGCGGAACTGAGGGGGCCCGCCGCGGTGAGCGTCTCCCCCGCCGACCGGGCGCACCGTCTGAGGCTCATCGAGGAGGTGCTGGTGGCGTTGACGGGACGGCGGCTGGTGGAGCCGGGGACGGGTCCGGAGCCGACGGCGTACCGGTTCAGCAGCGGGCTGGTGCACGAGGTGACCTACGCGTCGTTGTCCAAGCGCGCCAAGGCGGACCGTCATGCCTGGGCGGCGGAGCTGCCCCGGGTGCTGCGGGCCGGGGACGGTGCCGTCGGCGGCCATCTCGAACGGGCCTGCCTCTACCGGACGGAGCTCGGGCTGCTCGACGACCGGACCGGGCGGCTGCGCGGCCGTGCCGCCGCCGCGCTGGGCCGCGCGGGCGCCCAGGCGGCGTCCCGGTCCGACCTCGCCTGGGCGGGCGACCTTCTGGAGCGGGCGGTCGGGCTGGATCCCGACGACGTGAGCTCGGTCCGCAGGCTCGGTGAGGTCCGGGTGGCGCTCGGGCAGACCGCGAGCGGGGCCCGGCTGCTGCGCCGGGTCAGCGAGATGGAGTCGGTGTCGGTGGAGTCCGCGCACGCCAGGCTCGCCCTCGCGGTGCTGGACCCCTCGGGCCCCGGCCCCGGACTGACGGCGACGGCACGGGCGGTGCTGCCGGTGTTCGAGGCGGCGGGCGACGCGGTCGGCCGGGCCAGGTCCCATCTGAGACTCGCGCAGCACCTCCAGCAGGCCGGCCGGCACGAGGAGGCGGAACGCGATCAGGCGCGCGCCCTGGAGCAGGCGGTCCTGGCCGGAGCCGAACCGGAACGGGCCGGTGCGCTCGGGGCCATCGGCATCTCCCTGTGGCGCGGTCCGGTACCCGCCCCGGAGGCGGTGGCCCGCTGCCTGGGCCTGCTGTCCGCGCACGGGGAGGGCCGGCCGACGGTCAGGCTCACCCTGAACTGCCCGCTCGCGGTGCTGTACGCGCTCCAGGACCGGCCCCGCGAGGCACGCGCCTGCCTCTCCGAGGCCCAGGAGCTGGCCGGGAAGCTGCGCTTCGCCGAGGCGGAGGTGTTCCTGCCCGTGTTCCGGGCCGCCGTGGAGGCGCTGCTCGGCCACGGTGACGCGGCGCTGGGCCTGCTGGCCACGGCCGACGCGGCCGCCCGGCGTGCCGACGCGGCGGGGCTGCGGACCGCCGTGGCACTGGACGCGGCCCGGATCGAGCTCGACGAGGGCAGGCCCCGGCGGGCGGCGGTCTGGATCACGGGCATCGGCGGGACCTCGGGGCTGAGCCCCTCGGACGCCGTCGACCTGAGCGGGCTGCGGGGCCGGCTGGCCGCCGCGTCCGGGCGTCCGGCGGAGGCGGCCGGCCATGCGGACCGGGCCGTGCGGGCGTCGCTGCTCACGGACTCCCCGCTGGTCCGGGCGACGGCCGAACTCGACCGGGCCCGGACGCTGTTCGCGCTGGGGCGGCAGGCACCCGCGCTGGCCTCGGCGCGTGCGGCACGGGAGCACTTCGCGAGCAAGGGGCACCTGCCGGGGGCCCGCCGGGCCGCCGGCTGTGTGCCGGACGGGGTCATGGTCACCACGACGGAGAGGAGCTGACCGATGGGAACCGTCGGAACAGGCACGGTCCCGGGGCAGGGACTCACCTGGAGCCTGCGCGGGCGCGGCCCCGACGACGTACCGGTCCCGGCGGACGAGGGGCCGCCGGGAGGCCTGCCCACACGGCAGGCGACCGGGCGCGGGGTGCGGGTGTGCGTGGTGGACTCCGGTGTGGAGCTCGACCACCCGCTGGTCGGCCCGGTGGAGAGCTCCTGGGTGGTGGTCAAGGACCCGGGGAGCGGGGCGGTCACGGTCGAGCCGACCGACACCGGCGACACCTGCGGACACGGCACGGCCTGCGCGGGGATCATCCGGCGCACCGCGCCCGACTGCGAGATCCACAGCGTCCGGGTGCTGGGCGAGCGGTTCTCCGGTACCGGCGACGTACTGATGGCCGGGCTCCGCTGGGCGGTGGAACAGCGCTTCGACGTGGTGAACCTGAGCCTGTCGACCACTCGTACCCGCTTCGCCTCCGAGCTGCACGGCCTCGCCGACCGGGCCTACTTCGGCCGTACGGTGATCGTCGCCTCGGCGCACAACACGCCCGTGGAGAGCTTCCCCTGGCGGTTCGCCTCGGTGATCTCCGTGGGCAGCCACCAGGAGGACGACGAGCTCCACCTCTACAACCCGGACCCCCCGGTGGAGTTCTTCGGCCCGGGACAGAACGTGTCCGTGCCGTGGCTGGGCGGCCGGACGATCCGCACCACCGGGAACAGCTTCGCCACCCCGTACGTCGCGGGACTCTGCGCCCGCGTCCTCTCCGGGCATCCCAGGATGACGGCTTTCCAGCTCAAGAACGCCCTCTACCTCTCCGCGGCCAACGTGCACGCGGATCCGCGTCCTTCCACAGCGGCAGGAGACACCCGTGACGACTCCGAGAACTGACGCCATGCTCACCTCACCGTCCCCGCACGCCCCGGGTGACGCCGCCCGGCACGAGCTGCTCCAGTCGGTCGTCGACGTGGCGCGCGCAATCTTCGGGGCGGCGGCCAGCTCCGTCTGCCTGCTGGACGAGGAGGCGGACGAACTGGTCTTCCAGGCGGTCTCCGGGAAGGGCGAGGAGTTCCTGGTGGGGCGCAGGTTCCCCGCGGGGCGCGGCATCGCCGGCTGGGTGGCGACGTCGGGTGAGCCGATGGTGGTGGACGACCTGAGCCGGAACACGTCGTTCGACCGCTCGCTGGCGGAGTCCACCGAGTACGTCCCGGACGCCCTGATGGCCGCCCCGCTGATCAGCGAGTCACGCGTCCTGGGGGTGCTGGAGGTGCTGGATCCCTCTCCCCAGGCCCGGTCGGGCGTCCGTGAACTGGACCTGCTGGCGATGTTCGCCCGGCAGGCGGCGGCGGCGCTGCGGGTGCTGGCTCCGCACGCGGCGGGCACCGGCGGTCGGGGGCTGGAGGGCGAACGGCGCGAGGACGCCCTCCAGCTGCTCGGCAGCCTGGACCGGCTGCTGCGGGGCACGGGCTGAGGAACCGTACGCCGGGCGCCGCGCGGGAGTGACGGCCGGTTCCTGAGGGCAGGAGCCGGGTGAGTGCCGGGCCGTTCCCGCGCCGGCTCCCAGCGGAAGGACACAGAACGTGAAGCTCGCTTTCTCGACCCTCGGCGTTCCGGGTATGCCCGTGGCGGACGTGGTGCGGCTCGCCGCAGGCAACGGCTACCAGGGGGTCGAGCTGCGCGCCCACCCGGAGGAACCGGTGCACCCCGGCCTCACCGCGCTCGAACGGGCGGCCGTCGCCGAGGAGTTCAAGCGCGGGGGCGTCGAGATCCTGACCGTCGCCGGGTATGTCCGGGTCGCCGCCGAGGGTGAGGACGACGAGGTGATCGCCGCGCTGGCCGAGCTGGTGGAACTGGCGCGCGACCTGGGCGCGGCCAACGTCCGGGTGTTCCCGGGCGGCGGCGACCAGGACCCCGCCGAGGCCGACGCGGTCGCCGCGCGGCGGCTGGGGGCCGCGGCCCCGCACGCCGCCGACCTGGGGGTACGCATCCTCCTGGAGACCCATGACTCGCACCGGGCCGGAGCCGACGTGGCGCGGGTGGTGGGAACGGTCGGGCACGGGCAGATCGGCGCGATCTGGGACGTCATGCACACCTGGCTGGCGGGCGAGGAGCCCGCCGCGAGCCATGCGGTACTGGCCCCGCACCTGGGATACGTACAGGTCAAGGACATCGCCTCCGCCGAGGAGATCGCCCCGCTGCCCCTCGGGGCAGGGACACTGCCGCTGAAGGAGTGCCTGGACACACCGGCCGCCGACGGCTGGGTCTGCTGGGAGTACGAGAAGCGGTGGCACCCCGGAGCCGCGGACCTGCCGGAGCTGCTGGCGGCAGGCAGGGAACACCTGCTGAGGCTCGGCGCGCCCAAGCAGTAGGGGCCGGTGGGACCGACCGGCGGGTACCGGCGCCGCGGACCAGGGCAGCGGAGCCCCCGGCGCCGGAACGTGGGCGGCAGCTTCCGGCAGCCGGCGGACCGGGCCGCTCCGGGGGCTCGGATCGCGACGCACACCCCGCCCTGGCGGGCAGGTCGTCGGTGCGCCACGCGAACCCCCGGTCCACACCCGCGACACGTCCGACGGCTCAGGGGGCCGCGGGTCAGACCCTCGCCTCCCGGGCCTCCGGCTGCGGGACGGTGACGGCGGGGCGGGGCCCGGTCAGGGAGGTCAGGGCCACCCCGCCGACCAGCAGCGCGGCGGCGCACCACCGCAGGGGGCTGACGGACTCGCCGAGGAGGAGCGCGGCCGAGGACATCCCGAAGACGGGCACGAGCAGGGTGAACGGGGCCACGGACGAGGCCGGATGGTGCCGGAGCAGGAAGCCCCAGGCCCCGAACCCGAAGACGGTGGAGATCCAGGCGACGTAGACGACGGTTCCGGCGCCGGTCCAGTCGAGCGCGGCGAGGGCCTCGGCGTCGCGGTCCCAGCCCTCGAAGAGCAGGGAGAGGACGAGCAGCGGTACGACCGGGACGGTCGAGACCCACACCATGAAGTTGAGGGAGTCCGGCGGCGCCGCCTTGCGGGTGATCACGTTGGACGCCCCCCAGCAGGCGGCGGCCAGGATCACCAGGACGAAGGCGAGAACCGGCCCGCTCGCCCCCTCGTCGACGGCGGCGACCCCGATGCCGGCGAGTGCGACGCCCATCCCCAGGAGGCGTTTCCCGCCGGGCCGTTCGGACAGGACCAGGGCCGCGAACAGGGCGGTGAAGACGGCCTGGGCCTGGAGGACGAGGGAGGACAGCCCGGCGGGCATCCCCCGGTCCATCCCGATGAAGAGCAGCCCGAACTTGGCCACTCCCAGGACGAGACCCACACCGATGATCCACCTCCACGCCACCGTGGGGCGGCCGACGAAGAACACGGCGGGCAGCGCGGCGACGAGGAAGCGCAGGGCGGAGAAGAGCAGGGGCGGGAAGTGGGCGAGACCCAGCTCGACGACGACGAAGTTCACACCCCAGACGGCGGCGACCAGCGCGGCCAGGGCGATGTGGAGGGGACGCATGGTCCGAGCATCCGCCGCGCGGACCGTGTAGCACCAGCGCGGATTCCTTCATGATTGGATTGAGTACCGCTTATGCTTCCCGCTCGCCCGGAGGTCCCGGTGCTCGACCTGTCCCGGCTGCGCGCCCTGCACGCCGTGTCCGTCCACGGCTCCGTGGCGGGTGCCGCCGCCGCCCTCGGCTACACCGCCTCCGCGGTCTCCCAGCAGATCACCAAGCTGGAGCGCGAGACGCGTACGACGCTGCTGGAGCGGCGCGGGCGCGGAGTGGCGCTCACCGAGGAGGCGCTCCATCTGGCCGCCACCGCCCAGCAGTTGCTGGCGATCGTGGAACAGGCCGAGACGACCCTTGAGCAGCGCAGGGGGCAGCCGACGGGACGGCTGTCCGTCGCCGCGTTCGCCTCCGCGGCACGCGGGCTGCTGCCGGGGGTGCTCGCGGAGCTGGCGCGTGAGCACCCGGCGCTGGACGCGCGGCTCAGCGAGGTCGATCCGCACCTCTCGGTCGACCTGGTCGCCAAGGGCGTGATCGATCTCGCGGTCGCCCACGACTGGGACATCAGCCCGCTGCCCGCACCGGAGGGCGTCGCGCAGGCGGTGCTCGGTGACGACCGGTGCGATCTGCTGGTGCCGGAGGGGCATCCGCTCGCGGGCCGTGAGGCGGTGCGGCGGGAGGAACTGGCCGGGGAGCGGTGGGTGTGCCAGCCGCCCGGCACGGTGTGCCACGACTGGCTCGTACGGACGCTGCGGGCGGCGGGGTACGAGCCGGACATCCGCCACCGGGCCGAGGAGAACCACACCCAGCTGGCCCTGGTCGCGGCCGGGCTCGGCGTGGCGATGATCCCTCGGCTGGGCCGGGGCCCGCTGCCGCCGGGCGTGGTGGCCGTACGGCTGGACCCTGTACCGGTGCGGCGGCTGTACGCGCTGTGGCGCACGGAGGCGGCGCGGCGGCCCGCGATCATCGCGGCGGTGTCGGTGCTGCGCGGCCACGGCCCCGCGGCCGGCCTCTCCTGACGCCGCCCACCGGCGGACGCGCACCTCGCCACGACGCCCCGCACGACGCGCCCGACCGGTCCCGGCGCGGAGGCCCCGGGCAGGCGTGAACAGCCACGGCGCGCACACCCCGCCCGGCTCACGCGACACACGCGGCCCGTCCGCCGGGACCCGCCCGCCCCGACGCGGCACGCGTGCGCCCCGACCCGGTACGCGTGATCCGGCACGCCCCTCACGACGGGAACTACGGGGACGAAGGCGACAGGTCACGCACGCCGCCCACCCCTCCGCGAGTCCCACCCCTTCCCGGGCCGCCCCCTTGACTGGTAGTTACTTTCCATATATCCGTACCTTCTTGGAAGTTTCTTTCAGCACCGGAAGGGGCTCACGTGCACTACCGCACCTCCAGACGCACCCTCCTCACCGCCACCGCAGCGACCGCCGCGGCCGCGGCGGCCGGCGTCACCGCGCTTCCCGGCGCCGCGCAGGCAGCCCCGCGCGTGTCCGCGTCCGGCACCTCCACGGACAGCCGTCTCCGGCGGCTCATCGCCCGGATGAGCCTGGAGGAGAAGGTCGGCCAGCTCTTCGTGATGCGGGTGTACGGGCACTCCGCCACCTCGCCCGACCAGGCGGACATCGACGCCAACCTCGACGAGATCGGGGTCCGCAACGCCGCCGAGCTGATCTCCACGTACCACGTCGGCGGCATCATCTACTTCGCGTGGGCGCACAACACCCGCGACCCGCACCAGATCGCCGACCTCTCCAACGGCATCCAGCGCGCGGGGCTCTCCGGGCCCACCCCGCTGCCGCTGCTGGTCTCCACCGACCAGGAGCACGGCATCGTGTGCCGTGTCGGTGAACCCGCGACGCTGCTGCCGGGCGCGATGGCACTGGGTGCCGGCGGCTCGCGCGCCGACGCCCGTACGGCGGGCCGGATCGCGGGGGCCGAACTCGCGGCCCTGGGCATCAACCAGAACTACGCGCCGGACGCGGACGTCAACGTCAACCCGGCCAACCCCGTCATCGGCGTGCGCTCCTTCGGCTCCGACCCCGACGCGGTCGCGGGGATGGTCACCGCGCAGCTGAAGGGGTACCAGAGCTCCGGGATCGCCTCCACCGCCAAGCACTTCCCGGGTCACGGCGACACCAGCACCGACAGCCACACCGGTCTCCCCGTCATCCGTCACACCCGGGAGCAGTGGGCCGAGCTGGACGCCCCGCCGTTCCGCGCGGCCGTCGCCGCCGGCATCGACTCGATCATGACGGCGCACATCGTGGTCCCCGCCCTGGACCCGTCGGAGGACCCCGCCACCCTGTCCCGCCCGATCCTCACCGGCATCCTGCGCGAGGAACTGGGCTACGACGGGGTCGTGGTCACCGACGCCCTCGGGATGGAGGGCGTCCGCACGAAGTACGGCGACGAGCGCGTTCCCGTCCTCGCGCTGCTGGCGGGCGTCGACCAGCTGCTCAACCCGCCGGACCTGAAGGTCGCCTGGAACGCCGTCCTGAACGCCGTGAAGGGCGGCGAGATCAGCGAGGCCCGCATCGAGGAATCGATCCTGCGCATCCTGCGGCTGAAGATGCGGCTCGGGCTGTTCCGCGACCCGTACGTCACCCACCGCGGCGTCGACCGCACCGTCGGCGTCCCCTCGCACCTCGCCGCGGCCGACCGGATCGCCGAGCGGACGACCACCCTGCTGGCCAACACCGGTTCGCTGCTCCCTCTTTCCCGCCGGTCCCACCGGAACCTCCTGGTGGTGGGGGCCGATCCGGCCTCCCCCTCCGGTACGACCGGGCCCCCGACCACGACGCTCGCCGCCGCCTTCGAGGAGCTGGGATACGCGGCGACCGCGCTGTCCACCGGCACGGCGCCCACCCAGGCGAAGATCGCCGAGGCGGTCGCGGCGGCGGCGGGCAGGGACGCGGTGGTCGTCGGCACGTACAACGTCACGGCGACCAGTTCCCAGCGCACCCTCGTCGGCGCGCTGGCGGCGACCGGCGTCCCGGTGATCACGCTCGCGGTCCGCAACCCGTACGACATCGCCCAGCTGGCCGGTACGGGCTACGCCGCGAGCCTCGCCGCGTACTCCTGGACGGACGTCGAACTGCGGGCCGCCGCACGGGTGATCGCGGGGCGGGCCCGGCCGGAGGGCAGGCTGCCGGTCCCGGTGCAGCGCGCGGACGCGCCCGCGCAGGCGCTGTACCCCGTCGGCTACGGACTGTCCTACCGGGCCTCCGCGGCTCCCCCGGCGTAAGCGCCCCTGAGCTGAAGGCCGTGCGCCTGGCGTGTGACCGCTCCCGCGGGCCACGCCGGGCGCACGCCCGTGGGGACGCGGCGGCGGGCCGGGTCAGCCGGTGACGGAGTCCGGGACCCGCTCGCGGTGGCCGGGCAGGCCCTGCGCCCCGCCGGGGCGGATCCGTACGTGCGCGGGGGCAGGGGGGGACATGCCCCCTCACACGGGGCGGTCGCGACCCGGAACGCCGTCCGTACGTGCGCCCGCGCCCGGACACGCCGGTGGGCCGCGGCCGCCGGGTGTGTCCAGCACCCGGTGGCCGCGGCCCGCCCGGCGGAGTCCCCGCCGGTGTTACGGCCTCAGGGTGCCCCGGTTCCGCTGGAGTTCGGCGTCCCGCACGTCCAGGCGGGCGTCGAACTTCGCCAGGGGCTTCGCCTTCGCCGGATCGGCCTCGACGGCCGCGGGCGCGACCCCGGCCCAGCGCAGGATGGCCGCGGTGGCCTTGGCCTTCTCGTCGGCGACGAGGCCGGCGACCTTGGAGCCGTGGTTGCCGCCCGGCACGGTGTAGACGTAGCTGTCGCGGGCGCCCTTGCCGAGGCGGAAGGGCTCGGCGCCCCAGGGGTCGTTCTCGCCGTAGACGTACAGCATCTGCCGGGCGTTGTTCTTCACCCAGCTGTCGATGTCACGCATGGCGGAGGGCTGGAACTTCATCGGGATGGAGCGCGGCACGAAGGTGCGCGGCGGCTGGTAGCCGTAGCGGCTCAGGTTGCCGAGCCAGGGCTGCTTGATGTCCGGCGAGCCGAGCTGGGTGCCTGCCTGGTAGTAGTACGGCGTGTAGGTCTCCAGGCCCTGGTCCGCGTAGGCGGAGAAGCCCGAGATGCCGTCGACGGAGTCCCAGATCTCCTGGTCGGTGGCCTTGGGGGCGTCGGCCGGGATGGAGTCGCAGTCGGCGAGGAGGCTGTACTGCCAGAACGCCCACACGTAGTCCATGACAACGGCCTCGTACGCCTTGTCGAGCGTGCCGACGGTGGTGAAGGTCAGCCCGTTCTCGGCGGCGTACGCCTTGAACTTCTTCTCCAGCGGCGCGCGGCGCACGAGGGCCTCGCGCTGCACGCCGTTCAGCCGGTCGCGGCACTCCTTGGTGCCCACCCGTGCGAAGAAGCGGTCGTACGCCGAGTCCTCGTCGTTCACCACGTCGTTGGGGGCGACGTAGGCGACGACGCCGTCCATGTCCTTCGGGTAGAAGCGCTCGAAGTAGGTGGCGGTCATGCCGCCCTTGGAACCGCCGGTGGTGAGCCAGTTCTCGGAGTAGATCTTCTTCAGCGCCGTGAAGACCCGGTGCTGGTCGCTGGCGGCCTGCCAGATGTCCAGCTTCGACCAGTCGGCGGGCGCCGGGCGGGACGGGGTGAAGAACCGGTACTCCAGCGACACCTGGTTGCCGTCGATGATCTGCGTCGGCTCGCTGCGGCTGGGGTTGGTCGAGACGTTGTAGCCGCTCGTGAAGAAGACCGTGGGCCGGCTGGTGTCCTTGTGCAGCAGGGTGATGCGCTGCTGGAAGGTGCCCTTGGACGGGTGCTTGTGGTCCACGGGCTGGGTGTAGTTGAGGACGAAGAAGCGGTACCCGGGATACGGCTTCTCCTCGATCAGGCTCATCCCCGGGATGGCCAGGATGCGGTCCTTGATGTCCTCGCTGCTGCTGGTGGAGCCGCTGCTCTGCTTCGCGGCCGGTTCCGCGGCGGTGGCCGCCCCGGCCGAGGCTCCGGTCGCACTCACCGTGCCTATGAGCACCGCGAGCGACAGAACGCCCCTGAGCACCTTGCGCATGCACCCTCCCCTTGATTCACGACAGTCGCCGTGAACCTAGCGGGGTAACACGCGTCACGCCAGACCCCACCCGCACGTCAGCACAGGATCCATCCCGTTGAGCCGGAGGAGCCCCCGACGGAACCCGAGGCGCGGACACAGCGGTTCAGCGCGTGGACCGTGACCGGGCCGGCGAACTGGGTGAACGTCCCGCTGTCGACGACCGCCCGGCCTCCCCGGGGCTGGAGCGACACCCGCATCGCCCGGCGCGCGCCCGGCTTCCCCGCGACGGTGACGGCGCACGCGTACGCGCGGCTCTTGTAGACACGCAGCGAGCCGGTGGCGAACGTCACCGTCTTGACCAGCCGCCCGGTGCACGCCGACGCGGCGTGCACCGGCGCCGTCCCGGTGGGGCCCAGCACCAGGCCGAGTGCGCAGAGCAGCGGGAGGATGAGGAGCGCCGCCCCCGGCCGACGGCCCGCCGGCGGCCCGGCCGGGCCGCCCCGCTCCCGCCGCCCCGACGACCTCAGCGGTCTCGCCACACCGTTCACCCCGTCCACCCCGCCCGCTTCATCGAACACCGTGGCCTCCATCAGGCGCGCGTACGGGTGTACGACGCGAGGAGGGGGCTGTCGGGTTCCGGGCGGCGGGGACGTACGGGCGGCCGCCGGCCGGCGGGCGTCATACGCCTGCCGGGGTGTCCTCGCCCATGTCCTCTCCTATGAAGGTGCGCCAGAGCCGCGCGTAGGCGCCTTGCCTGGCCAGCAGTTCGTCGTGCGTGCCGTCCTCGGCGACCCTGCCCCGGTCCATCACCACGACCCGGTCGGCGCGGGCGGCCGTGGTCAGCCGGTGGGCGACGACCAGGGTGGTGCGCCGGCCGGCCAGCCGGTCGGTGGCCTGGTTGACCAGGGCCTCGCTGGCGAGGTCGAGGGAGGCGGTCGCCTCGTCGAGCAGCAGGACGTCGGGGTCGACGAGCTCGGCGCGGGCGAGCGCGATCAGCTGGCGCTGGCCCGCCGAGAGGTTGCGGCCGCGTTCGGCCACCTCGTGGAGGTAGCCGTCCTCCAGTGTCGCGATCATGTCGTGGGCGCCGACCGCGCGGGCCGCCGCCTCCACCTGCGCGTCGGTCGCCTCCGGGAGGCCGTAGGCGATGGCGTCGCGGACCGTGCCCGCGAAGAGGTAGGCCTCCTGGGGCACGACGCCGAGCCGGTGCCGGTACGCCGTCCTGTCGAGCCGTCGCAGGTCCGTGCCGTCCGCCGTGACCCGTCCGCTCGTCGGGTCGTAGAAGCGGGCGACGAGCTTGACCAGCGTGGACTTGCCCGCCCCCGTCTCGCCGACGAAGGCCACCGTCTGGCCCGCCGGGATCCGCAGGTCGATGCCGCTGAGGGCCTCCTCCTCGCCCGTGTAGGCGAAGGACACGTCCTCGAACGCGATCTCGCCGCGCAGCGAGTCCACCTCCAGCGGCTCGTCGTGGTCGGCCGTGGAGGTCGGCTCCCGCAGGAGTTCCTGGATCCGGCCGAGGGAGACGCTGGCCTGCTGGTAGCCGTCGAAGACCTGGGACAGCTGCTGCACGGGGGCGAAGAACAGGTCGATGTAGAGGAGGTAGGCGACCAGCGCACCGGTGGTCAGCGTGCCGTTGTCGACGCGGCCCGCGCCGACGATCAGCACGGCGGCCGCCGCGACCGAGGCCAGCAGCTGCACGAACGGGAAGTAGACGGAGATCAGCCACTGGCCGCGCACCCGGGCCTGACGGTAGTGGTCGCTGCGCGCCGCGAACCGCTCGGCGCCGTCGCGCTCACGCCGGAAGGCCTGGACGATCCGCAGCCCGGAGACGGACTCCTGGAGGTCGGCGTTCACGACGCTGATGCGCTCACGGGCGAGCTCGTACGCCTTGACGCTCTTGCGGCGGAAGTAGAACGTGCCGACGACCAGGACCGGCAGTGTCGCGAAGACGACCAGGGCCAGCTGGATGTCGAGGACGAGCAGCACGACCGTGATGCCGAAGAAGGTGACGAGGGAGACGAAGGCGGTGACCAGGCCGGTCTGGAGGAACGTGGACAGGGCGTCGACGTCCGTCGTCATCCGGGTCATGATGCGGCCGGTCAGCTCGCGCTCGTAGTAGTCGAGGCCGAGCCGCTGGAGCTGCGCGAAGATCTTGAGCCGCAGGGAGTAGAGCACGCGCTCACCGGTGCGGCCCGTCATCCGGGTCTCACCGATCTGGGCCGCCCACTGCACGAGCACGGCGATCAGTCCGAGTCCCGCCGCCGCCCAGACCGCGCCGAGCGCCATCTTCGTGACACCGTCGTCGATGCCGTGCCTGATCAGCACCGGCAGGAGCAGGCCCATGCCTGCGTCGACGGCGACGAGCGCCAGGCTCACCAGCAGCGCGGCTCCGAAGCCGTGCAGCAGCCTGCGCAGGCCGTACGACTTCTCCGGGCGCACCGCGCTCGCCTCGTCGACGCCGGGGACGTCGGTGGCGGGCGGCAGCGCGGCGACCTGGGCCAGCAGCTCGGGGGTGGCCGGCATGCCGGCGGCCGCCGCGTCGCGCTGCTCCTCCTTGCGGATCCACAGCCCGGGGGTGATTCCCCTCTCGGCGTCGAAGTCGGCCTCCAGCTCCTCCTGGAACGCGCGGTCGTCCTCGGGGGCCGTGACGGCCGCCGGCCGGTGTCCGGGGGAGGTGCCGCCCAGCTCGTCCGGGTCGGTGAGGAGCCGGCGGTAGAGCGGGGAGCGGCGCTCCAGCTCCGTGTGCGTGCCGATGTCGGCGAGCCGCCCCTGGTCGAGGACGGCGATGCGGTCGGCGAGGCCGAGCGTGGAGCGGCGGTGGGCTATCAGCAGGGTCGTGCGGCCCTCCATGACCCGCGCCAGCACCTCGTGGATCTCGTGCTCGACCCTGGCGTCGACGGCCGAGGTGGCGTCGTCGAGGAGCAGCAGGCGCGGGTCGGTGAGGATGGCGCGGGCGAGCGCGACGCGCTGGCGCTGGCCGCCGGAGAGGGTGAGCCCGTGCTCGCCGACCTTGGTGGCGTACCCCTGGGGCAGGTCGGAGATGAAGCCGTGCGCCTGGGCGGCCCGTGCGGCCCGCTCGATCTCCTCCTGGGTCGCGTCCGGGTGTCCGTACGCGATGTTGGCACCGATGGATTCGGAGAAGAGGAAGCTGTCCTCCGGTACGAGTCCGATGGCGGCCCGCAGCGAGTCCTGGGTCAGCTCGCGGACGTCGTGGCCGCCGACCAGGACGGCGCCGTGCGACACGTCGTAGAAGCGGGGCAGCAGGAGCGAGACCGTGGACTTGCCGCTGCCGGAGGCGCCGACCACGGCCACCGTCTCGCCCGGCTCGATGGTCAGGGTGAAGCCGTCCAGGACCGGGCGTCCGTCGTCGTAGCCGAAGCGGACGTCGTCGAACTCGACGCTCGCGGGGGCGTCGGCCGGGAGCGTCAGGGTGCCGTCCGTCATGGACGGCTCGGTGTCGATCAGCTCCAGGACGCGCTCCACACCGGCCCTGGCCTGCTGACCGACGGTCAGGACCATGGCGAGCATCCGGACCGGGCCGACGAGCTGGGCGAGGTAGGTGGAGAAGGCGACGAACGTGCCGAGCGTGATCTCGCCCCGGGTGGCGAGCCAGCCGCCGAGGGCCAGCATCGCGACCTGGCCGAGCGCGGGGACGGCCTGGAGCGCCGGGGTGTAGCGGGAGTTCAGCCGGATGGTGCGCAGGCGGCCCGCGAAGAGCTTGCGGCCGACCTCGCGGAGCTTGCCGGTCTCCTGCTCCTCCTGGCCGAACCCCTTGACGACCCGGACCCCGGAGACGGCGCCGTCGACCACTCCGGCGACGGCGGCGGCCTGGCTCTGGGCGTACCAGGTGGCGGGGAACAGGCGGGCCTTGGAGCGCCGGGCGATGAACCAGAGGGCGGGGGCGACGGCCAGGGCGACGAGGGTCAGGGGCAGCGAGAGCCACGCCATGATCGCCAGGGAGATGAAGAAGAGCAGGATGTTCCCGATGGTCATCGGGAGCATGAAGAGGAGGCCCTGGATCAGTTGCAGGTCACTGGTGGCCCTGCCCACGATCTGCCCGGTGGAGAGCTCGTCCTGCCGCTTCCCGTCGAGCCCGGTGAGGGTGTCGTACATCTCCGTGCGCAGGTCGTGCTGGACGTCCAGCGCGAGCCGTCCGCCGTAGTAGCGGCGGACGAAGGTGGTGACGTAGACGAGGACGGCGGCCACGACGAGCAGGCCGGTCCAGACGCCGAGGGAGCGGGTGTGGCTGCCGACGACGTCGTCGATGATCACCTTGGTGATCAGCGGGACGAGGGCCAGCACGGCCATCCCGGCGAGCGACGACCCGAGCGCCAGCACGACGTTGCGCCGGTAGCGCCATGCGTACCCGCACAACCGTCCGGCCCAGCCCTGCTCCGCCGTCGCCACTCGTGCCTCCCGATCGTCCCTGATGCGCCGGAAGTGTCCAACGCGGACAGCGTCGGATTTCATCCCCCCGCAACATAACCGGGCCCACCGACACCGGCCCCCGGAGCCGGATCCGGGCTGCCCGGCCCCTATCCGGCGGTGGGACCGAGGTCCTTGTGGACGGCCCGGGAGACGGCCTGGATCGTGTCGACGCCGTCGTCCATCGTCTTGTTGTCCTGGGTGAGGACGGTGATCGCGTAGTCGTGGCCCTTGCCGCTGAAGGCGCCGACGCTGTGCACCCGCCAGCCGTGGGTGGACCGTTCCAGCCAGCCGTTCTTGAGCTGTACCGTCGCGTCGCCCGGGGCACCGGCCGGGACGCCCCAGCGCTGGTCCGGCACGACCTTGCGCATCCGGTCCAGGACGAACGTCCGCGAGCTGTCGTCGAGGACCTTGTTCCGGGCCGTCACCAGCATCAGCAGGCGCTCCTCGTCCTGGGCGGTGATCTGGGTGAGCCCCCACGCGCCCTTGGTGCCCGGTGCGGTACGGGTCATCCCGGCCGCCTTGAGGAACGCCTTGATCTTCGCGGGGCCGAGCTGGGCCCACAGTTCGCTGGTCGCGTCGTTGTCCGACGTGGTGATCATGGCGGTGGAGAGTTCGGTCTCGTGCTGCGTGAGCGGCCGCTTCGTCTTCTGCGCGTCCCACAGCAGTGCGGCGAGGACCGTCACCTTGACCACGCTCGCCGAGTCGACCTGCTGGGTGGGCCGCAGGGTGCAGCTCGTACCGGTCCGGTGGTCCTGGACCGCCAGGGCGGTGGTGGAGCTGTGCCCCTCGAGGGCGGCGGTGATGTCCTTGGACAGCTTCGCGGCGAGACCGGGCTTGCCCGAGGCGCAGGAGACGGCGGGAGGCCGGGCCGCCGCCGCGGTCGCGGGGGCGAGTACGCCGCCGATCAGGGCAGCACAGAGCGCGGCCCGGGGGTACCGGGACATCCGCTGGTGGGTCATGCCGTCCTCCGCACGGTCGCATCTGGTGGGCGCGCCCTGCGGGGCACCGGTGAATGATGCGCATAAACGGACAGAACGACCTATGGCCTGGGGCACACACGGGTACGCCGCCTCCCCCACGGCCCCGGGGGCAAGGCCTGGGGGCCGGGCGGAGTGACCGACGCCATAGCTCGGGGGTGGGTGGAACCGGGGCCGGGGCTGGCCCGGAGGCGAGCCGCGGCCCCGGCTCGGAAGTGCGCCGGGCCGGTGCGCGGAGGCCCCCGGCCCGGAGGTGAGCCGCGGCACCGGCCTCAGGGGTGCGTCGGCTCAGAGGTATGTCGGCTCAGAGGTGCGTCGGCTCGAACATCTTCAGCAGCGCGGGGAGCACGACCACCGACGGGCCCGGGGACGTGAGGGCCTTGCCGAGGTCGGCGGCCAGGGACTCCGGGCTCGTACGGACGGCGGGGACGCCGAACGACTCGGCGAGGGCGACGAAGTCGGGGCGGGACAGCTCGGTCGCCGTGGCCTCGCCGAACGCGCCGGTCATGTACTCCCGCAGGATGCCGTAGCCCCCGTCGTCGACGATCAGCCAGGTGACGGGCAGGTCGTACTGCCGCGCGGTGGCGAGCTCGGCGATCGAGTACATCGCGCCGCCGTCGCCGGAGACCGCGAGCACCGGCCTGGTCCGGTCGGCCGCGGCGGCGCCGATCGCGGCGGGGAAGCCGTACCCCAGGCCGCCCGCGCCCTGCGCCGAGTGCATGGTGTTCGGGTGCCGGGCGTCGAAGGCGGACCAGGCCCAGTAGGCCAGGATCGTCATGTCCCAGAAGCTGGGCGACGTGTCGGGCAGGGCCTCGCGCACCGAGGCCAGTACCCGCTGCTCCAGGGTGAGGTCCTGCGCCGCGATGCGGTCGTGGACCCGCTCCAGGAGTTCGCGTACCCGTCCGGCCGCCGTGGCGTCCTCGCGGGGCTCCACCGCGTCCAGCAGGTCGGCGAGCGCCTCACGGGCGTCGGAGTGGATGCCGAGCGCGGGGTGGTTGGACTCCAGCTTCCCGGCGTCGGCCTCGATCTGGACGACCCGGCCGCGCGGGGCGAACGTGTGGTAGTTCGAGGAGAGCTCGCCGAGCCCGGAACCGACGACCAGCAGCACGTCCGCGGACTCCAGGAAGTCGGTGGTGTGCCGGTCCTCCAGCCAGGAGCGGAGCGAGAGCGGGTGCTCCCAGGGGAAGGCGCCCTTGCCGCCGAAGGTGCTGACGACGGGGGCGTCGATCTTCTCGGCGAGCGCGAGGAGCTTGCCGGCCGCGTCGGAGCGTACGACTCCGCCGCCCGCGATGATCACGGGACGCTCGGCGTTCGACAGCAGGTGGGCGGCCGCGAGGGTCAGTTCGGGGCGCGGGTACAGCTCGCGCGGGGTGGCGTCGAGCGCGCTGACGACGGGCAGGACCGTCTCGGCGAGCAGCACGTCCTGCGGGATCTCCACCCAGACCGGGCCGTGCGGGGCCGTCAGCGCGGACTCCCAGGCGGCAGCGATCGCGGACGGGATCTGCGAGGCCGTACGCACGGTGTGCACCGACTTCACGATGTCGCGGAAGGACGCCTTCTGGTCGCGGAGTTCGTGCAGGTAGCCGTGGCGCCCGCCGCCGAGCCCGGCGGTGGGGATCTGGCTGGAGATCGCCAGGACGGGCGCCGACGCGGCGGCGGCCTCCTGGAGGGCGGCCAGGGAGGTGAGGGCGCCGGGGCCGGTGGAGAGGAGCAGGGGCGCCACCTCTCCGGTGATCCGGCCGTAGGCGTCGGCGGCGAAGCCCGCGTTGTTCTCGACGCGCAGCCCGACGTACGAGAGGGAGGAGCGGCGCAGCGCGTCGAACATGCCGAGGGCGTGCTGGCCGGGCAGCCCGAACACGGTGGTGGCGCCGAGGCCCTGGAGGGTCTCGACGACCAGGTCGCCGCCGTTGCGGCCGGGCGGCGGGTTGAGCACCGCCTCGGCCTGCGCGGCGGTGAGCTGCGGCCGGTCGTCGTGGTCGTGGCTCACTTGGTGCGGCCCTCCGCGATCTGGCGGGACATGATCGTCGTCAGCTCGTACGCCGTGTG
This sequence comes from Streptomyces sp. NPDC058008, assembly GCF_042886395.1. Lineage (NCBI taxonomy): Bacteria > Bacillati > Actinomycetota > Actinomycetes > Kitasatosporales > Streptomycetaceae > Streptomyces > Streptomyces sp. NPDC058008. The sequence goes on along the minus strand of NZ_JBHVQX010000001.1, from coordinate 292,025 downwards.
GGAGGCGGCGACGGAGGTGATCTCCGCGTGATCGTACGCCGGGGCCACCTCGACGAGGTCGGCCGAGACGAGGTGGCAGGAGGAGAGCCCGCGCACGATCTCCAGGAGCTCGCGCGAGGTGAGGCCACCCGCCTCGGGGGTGCCGGTGCCGGGGGCGTGGGCCGGGTCGAGCACGTCGATGTCGATGGAGATGTAGAGCGGCCGGTCGCCGATGCGCTGCCGCAGCTGGTCGGTGATCTCGTCGACGCCGCGCCGCATGACGTCGGCGGAGGTGACGATGCCGAAGCCCATCTTGGCGTCGTCGGTGAGGTCCTGCTTGCCGTACAGCGGGCCGCGGGTGCCGACGTGGGACAGCGCCTCCGTGTCGAGGATGCCCTCCTCGACGGCGCGGCGGAACGGGGTGCCGTGGGTGTACTCGGCGCCGAAGTAGGTGTCCCAGGTGTCCAGGTGGGCGTCGAAGTGGAGCAGGGCGACGGGGCCGTGCTTCTTGGCGACGGAGCGCAGCAGGGGCAGCGCGATGGTGTGGTCGCCGCCGAGGGTCATCAGCCGGGCGCCGGTGGAGAGCAGATCGTCGGCGGCGGCTTCGATGGTCTCGACGGCCTCGCCGATGTCGAAGGGGTTCGCGGCGATGTCTCCGGCGTCGGCGACCTGGGCGAGGGCGAAGGGCGAGGCGTCCTGGGCCGGGTTGTAGGGGCGCAGGAGGCGGGAGGCCTCCCGGATCGCGTTGCCGCCGAAGCGGGCACCGGGACGGTAGGAGACGCCGGTGTCGAAGGGCACCCCGACGACGGCGACGTCGGCGGTGCCGACCTCGTCGAGCCGTGGCAGCCGGGCGAACGTCGCGGGTCCGGCGTACCGCGGGACGCGGGAGGAGTCGACGGGGCCGCGCGGCGCTTCGTTGCTGCTCATGGGTGCGGGTGCCTTTCGTTCAGCCGTGCACGCCTTGTGGGCGTTCATACGGTATTCAGTCTGTCAGGGGCCGGACCGTGGTCCGGTGGGTGGCTGGAGCGTGGCCCGGTTGGGGGGGCTGGAGCGTGGCCCGGTGGGTGGTCCGGACGGGTGGGGACCACCCACCGGGCCGGGGCAGCGGATCAGGCCGCGACCGGGTCCGGGTCCGGGGTGGCCGGATCGTCGGCCCCGCGTCCGGCGAGCCGCTCGCGCCAGGCGGCCAGTACGGCCGCGTCGGTGGGCTTCGTCGCCAGCGAGACGACGACGTACACCGCGAGCGAGGCGAGGAGCCCGTAGTAGACCGGCTCGTTGGCGAGGATCCCGAAGCCCGCCATCAGCCCGATCACCGACGCGCCGCCGACGGCCACGGCGGCCAGCGCTCCGGCCGCCGTTCCCCGGCGCCAGAGCAGACCGCCGAGGATCGGCACCAGCAGCCCGCCGACCAGCAGGTTGTAGGCGACGGTCAGCGCCTCGACGACGTTGTTGAGCGCGATAGCGATCGCGATGACGGCGACGCCCATGATGAGGATGAAGGCCCGGTTGCCCTTCACCTCGTCGCGCTCCTCGCCGCCGTCCCTGACGACCACGCCCCGCAGCCGCGACCAGATGTCGTTGTTGGCCACGGTGGCGCAGGCGATCAGCGCGCCGGAGGAGGTGGACATCACCGCGGCGAGAGCGGCGGCGAGCACCAGTCCGCGTACACCGACCGGCAGTTCGTCCTTGACGATCGTCGCGAAGGCCGCGTCGGCGCTGGGCAGCGTCGGGTACATCACCTTGGCCGCGGTGCCGATGACGGCGCCGGCTATCGCGTACAGCAGACAGTACGTACCGGCGACGGTGCCGCCCCAACGTGCCGTGCTGTCACTGCGGGCGGTGAACACGCGCTGCCAGATGTCCTGGCCGATCAGCATGCCGAAGGTGTAGATCAGGACGTACGTGAAGATCGTCTCGCCTCCTATGCCCAGCGGGTCGAAGTACTCCGTGGGCAGCTTCGCCTTCATCTCGCTGAAGCCGCCGGCCTTGACGACGGCGATGGGCAGGAGCAGGAGCAGCACACCGATCGTCTTGACGACGAACTGCACCATGTCGGTGACCGTGATCGACCACATGCCGCCGAGCGTCGAGTACGCGACGACGATGGTGCCGCCCAGGATGATCGCGACGGTCCGGTTCACGTCGAACAGGACGTCGAAGATGGTGGCGTAGGCGATGGTCGAGGTGACCGCGAGCATCAGCGTGTACGCCCACATGACGACACCGGAGATGAGCCCGGCCCGCCCGCCGTAGCGCAGGTCGAGCATCTCGGAGACGGTGTAGACCTTCAGCCGGGCGATGCGGGCGGAGAAGAAGACGGACAGGGCGAGCAGACCGAGGCCGATGGTGAAGACCATCCAGGCACCGGAGAGCCCGTACTGGTAGCCGAGGCCCACGCCGCCGATCGTCGACGCGCCGCCGAGGACGATCGCGGCCATGGTGCCGGAGTACATCCAGGGGCCGAGCCGCCGTCCGGCGACCAGGAACTCGCTCTTGGACCTGGCGCGGCGCATGCCCCACCAGCCCATGGCGAGCATGCCGGCCAGATAGACCACGATCACCGCGTAGTCGACAGCCATGGGCCTTCCTCCGTCTCGTTTCCGCTCAGGGGCCCGCCGGGTGACCTCCGGCCCGGAAGACGGTCGCGATCCCGCACGTCCGGTCCGGGCCCGAACCGGTGCCCGTTCCGGAGCCGGTCCGCCGCGTCCGCTCCACGGCGTCCGCACACCCCCGCAGCGGGGCCACGGGGACGTCCGGGCGATGCGGCGGGGACGGCGGCGCGGGAACACGCGTGCCGGGGCGGTCGCCCGCCCGTTCGGAGGTCACCCGACGCCCTCCAGGGGTCGGGTGTGGTGATGAAGACGGTAGGTGGCCGGAAGCCGACGCTGAAGTGTACGTTTCCTCCATCCTCGACCCGCTGAACAGATGGATCATCCATGCCGGACTCCCCCGCCGTGCCTCCCACCCCTCCCATCCCCCTGGCCGAGCTGCTGGCACGGGAGGAACTGAGGCTGCGCAGGATCGCCGGTCCGGGCCGGGCGGACCTGCTGTGGGTGCACACCTCGGAGATGGCCGACCCGTATCCGTACCTGCTGGGCGGCGAGCTGCTGCTGACCGCCGGGGTGCAGCTGGCGGACGCGGACACCTACGTCGGCCGGCTCGTCCAGGCGGGGGCGTCGGCGCTCGGCTTCGGGGTGACCCCGGTGTACGACACGGTTCCGGCGGCCCTGGTGGAGGCGTGCGACCGGCACGGCCTGCCCCTCCTGGAAGTCCCTCCGGAGACCCGGTTCACGGCGGTCGCCAGAGCGGTGTGGCGGCTCATGGCGGAGGCCAGGCACCGTGAGCTGCGCCGGGTGGCCCGGGCCCAGCAGGCGCTGGCGACGGCCGCGGCCCGCCCCGACCCGGTCCCCGCCGTGCTGCGGCAGCTCGCCGTGCAGCTGGAGGGCCGGGTCGCACTCCTCACGGCCGACGGCGGGGTGCTGCACGCGGCGGGCGGGCACCCGGCACCGGAGGTGCGGACGGCGCTGGCCCGCCTGGCCCGGCTGGTAGCGCCCGCCGCGCCTTCCGGTGGCGCCGGCCCCTCCCCGGCACGGAAGCCGAGCCCTTCGTCGGCGACCGACACCCGGGACGGAACCCATCTGTTCGCGTACGCGCTCGGCGGCGGTCAGGGGCTGGCCCTCGCTCTGGCGACACCGCGCCGGGACTTCGGGGACCACACCGTCGCGGGGATCGCCGTCGTGCTGCTCTCCCTGCTCACGGCCCCGCACCAGGGTGCCGACGTGGCGGGCCGCTCGGCCGCGCTCGTACGGCTCCTGCTGGGCGCGGGTCCCGAGGACGTGGCCCCGCTGCTGGGCGACGGTGACGCCTGGACGGTGGTCCACGCCCGCCGCGCCGACGGCACCCCGGCCGACCCGCTGAACGCCGGGACCCTCGGCCGGGCGCTGGGCTCGGCCCTGTCGGACGTGGACCGCGACACGGTACGGATCCTGCTCCCCGGCCGCCACGAGGCGGTGGCCCCGCAGCCCGGCTGGACCCTCGGCGTCTCCGGACCCGCCCCGGTGTCCGCCCTGCCCGACGCCGACACCCAGGCGTCCCGGGCCCTGGGCCACGCGGAGGCGACCCGCGTCCCGCTCAGCACCCACCGTCCGGGCGCCGGAGGCCTGGCCGCCCTGGTCCCGCCCGACCGCGCCGAGGCCCACGCCCGCGCCCTGCTGGCCCCCCTCACCGAGCCCCTGGCCGAGACCCTGCGCTGCTGGCTGAGCCTGCACGGAAGCTGGGACCGCACGGCGGTGGCGCTCAAGGTGCACCGCAACACGGTCCGCCAGCGCATCGCCCGGTGCGCGGCACTGCTGGACACGGACCTGGACGACATGGACGTACGGACGGAACTCTGGTTCGCACTGCGGGCCCACAGGTCCTGAATCCGCCCCTGCGAGGTGCTCCTCGCTGACACGTGCCCTATGTTTCAGGGCGACCGACTGACGCGACGAACGACCCATCGCAGACCTGTGGGACGGTGCACGCAAGGGCACCCTGAACAAGGCGCAGGTCAAGGAATTCAGGAACCTCATGACGCATGAGTACGTGGAGAGCCAACTTATAAGGGCCGGCCTGCCGTACCTCCATGACGCCAAAAACAAAACTTGCTGCCGATTTATCGAATCTCGATGACTTCGTGAAGGAGGTTTTCCATGAGCTGCGAGCCAAGGGGCTGAAACTGAAGTGACCGACAAGCCTTCGCGTATCGTGTTGGGCCGACTGCAGGCCATCAACTGGGCTGACGACTCAGCGGCCTTCGGCCATCCCCATTCGCGCGCGCTCCTCATGCGTGAGTACCTGCGCCGGGCGGCTCTGTGGGCCAAGGCCTACGACGCAGAGCCTTCGTGGCCGTTCTTCGACATCGCCGAGCACGTTGACGCCGGGATCACGACGCCGCCCGACGTTGTCGACGAGCTGGAGGGACTCCTGGAGGAGCTCGCCCCCGCCTCTCTCAGGACCACCTGCCGCGGTGCCGTCCGCTGGGCGGCCCTGCAGGAAGCCCGCAGCGACCTACTGACGAATCTGCCGAATCCGTACGAGCCGCTGCTGGTCATGTACGAGCGCGGCGGCGGCTACTACCTTGAGGAGTACCTTGACCTCAACGGCGTGATGATCCCGTTGCGAGATGTGGAGAGCAATGCCTCCGCCAGCCCCTTCCTCACGCTCGCCCCCGCCACCCTCGACGCGCTGGACGCTGAGGGGGAGATGACGTACTACGCGAAAATCAGCGACGGGTACCCCCGGCACAGCCCGCGCGGGATCGTCCGGCGACGAGTCGATGGTGATCGGATGTACGACGAGGCCTTCACCCGCAATCTCCGCTGGGAGCCGACCGAATACCTGCGGCTCTACAACCTCGGGCATAACGACATCGACCATGTCCGGATCACCGAAATCGAGGCTGCCGCGTTCATCGAATCTCTGACGGCCAAGCTCACCGGCTCTCCGTAAGTCCACAGCCACCGCTGAGATGATGACTCCGGACCTCTCCCCACCGCTCAAGCGGGGCGAGGAGCCACACACGGTTCGATCCGGCGGGCTACTCCCGTCGTAATGGACGGCGAAGGACGAGGACCTGCCGACCTGGCTCCGCGAGTCCCGCACTGCGGTGAAGGAGACAGGCAAAGCCCTGGTGGCCTGGGACGAGTGGGGCGACAACCCCTCCCGGGCAGCTGGCGCGGTCACCTTCAACGTCGTCACCACCGTCTTCACCGGCGGCACCGGCGGCGCGGTCGCCGGCGGCGGCAAAGCCGCTTTGGCCGCCAAGGCACTGTCCGTGGCAGGCAAGGTCGGCCGCTTCGTGGACCCGATGACGTACGTCTTCAAGGGCGCGGGCTTCGGCCTGACGAAGATCGGCGACGCGATGGCCGGTCTCAAGGGCCTGGGCGCCGTGGAGATACCCCCACTCCCGGACAACGTCTTCACCCTCCCCGAAGGGGCAGTACGCCTGCCCGACGGCACGCTCGACCTCCCCGCGCGCGCGGCGATACCGGAGGGCGCTGTCCGGCTCGCGGACGGCACGGTCGAACTCCCCGAGGGAGTGATCGCCCTTCCGAAGGGCACGGTCAAGCTCCCCGACGAACTGGCCGCCCTGACCGAAGAAGGCACGGTCAAATCCCCCTCCGCCCCCCGCGCCGCCTATTGGGACCTCGAAGGCAACCTCTACGACGAAGGCGGCAACCTCCTCCAACGCAGCGACGAAGTCAGCAAGGAAGCCGGCAAAGCCGACTTCGACGCGGACACCCCGGACCACGCCCGCGTAGAAACCCCGGCACCGCAGCCGGTGCCGGTCGGGGCGGGGGCGCGTGGCGGGAGCAATATCGGTGACGGCATACGCCTTGGTGACAACCTGAGAGATTTTGGCCGGGTTGGTGACGATGCGCCCGCATATGTGCCAGCCGGCCACACCCCCGGCGGCCGAATCCCGGACAACACGCCCACGAACCACCTGGACAACACCCCCCGCGGCAGCGACCGCACCGACGGGCCCTCGGCTACAGGCCGTGGCGGCGGCCCTGCCGGCGCAGGCACCCACATGGACGGCCCCGACGTCGGTGGCCGCAATGAGCCACCGACCGGGGGTGGCGGTACACACCCCCACAGAACCGGGTGCAGGCGGCCTGGACGGCGCGGCTCACGGCGCGGATGATGCGGCGCAGCCGACCCACTCCCCAGGCGACCGACAGCTGACCGCCGAGGAGATCAAAGTCAAACAGGATGAATTCGTTCGACGTGCGAACAATCCTGACAAGTCCTGGTTCGACCTGTACTACCGCTCGGACGGTCACTGGGTGCGGTGGAGCAGCCTCTGCCAAAAACACCGAACGGTGCCAACATGTTCGACCAGCTGTACCGACGGCCGGACGGCAAGCTCGTGATCATCGAGGCGAAGGCGCCGGGTTCAGGTCTCATCTGGCGCAGAGGCAAGGGCGCCGCCGCAGACCTCATGATGCAGCAGGGCACCAGACACTACCTGGAGACAATCCTCGCCGAAATGGAAGCACGCCCGGCGCTCTCGGTGATCGACGAAACAGGGAAGGTCTGGACCAATGCCGAGCTGGTGGCCGAACTCAGGCCGGCACTCGACAACGAAAGGTCGTCGAGGGCAAGGGCTCGTACGCCGGCGCGGTTCTCGAGTACTTCAAGATCTGAATTCGACAGAGGAGATCAGTGGTCACGAGCGTGTCCCGACAGAGCTATCCGACGGCCGCGATGGAGGCTGTCGTTCCCGTCATGGAGAGGTCTCTGGCCACTTCGTTGCAGACCATCGCGAGCTCGCACGGCACCAGGAGCGCGGCGCTGACGACATCCTTGAACGTGGCGCGCACCCGCTGCGTCGGGGACCCGGATGCGGTGAAGGTTGAGACCTGGGAGTCCTGGCTGTTGACCATGCAGGTGCACTCGGCGGTCTTCGCAGCCGCGTACACCGACCAGGAGACGGTCACCTGTAAAATCGGCCAGGAGGATCGACAGCTCGCCGCCACTGGTCCGCAGCTTTACCTCAATGCGGGGACGTGGATCAACGCCTTCTGCCTGGCCCTGATCTGCCGGGAAACAGCCCGCCTCGACATGCTGGCGCGGGTGCCCATGTCGTTGCTGCGCGACTGCGGTGGCGAGCTTGACGAGTACGTCTACTCCTGGGTGGCAACCCTCCAGAGCTTCTGGCTGCGGCGTGACGACGTCAGCCAGCACTTGGTGCGGGCCGTGGACTTGAGTGCTCCCGAGGGAGCTCGCATCCTCGACGCCGAGACCATGGGCAAGCTGAAGTACCCCCCGATCATGATGTTCTATCGCTACCTGCGCAACGATACGGAAGGCTTCAATCAGGCCCTGAACGACGCTCTGCGCTGGCACAAGGAGTACTGGACAGCCGACGAAGACCGCACCCAGAACATCGAAGGGGTGGTGGCCATCGCTCCGCTGGCGGTGGCGTGCCTTGCGAAGGCCGACGGCATTCCGATCGAGGTCGACTCCGGCTACCTGCCGGACGCCCTGCTGGACTTCGCCTGGCGTGGCGAGTTCGAGGCGTAGTCCTCCGCAGGAGCAACACAGCGGACTCGATCGTCCCTCACTGCACCTTTCCCACAGAGAGGCCCACGGCAGGGACCGCCGCGCGGGGCTTGGTCGCGCCTACCTCGGTGGCGCGGTCACCGTCGGCGACAGGGCGCCCTCGCCGCAAAAGCCCTGCCCGTGGCAGACAACGTGAGCCGCTTCGTCGACCCGAGCCGGACGTCTCTGAGGGCAGGGGCGACCGGCCGGACGCGTGCTGCGCGATGTGCCCGGATCGCCCCGGCATCCGCCCGGCCCGACGACCTGATCATCTACTAGACTGAACGCCACGCACGTGGGCATGTACCTCGGAGGCGAGCAGATGGTCCACGTTCCACAACCCGGACGCGCGACTGCACCGGCCGCCTCCATGCCCGTCCTCGGTGTGGCCCGACCCGGAGTCTGAGCGGATGCCGCACTCACTGACACCCCGCGAGACGGGAAACCTCCCCGTCCTCAGCGCACCACCGCTGATCCGTCTCGACGCCTACGTGGCCGAGGACGGATCGACGGTGGTCAACGGCCACCTGCTGGACATGGGCGGCACACGCCCGCCCAACGAGACGATCCTCGACGCCATAGCCATGTTCGCCCGCACCCTGGGGACTCCGGTGGCGGCGACCGTCATCGACCGCAGCGTGCGGCAGGTGGCGCGGCTCCGGGTGTATCCCGACGGCTCCAGCCGGACCATCGGCGAGGAGGAGGACCTGCCGCCCGGGCGCGAGCGAACCGCCGCCGAGGAGAAGGCGTTTCCCCCGCTCGCGCGGGTGGAGCGGATCACCCAGCACGCGCAACGGGGGGAACTGCACGCCGCGTTCGTCCTCGCCGGCGCACTGCGGGAACACCTGACACTGCGCCGGGGCGCGGAGGACGAGCTGTCGCTGGAGGCCAGGGCCATCGAGGCGTACATCGCCTACCGCCGCGGCGACTACACGACCTCCACCGGCCTAGCGCTGACGGTCGCCCGCATCCGCTGCGGCAGTGATCTGCACCGGGCCTTGCCCGAGGTGGCCCGTGCCACCGCGGCCTGGCAACGGCTCCAGGACGAGACACTGGTGACGACCCGGGGGCAGGAACTGCGGCACATGTGGGAGAAGTTGTCCGCGGAGGGCCTGCTGCGGGAACCGTCCCACCACGCCATGGCCCAGGCCGTCCGAAGCCGGATGGAACGGGGCAGTCAGTACGCGGAAGTCCAGGCCCCGGCCCTCGCACCCGCACCGGCCCTGCCGGCGGCTCAGGGTCAGGTCGCCCCCGAGGACACACCCCTCTCGCCCACCCGAAGGGGGCTACGGCGCTTCACCAGGCGGGCAGGCCGACGGGACAGTTGAACGAACCCGGACTGCACGTCAAAGTCCGCGGCTTCTCGACGACCGGGGCCGGCCCTCCGCGACGCAGCACGCACACACTCGCCCCGGCCCTCCGCGACGCAGCACGCACACACTCGCCCCGGTCGGCCGCGATGCGGTGTACGCCGCACAGCCCTTCGGGCATCCGGGGGCCGCGTGGTGGCGAAGCCGTGCGGTCACCGGGGCCCCTCGGGCTGCCGTCCGGCTCAGCCGGTCTTCCTCCGGTCGAACCACATCGTCGCCACCGTCGGCACCAGGCCGGCCCAGAACAGAACGAGCGGAACCGTGCGCTCCGTCCAAGGTATCTGGGTGATCAACAGCGCGCAGAGCATGGCCCACGCCGCCTGGCCCAGGACGATGCGGGGCCACGTGCGGCGCCGGATGATCGAGCGCAGGTTGATCTGGACACCGGCGCGCAGACGGCGGTAGCGCAGCAGTGCGCCCAGGACCCAGACGACGGCCATGGGGACGAGGTCCCACAGCCGCTGGCCGAGCACGAGCGGCAGCTCCCGCTGGGTCTCTCCCTCCGTCGCGAACAGGTCGATACCCACGGCTGCGAAGACCAGGCAGAGCAGAGCCAGCCAGCGCACGCCGCGCAGCAGGCGGTAGGACGCGTCGTCCAGACCGCGCTGCATCAGCTCCGAGCCGGGGGCGGAGGCCAGCGCGTCGGCGTAGAGGGTGGCGGCCTCCTTCGCCATGACGCCGGGGGCCGCCGCCGCCTTCTTCGCCTGCCGGGTCAGGGCGTCCTCGTGCTGCGGGTCGATCCGGAGGATGGCCAGCTCCCACTGGTCCGCCGCGGCCCGGTCGCCCAGCATGTCGGCGATCAGCAACGCCACTTCGTAGGGGTACACCTCCTCGGGGCCCAGCCGAACCGCCTCCCGGACGAGTGCGTCCGACTCACTCAGGGCGGCCGCCACGTCCTCGCGCCGCGCCTGGCCGCCGTTCGCCTGTCCGGAGCGGACCAGCTCGATGCGCCAGAGCCAGTTGGCGAGCAGCGCGTAGCCGTGCCAGTGGTCGGGGGCCAGCCGGATCACGTCGCGCAGCACGCCCTCGGTCTCCGGGAAGCGGCCGGACGCCCGCAGGGCGTGGGCGTGCATCGTGAGGGCCCCGATGTCCTCGGCGTTCAGGGCCAGTGCCCGCTCGGTGGCTTCCAGCGCCTTCGCGCCGTCCTTCTCGTCCCCGAGATGGCTGGAGGCCAGCTTGACCCAGGCCCGGATGTCCTCGGGGTCCTCCGCGAGCCTACGGGCCAGCAGCTCCCTGGCCTCTTCGTACCGCTTCAGGTCGATGAGCAGGTCGGCCCGCTCCACGGCGGGGTGCAGGGTCGCGGTCACAGTTTGCGCCTCTTCTTCAGGTAGGCCACCAGGTCGTCGTACATCCCGCCCTCGTTGGCGAACATCGCCACGTTGCGTGCGGAGGCGAACCACGGTTCCGCGGACGGAACCACGTCTTCGGCCGCGGCGAGCAGGTCCTTCATGCCGATCATGCGTACGTTGCCGGTGCGCACCGAGTCCAGCAGTGCCCGCTCGGCCGCCGCCTCGCAGAGATGGGCCAGGTCCGCACCGGACAGGCCGTCGGTGATCCTGGCCAGCTTGCCCAGGTCGACGTTCTCGATGGGCCTCTCCCGCAGGTGGTGGCGGAGGATCGCCTCGCGGGCGGTTCGGTCGGGCGGCAGGACGAGGATCGTCCGGTCCAGGCGTCCGGGGCGGCGCAGGGCGTTGTCCACGTCCCAGGGCACATTGGTGGCGGCCAGCACGAACACGCCTTCGTTCGCTGCCGAATCGATGCCGTCCAACTCGCTGAGCAGTTGGTTGACCGTGTTGCGCATGCCGCTGTGCGCGGTGCGGCTGCGCTTGGCGCCGAGCGCGTCCAGCTCGTCCAGGAAGACCACGCAGGGTGCCTGACGGCGGGCGGTCTCGAAGATCTCGTGCATGTTGCGTTCGGAGTTGCCGATCCACATGTCGAGGACGTCGTTCACCGACACGGAGAGGAAGGCGGCGCCCAGCTCACCGGCCACTGCCCGCGCCACGAACGTCTTGCCGCAGCCGGGCGGCCCGTACAGGAGCAGCCCGCCACGAAGGCTCTTGCCGTACAGCTTGCGCAGCTCGGGGTTGCGCAGAGGGGCGAGGAAGGCGGCCTCCAGACGGTCCTTCACCTCCTGCATGCCGCCGACATCGGCCAGTCGCACGGTGCCGGGGTCCTCCACCTCCCACGCGTCGGCATCCGCGGAGTCGTCCTGCCCGTCCGCGCGGGCAGGCGTCCCGGCGAACCGCGGCGGCACGGCGTCCCCGACCTGTTCTGCGGCGGCCTTCCAGTCGAACCCGCCGCGCGGGGACGGTGGTTGTCCGGACTCCGGGGGCCGCTCGGGCGAGGGGGGCGCTGCGCCCATCGCCCGGATCATCAGAGCTCGGGCCTGGGCGTCGCCCGGTGCGTGCTGGAGAGCCGCGGCCGCCTCGGCGACGGCGTCATCGGACCGTCCCTCCTCCAACAGGAGCTGGGCCAGGTGCAGCCGCAGGGGCACATCGGCGGGTACGGCGGAAACCGCGGCGCGCAGGCTCCGTATGAGAGGGGAGTCGTCCGGCATGATCCTCAGACTAACGTCGCCGTACGACATCTCAGGGGACGTTCGACGGCCGGCAGTCCCATGGGGACGTCGCGGACGGAAGGTTCCGACCGCGTGCGCCTTGAGCGGCCGGCGCAGGTCGTAGCACCTGACCGCCCCCTGAAGAGGCCGCGCCCCCTGGCCCCGGGGCGTAAAAAATGAGGCGGTGACGGCCGCGCCCTGTGAGGATGGAGCGCCCTCGCTCCCTCCTCGAAGGTCGGGAAACCTATGCCCCGCGCCGTCACGCTCATCCGCTCCACCACCCTCTCCGACGTGGCCGAGTACGCCTACGCCGCCACCGCCCCCGCCGACGCCCGGCTGATCTTCCTCGCGGGTTCGTGCCCGCTGGACGAGGACGGTTCGACGACGGCGGTGGGCGACTACGCGGGCCAGGCGGCGAAGGCATTCGAGAACATGCGCACCGCCCTCGCCGACGCGGGCGCGTCGCTGGAGGACGTCATCAGCACGCGGGTGCTCGTCGCGTCCTCACGGCAGGAGGACCTGGTGACCGCCTGGGGCGTGGTCCGGGAGGGCTTCGGCGACCACGACGCCCCGAGCACACTGCTGGGCGTCACGGTCCTCGGGTACCACGACCAGCTCGTGGAGATCGAAGCGGTCGCAGCGGTGCTCGACGCCTGAGAGCCGTCACCCGCTCAGCCCCCGGTGCCGGCGCTCAGAGCCGCGAGACGTTCACCCCGGCTCTCCGCGATCCGGTGCACGTCGCGCAGCGATTCGGCCATGCGGGCCACCACGTAACGGAGTTGCATCACGGTCACCGGGCGGTCGTCGAGCATGTCGGCCGCGTGGTGCAGCAGTTCGGCGGCCATGCCGAGCTGGACGCTCTCGATGTCGTCGGCCACGCGGGAGACGTGCCCCGTACCGTCGCCCAGGACGTAGCAGGGCTTGCCCTCCGGGCCGGCCCACGGCAGCAGGCGCGCCGTGCCGGGAATCCGCCCGGTCACACGATCCGCCCGAGGCCGCACCCCGGGCAGGGCCTGACGTCGATTCCGTACATCGCGAGCCACAGCGGGCGCTCCGACGGCGGCCCGGTCGTCACACCCTCGGGCGGAGGGGGTACGCGGAATGCCTCCGGGACCGGCCGAAGGAGACGCAGCAGCGCCTCCAGGGTGCGGATGATGCAGTGCAGCACGTCGTCAACTCCGTTGCGTGGAAGGGCGATGACCATGGGCCCGCCCTGGGGCCGCCACCTGGCCATCTGTCGCTGTGTAGCGATCCACTCACAGAGTGGGACGGGTGGGGCTAGGCTCGCCAGGGGTTGGTTGGTGACAGATCATTCGTCACACGGGAGTCGACGTTGAGCAACAGCTATGGGGACTGGTTCAAGGAACAACGCCTGGCCGCAGGGTTGACCCAACAGGAGTTGGCCGACGCGGCGGTCATGACCCGTTCGCACATCGCGCACATCGAGGCGGGACGCCGCATCCCGTCGAAGGAGGACGCGCGACGGCTGGACAAGGCTCTGAACACGGGGAACGTGCTGAGCAGCTTCCTGCCGGAGGAAGACGCGGCGGTAGCCGACCACTTCGCGTCAGCGCGCGTACTCGAACAACAGGCCACCGTTATCCGGGAGTTCGCCAGCACACTTGTGCCAGGCATCCTTCAGACCGAACGCTACATCCGCGCCCTGATGCGCACCGCGTTCCCCCCTTGGAGTGAGGAGGAGTGTGACAGGCTCGTCGTCACACGGCTGGCACGCTCCCAGCTCCTTTCCCAACCGACAACGCCCGTGGTGTGGGCGCTCCTCGACGAGGCGGTTCTGCGCCGACCCGTCGGCGGCCGCGAGGTCATGGCGGGACAGATCATGCACATCGTGCGTGTGACCGAGACGGAACGGGTACGAACGCACGTGTTGCCCTTCACTCTCGGCGCCCACCCGATCATGCAGGGCATGATGACGCTGATGTGGTTCGAGGACCAACCCACGGTCGCGTATACCGAGGGCGTGAACACCGGAAAGGTGCACGACACTCCTGCGCTGGTCGAACGGCTGCGGGGTGCCTACGATCTTGCGCTGAGCGACGCACTGCCACTGGAAGAGTCCCTCGCCCTGATGCGGGCGACAGCGAAGGAATACGGACACCATGACTGAGCGCACCATCTCGACCGCTTCTGCTCCGACCGGCTGGCGCAAGTCCTCCTACAGCGACAACCAGGGCGGAAGCTGCATAGAGATCCTGGACGGCCACCCCTCCGGCGTCCCCGTCCGCGACTCCAAGGTTCCCCACGGCCCGACCCTGATCGTTGCGGCCACCGGCTGGTCCGCCTTCGTCTCCGCAGTCAGGTCCGGGCACTTCTCCGCCTGAGCATCCGGACACCCGCACCCCTCCGCCCCACCCGGAGCGGCGACTCCGCGCCGAGGACGTACCCCACAGACGCCGACGACCGGCAGATCACCACGGACCGCCGGCCGCCGGCCAGCCGGCCGGCCGGCGCGGGCCCGGCCCCCGAGCGCGGCCGCCCCCACCGTCCCGCGCCTTCACCCGAGGGGCGGACACCCCCGGACACACGGCCCTCGCGCCGCGCGACGCGCCCCCCTCAGGTCGCCCCAAATGTCCGGCTTTCCAGCATGCGCAACCAGGGGTTGACCATTCCCTCCCCCGCACCTAAGTTTCTCGCAACCCGCTGGTACATCGATTAACCACTCCGGTTAACGTCCTGGTTGGAGACATCCCGCTGTGCGCTCACCCCTGAGTCGGCGCGGTTTCCTTGCCGCTGGTTCCGGCCTCGCCGCCGCTACCGCGCTGCCCGCCCTGTCCGGCTGCTCCACGCTCGCCTCGGCCGATTCCGACCCCGGCACGCTGCTCGTCCACACCCAGCTCGGAACCACCGCGCCGGGCTCCCCCACCTACACCGCCGCCGTGAAGGACTTCGAGAAGGAGAACCCGGGGCTCCGGGTCAAGAACCTCGTCAACGGCGACGACCTCCCCCAGGTGTACGAGACCTCCCGGCTGGCCCGTAAGGAGCCGGACGTGGTCATGGTCAACCTGTACGACAAGACGCTCGCCTGGACCGATGTCGGCGCCACCGTCGACGTCAAGGGCTACCTCGACGACTGGGGACTGCGCGACCGCGTCCTGCCCGCCGCTCTCACCGAGTGGACCGACGACAAGGGCAGGCTCCGCGCCTTCCCCTACTTCGCCACCAACTGGCCCGTCGCCTTCAACACCCACCTGCTGGACCGGGCCGGTGTCGGTTCCGTGCCCACCACCGGGGACCAGCTCGTCGGCGCCGCACGCAAGCTGCGGGCGAAGGGCATCGCGCCCGTCACCGTCGGCGGCAACGACTGGACCGGGCAGAAGCTGCTCGCCCAGATCATCCAGACCTTCCTCACCCCCGAGGAGGCCCGGCAGGTCTACACGACCGGGGACTTCAGCGGCAGCCGGGGCGCACGTGCGGGTATCGACTACTTCGTGTCGCTCCGGGACGCCGGTGTCTTCGCCGACAAGGCGCAGGGGCTGACCTCGGACACGATGACCACGCAGTACAACACGGAGGCCGCGGCCATCCAGTCCGCGATGTCCTCCGCCCTGGCCAAGGTCCCGGCCAAGGCGGCCGGGCACACCGAGATCGGCGGCTGGCCGCTCGCACCGGGTGCCGCCCACGAGAAGCCGACCATCCTGCGCTCGTATACCCTCATCGGCTTCTGGATCAGCCCCAACGGCGTCAAGAAGCTGTCCTCGGTCGAGAAGTTCCTCCGCTTCATGTACCGGCCCGACGTCGTGTCCCGCTTCATCACCGAGAGCGGCCGGGACATGGCGCTCGTGACCGACACGGTCAGCACGGACTTCCCGCTGGTGGCCGAGGCCCAGCGGCTCGGCGACCGGGTCGGGCAGGCGCTCCTGCCCGACCTGTACGTCCCGCCGACCGCCACCCAGCCGCTGATCACCGCGACCAGCACCGCCTTCACCCGGGGGACGAGCGCGGCCTCCGTGCGCTCCGCCCTGGAATCCGCCTACCGCACGGCATGATCCGCGCGCCCGAGCCTCTGCGAGTCCTCCCATGACGATGCTCTCGTCCGCCCCGGGCGGCGCCTCGGTCCGCGGACCGGTCACTCCCCCGCCGTCCGGCTCCACCACGAAGCGCCGTACGCAGGGCGGGGTCATCCTCGCCGTGCCCGCGCTGGTCTGGTACCTGGTCTTCATGGTCGGCCCGCTGGTCGCCATCTTCGTGATCGCCGCCCTGCACTGGCCGGGCATGCTCCAGCCGGTCTCCTTCGCGGGCACCGCCAACGTCCGCGCGGTGTGGGACGACCCGGTCTTCTGGGACGCGGTGCGCAACACCGCGGTACAGCTCGTCGTGGCGCTGCCGCTGATGATCATCGGGGCGTACATGCTCGGGTACTACGTCGCCCAGAAGCCCCCGGGGCACCGCGTCCTGCGGTATCTGCTCTTCATCCCCGGGCTGATCTCCACCCCCGCCAAGGCGATGGTGTTCTACGCGGTCCTCTCCCCGGACGGGCTCCTCAACGGCGCCCTGGACAAGGCCGGCCTGGGCTCCCTGACCGACGCCTGGCTCGCCTCGCCCTCGACCGCGCTCGGCTCCCTCATCCTCCTAGACGTGTGGAGCGGCATCGGGTTCACCGCGGTGCTGTTCGCGGCCCGGCTCGGCAGCGTCCCGGACGAGATCGGTGAGGCGGCGCAGCTGGACGGCGCGGGGCACTGGCGTGCCATGTGGCGCATCCACTTCCCCGTCATCCGCGACTTCGTGGGCGTCGTGACGATGCTCCAGTTCCTCTGGACGCTCTTCGGTTCGGCGCAGAACGTGCTGCTGCTCACCCAGGGCGGCCCGGGAAGCTCGTCGACAACGTTGTCCTTCCTCGTCTACCAGAAGGCGTTCATCGCGGCCGACCTCGGCTACAGCCAGACCGTCGGCGTGGTCCTCTTCCTGGTCGGCCTGGCAGGGCTGCTGACCATCCGTCGCGTCTTCCGCCAGAACTACTGATCGGAGCGGTCCCATGAAATTCGGAAGGTCCTGGCTGCCGGCGCACATCTTCGCCTGGCTGTACATGGTGCTGCTGCTCGTCCCCCTCTACTACCTGCTGGTCTCGGCGTTCAAGACCAACGACCAGATATTCGGGAGCCCCTTCTCCCTGCCGACCTCGTTCTCCACGGCCAACTTCACCGAGTCGTTCTCCTCCGCGCACCTCGGGCCGGCCGTCCTCAACTCGATGCTCGTGACCGCGCTGGCGCTGGTCCTCACCCTGGCGCTCGCGATACCGGCGGCGTTCGCCATCGCCCGTACGGAGGGGCGCCTCGGGGCCTTCGTGGAGCGGGTGTTCTCGCTGGGCTTCCTGGTCCCGACGTTCGCCGCGCTCTTCCCCACGTTCCTGCTCGCCGCCGCCACCGGGCTGTTCCACACCCGCGCGTTCATGGTGCTGTTCCTCCCCGCGACGGCGATGCCGCTGTCCGTCGTGATCCTGGTGCAGTTCATGCGGACCATCCCGCGCGAGATGGAGGAGGCGGCGCGCATGGACGGCGCGTCCACCTTCGCCGTCCTGCGGCACGTCTACACACCGATGTGCATGCCGGGGATCGCGACCATCCTGCTGCTGAACTTCCTGACCTTCTGGAACGAGTACCTCTACTCGCTCGTCATCATCGGCCCCGACCCGGACCTGCGGACGGTGCAGGTCGCCCTCCCCACGCTCAAGTCCCTGACGGGGACGGACTACGGCATCCTTACGGCGGGCACGGTCCTGACCCTGATCCCGGTCTGGGTGGTCTACACCGTGCTCCAGAAGCGGATGCAGCAGGCTCTCGTGAGCGGGGCGGTGAAGATGTGAACAAGCGTCTGGAGGGTCGTACCGCCGTACGCCCCACGATCAAGGCCGTGGCCGCCGCGGCGGGGGTGTCCACCGCGGCGGTCTCCCAGGCCGTCAACGGCACCGGCCGGATCTCGGAGGCCACCCGCCGACGGGTCCTGGACGCGGCCACGGAGCTCGGCTGGTCCCCCAGCGCCTCCGCGACCGCGCTGCGCCGGGCCCGTACCCGCACGATCGCGCTCGTCGTCCGGCGCCCCACCGACGTGCTCGGCTCCGACCCGCACTTCAGTGAGCTGATCACCGGTCTGGAGGGCGAACTCGCGCCGCGCGGCTACGGTCTGCTGCTCCACCTGGTCGCCGGCATGGAGCAGGAGAACGCGCTGTACGAACGCCTCGTCGCCGAGGGGCGCATAGACGGGGCCGTGCTGACCGACGCCCGCGCCGACGATCCGCGCCCGGACCTGCTGCGCGGACTCGGGCTGCCCGCCGTCCTGCTGGGCGCCCCCGACGCCGCCTCGCCGGTGCCCCGGGTGGGGCTCGGGCAGCAGGGCGCGGGCGTCCGGGAGGCGGTCGCCCATCTGCTGGAGCTCGGCCACCGGCGCGTCGCGTACGTCGCCGGTCCGGCCGAACTGCTGCACACCCGGCTGCGCCTGGCCGCGTTCGAGGAGGCGCTGGCCGGGGCGGGGCTGAGCCCCGTCGCCGTACGGCACAGCGACTTCACCGAACAGGCGGCCGTGGACGTCACCGAGGAACTGCTCTCCCTGCCCGGCCGGCCGACGGCCCTCGTGTTCCCCAACGACTCCATGGCCGTCTGCGGCATCGGCACGGCGCAGCGCGCCGGGCTCCGCGTGCCGGACGACCTGTCGGTGGTCGGTTACGACAACCTCTCCCTCGGCCGCTGGGTCCATCCCCGGCTCACCACCGTCGACCAGCAGGTGCAGCGCGTCGGTGCGGCCGCCGCCCGCACCCTCCTGGCCGGCTTCGGCGAGGACGTGCCCCCGCCCGTCCTCGACGGCCGCCCGCGTCTGGTCGTACGGGAGTCGACCGGTCCCGTGCCGTCCCCGGTCTGATCCGCCGCACCGCCTCCGCACCCCCCGCACACCGAAGAGGACCTGTAGAACCATGCGACGCCACAGCGCCCAGCTCACCCACGACTCCGCCGTCCTCCCGTGGCTCGGCGCCAACTTCTGGTCCCGCACCGGTGGTCCGCTGATGTGGCGGAACTACGAGCCGGGGACGGTGCGCGAGGAGCTGGCCGTGCTCCGGGAGCACGGTCTGAACATGACGCGGTCCTTCTTCTACTGGCCGGACTTCCACCCGGAGCCCGGCCGCGTCGACGAGGAACTCTGCGACCGCTTCCGGGACTTCCTCGACGCCCACCACGAGCTGGGCATGGGCACGGTCCCCACCTTCATCGTCGGCCACATGTCGGGCGAGAACTGGGACCCGGCCTGGCGCGGTGACCGGGACCTGTACGAGGACGTGTGGCTCGTGGGCCGGCAGGCGTGGTTCGTCTCGCAGATGACCCGGCGCTTCAAGGACCACCCGGCGGTCACCGGCTGGCTGATCACCAACGAGATGCCCGGTTACGGCCGGATCTACCAGGTGGACCCGCCCTCCAGCGACGTCGTCACCGCCTGGGCGCAGTTCATGTGCGACGCGGTGCGCGCCGCGGGCGGCACCCAGCCGGTGTCGCTGGGGGACGGCGCGTGGGGCATCGAGGTGACCGGGCGCGACAACGGCTTCTCGCTGCGGGAGACCGCGGAGTACGTCGACTTCGTCGGGCCGCACGTCTACCGCTCCGACACGGACCGGCCCCGCCAGCACTACCGGGCCGCCTTCGAGTGCGAACTGGCGGCCGTCACCGGGCAGCCGGTGGTGCTGGAGGAGTTCGGGCTCTCCACCGACACCGTCTCGGCCGCGAACGCCGGGATCTTCTACCGGCAGACCCTGCACAACTCGCTGCTCGGCGGGGCGACGGGCTGGATGGCGTGGAACAACACGGACTACGACGGCCTGTGGGAGCAGTCGCCGTACGACCACCACCCCTTCGAGATGCACTTCGGCATCACCGACCACGCCGGCCGCCCCAAGGAGCCGCTGCGTGAACTGGCGGCCTTCGCGAAGGTCCTGGAGCAGGTCGACTTCCCGCGCTGCCGCCGCACCGACGCGGACGCGGCCCTGGTCGTGCCCGCCTTCCTGGAGCGCGGCTACCCCTACAGCCGGCCCGCCGACCGCCCGCTGATCTTCACCTCGCTGCACCAGGGCTATGTGGCGGCGCGCGGTGCCGACCTGCCGGTGGCGTTCGCCCGCGAGGCGGACGGTCTGCCGGACGACGCCTCGCTGTACCTGCTGCCCTCGACACGGCAGCTGACCACCCGCACCCGGCGGGCGCTGGAACGCCGGGCCAGGGAGGGGGCCACGGTCTACCTGTCGTTCTGCTCGGGTGAGTACCCGACGACGCGTGGCCCGTGGTTCCACGACCTCGACGGGCTGTTCGGGGTGGAGCTCCAGCTGTCCTACGGGGTCGCGGAGCCGATCGAGGACGACGTCCTGGAGATGACGTTCGCCGAGGACTTCGGCTCGATAGCCGCGGGCGAGGTGCTCACCTTCCCCGTCGCGGGCAACGAGGACAGCCGCGCCTATCTGCCCGTCGTCCCGGACGGGGCGCGGGTCGTCGCCACCGACGCGCACGGCCGTCCGGCGCTCCTGCGGTACGAGACGGGCGCGGGCCGCACGGTCCTGGCCACGTACCCGCTGGAGCACATGGCGGCGCGCACCGCACGGGCCAACCCCGAGCAGACGCACCGGCTGTACGCGGCCCTGGCCGAACTCGCAGGTGCCGCACGGCCCGTGACGGTCGACACCCCGTACGTCAGTGCCGACACGCTGGTCCGCGAGGACGGGACGCGCTTCCTGTGGCTGGTGAGCCAGTCCGGCGAGGAGCTGACCGTGCGCCCGTCGGCGGACGGCGAGCTGCGCGAGCTGACCGGCGGGGACCCGGTGCGGGACGTGACGCTGGCCCCGTACGGGGTGCGCGTGCTCGAACTGCGCTGACCCTCCCGCCCCGACCGACCCCCATGAGGTGAGCCACCCATGTCCGAACCCCTCTTCCGCGACCCGGAGATGCCCGTCGCCGACCGGGTGGGCGATCTGCTGTCGCGGATGACGCTCACCGAGAAGGTGGGCCAGGTCAACCAGCGGATGTACGGCTGGGACGCGTACGAGCGCACCCCGTCGGGGCACCGGCTGACGGACGCGTTCCGGGCGGAGGTGGCGGCCGGTGACGGGATGGGCGCGCTGTACGGACTCCAGCGCGCCGACCCGTGGTCGGGGGTGACGGCGGAGACGGGGATCGGCGCCGCGGACGGGGCGCGGGTCTCCGACGCCGTGCAGCGGTACGTCGTGGAGAACACCCGGCTCGGTGTCCCCGTCCTGCTGGTCGAGGAGATGCCGCACGGCCTGCAGGCGCTGGACGGGACCCTGCTGCCGGTCAACCTGGCGGTCGGCGCCACGTGGGATCCGGAGCTGTACGAGGAGGCGGCCGCCCTCGGGGCCGCCCAGCTCCGGGCCCGTGGCGGCCATGTCGCGCTGGTCTCGGCGCTCGATCTGGTGCGGGATCCGCGCTGGGGCCGCGCGGAGGAGTGCTTCGGCGAGGACCCGTATCTTTCGGCGCGGTTCACCGAGGCGCTGGTGCGCGGGGTGCAGGGGCCGCCCGGGGACCGTATCGGGCCGGACCGCGCGGCGGTCGTCCTCAAGCACTTCGCGGGGCAGGGGGCGACGGTGGGAGGCCGCAACAGCGCGGCCACCGAGCTGGGTGCGAGGGAACTCCACGAGATCCACCTCGTGGCGGCGCTCGCGGGCGTTCGGGCCGGGGCCGCCGGCCTCATGGCCGCGTACAACGAGTTCGACGGCGTCCCGTGCGCGGCCAACCGGGGGCTGCTGACCGGGATCCTGCGGGAGCGGTGGGGTTTCGAGGGGCTGGTGATGGCCGACGGGCTGGCGGTCGACCGCCTGGTGCGGATGACGGGTGACCCGGTGGCGGCCGGTGCGCTGGCGCTGGGCGCCGGGACCGACCTGAGCCTGTGGGACGACTGCTACCCGCGCCTGGCGGAGGCGGTCCGGCGGGGGCTGGTCGAGGAGACCGTGCTCGACCGGGCGGCGGGGCGGGTCCTCGCGCTGAAGTTCCGCCTCGGCCTCTTCGAGCGCCCGTACACCACCGGGAGGGTCCCGGAGCCGGATACCGCGCGCATGGAGCGGGTGAGCGAGCGCCTCGCCCGCGCGTCCGTCACCCTGCTCGAACACGACGGGGCGACGCTGCCGCTCACGGGCCGCCGGACGGGGACCGTCGCGGTCATCGGGCCGAACGCCGATTCCGTGCCGCGGCAGATCGGCGACTACACCGCGCCGCAGCGGCCGGGCACCGGCGGCAGCGTGCTCGCCGGCATCCGGGCCGCCGCGCCGGAGGGCACCGAGGTGTCCCACGCCCGGGGCTGCGGCCTCGTCGGCGGCGATGTGGCGGACCTGCCCGCGGCGGTGGCTCTCGCGGCGGCCGCCGATGTGGCGGTGCTGGTCCTCGGCGGATCGAGCGCACGCGAGCCGGACACGCGCTTCGACGCCAACGGGGCGGCCGTCGTCGCCTCCGGCAATCCGGCGGAGATGACGTGCGGCGAAGGCGTCGACCTGGCCGAACTCAGCCTGCCCGAGGGGCAGTCGGCCCTGCTGGACGCCGTGACCGCGACCGGCACCCCGGTGGTCGTGGTACTGGTCCAGGGCCGGCCGCACGCCCTGGCGGACCTCACGGGGCGGGCGGCGGCGGTGCTGAGCGCCTGGTACCCGGGCCCCTGGGGAGGGAGGGCCGTGGCGGACGTGCTGTTCGGGGCGGCCGAACCCCAGGGGCGGCTGCCCGTCTCCGTGCCCCGCTCGGCGGCCCAGCTGCCCGTCTTCTACAACGGGAAGGACCACGGCTACCGGGGCTACGTCGACCAGCCCGCCACCGCCCGCCACCCGTTCGGGCACGGACTGGCCTACACGACGGTGGCGTACGAGGCGCCCCGGCTGTCCGTGCCGTCTGTCCCGGCGGACCACTTCGGCCCGGCCGCTGCGGTGCCGCCCGCGAGCTGCACCGTCCGCCTGGTCAACACGGGCGGCCGGACGGCGCGCGAGACCGTCCAGCTCTACGTACGCAGGGTCGCCGGCGGGACCTCGTGGCCACGGGTGCGCGAGCTGCGCGGCTTCGCCCGGGTGGAACTGGCGCCCGGCGAGAGCACCGAGGTGGTCCTCCCGGTGGACGCGCGCACCCTGGCCTCGTTCACCCAGGAAGGGGAATGGGCCGTGGAACCGGGCGAGTTCGCGATCGGGACCGGTCCTTCGTCGCACCGCACCCAGGAGGCCCGGCTCACGGTGACGTCACCGCCCGGCCCGCGGAGCGCCGACCGGCGGTGACACGGACGCCCGGAGGGGCGACGGACCGGCGGACACCGCACGCGCGGGCCCGGGCGGCTCCACCCCCGCCACCGGGGCCGTCACGCCCTCACCACTCCCGGGTCGCCATGAGCTCCTCCGGATCCGCCCCGGTGAAGCCGTACGCCATGGCGACCGCCCGGAAGTCCTCGCCGATCTCCTCGCGGGCGACCGTCTCGATCTCGCTTCCGGCCGCCTCGAACTCGGCTTCCAGGGCGTTGAACTCCTCGGTGGCCGCGTGTGTGAGCACGTACAGCGCGGCGAGGCCGGCCGGCCGCTCCGCCTCGATGCGCTCGCAGAGCCGCACCAGGACGGCCCTGCCCCGGTCGACGACGCGGTCCGGGAAGTACGCGTCCTCGTAGAGCCCCCGCAGGAACCCGTACTCCGCCATACGTCTGTTGCTGATGCCCATGCCCGTCCCCCGCCCGGCTCGTCGGCCCCGTCCCACCGATGGTGCACCACACCACCGACAGTGCGGGGTCCTCCGCGACGGGCGGCCGGGCCGGGGGGTCACTGCACGCGCGCGGACGACCGGCCGCGGTCCTCCTCGTCGCTGTCGTCGTCGTCACCCGGCATGTGGACGTCGAAGACGTTGATGTTGATCTCGACGACCTCCAGGCCCGTCATCGTCTCCACGGCGTCCGCCGCGCGGGACCTGACCTGGTCGGCGAGCTCGTGGATCGGGATGCCGTACTCGACCTCGATGTCGACGTCGATGGCGGCCTGCTTCTCCCCCACCTCCACCTTCACGCCGCGTCCGCCGCCGGAGGACCCTCCCATGCGTCCCGCCACGGCGCCTATCGCCTTCGACGCGCCCCGGCCCACCGAGTACACGCCCTCGGTCTCACGGATGGCGATTCCGGCGATGGTGGCCACGACGCCGTCGGCGATGGTCGTCGTACCGCGCGTCTTGTCACCCGAACTCCCGCCCAGGTTTTCCACATCAGCCATGACTGCCTCACAGAGGATTCGATGCGGCGAGGCTGCTGGCGTCCTCGCCGGCTCCTCATTTCACTGTGCGCCTGCCTGCCGCCCCCCGCCATCGAGACCCACACAGTGTCCGCGGCCGCCACGTTCCGTGACCGCGCGCGGCCGCCCCCGGCCCTCCCACGGGCCCGGGCGTGCTCAGCATCACCCTGGACAGCCACCGTGACCCCCGGGTAACTTTTGACCAGGACTGAGCAAGCGCTTAGCCACTGCGACCGAAGCCGAAGCTGACACCAGGAGGCACCCGTGCGCCGTACGGTTTACAACGAGGACCACGAGGCGTTCCGGGAGACCATCCGCGCCTTCATCGAGGCCGAGGTCGTTCCCGTCTACGACGAGTGGTTCGCGGCCGGCCAGGCGCCCCGCGACTTCTACTACAAGCTCGCGGAGCTGGGCATCTTCGGCATCGAGGTGCCCGAGGAGTACGGCGGCGCGGGCGAGGAGTCCTTCAAGTTCGAGGCGGTCCTCTACGAGGAGACCGCCCGCGCGGGCATCTCCTTCGGCGGCTCCGGTGTGCACGTCCTGCTCTGCCTGCCCTACCTCAAGGCGTACGCCACCGAGGAGCAGAAGAAGCGCTGGCTGCCGGACTTCGTCTCCGGGAGGTCCATGTACGCGATAGCCATGACCGAGCCGGGCACCGGTTCCGACCTGGCGGGCATGAAGACGACCGCCAAGCTCTCCGAGGACGGCACCCACTACGTCCTCAACGGCGCCAAGACCTTCATCACCGGTGGGGTGCACGCCGACAAGGTGATCGTCTGCGCCCGCACCGAGGCCCCCAAGGCCGACGACCGCCGCCACGGCATCTCCCTCCTGGTGGTCGACACCAAGTCCGAGGGCTACTCGGTCGGCCGCAAGCTGGACAAGCTGGGCCTGAAGGTCTCCGACACCGCCGAACTGGCCTTCGTGGACGTCAAGGTGCCCGTCGAGGACCTGCTGGGCGAGGAGAACAAGGGCTTCTCCTACCTCGGCCAGAACCTCCCGCAGGAGCGGCTGGGCATCGCCGTCGGCGCGTACGCGCAGGCCGCCGCCGCAGTGCGGTTCGCCCAGCAGTACACGCAGGACCGCACCGTCTTCGGCAAGACCGTCGCCTCGTTCCAGAACACGAAGTTCGAGCTGGCCGCCTGCAAGGCCGAGGTCGACGCGGCCGAGGCCGTCTGCGACCGGGCGATCGAGGCCCTGGACGCCGGTGAGCTCACGCCCGCCGAGGCCGCCTCGGCGAAGCTGTTCTGCACCGAGGTCGCGCACCGCGTGATCGACCGCTGCCTCCAGCTGCACGGCGGCTACGGCTTCATGAACGAGTACCCGATCGCCCGCCTGTACACGGACAACCGGGTCAACCGCATCTACGGCGGCACCAGCGAGGTCATGAAGTCGATCATCGCCAAGTCCATGGGTCTCTGAGAGCGGCTGCGTCCCTCCTCCCATGAGCGAGGCACTCGACTCCCTGCTCGATCTGCTCGACCTCGAGCGGATCGAGCAGGACATCTTCCGGGGCACGAGCCGTTCGGCGGTCGTGCCCCGCGTCTTCGGCGGCCAGGTCGCGGCGCAGGCCCTGGTCGCCGCCGGGCGCACGGTCCCCGGGGACCGGGGCGCCCACTCCCTGCACGCGTACTTCCTGCGCCCCGGCGACCCGGGGGCGCCGATCGTCTACAGCGTGGACCGGATCCGCGACGGGCGGTCCTTCACGACCCGCCGGGTCGTCGCCGTGCAGCACGGCAAGCCGGTCTTCCACCTCTCGGCGTCCTTCCAGGTCCACGAGGAGGGCCTGGACCACCAGGCGGTCATGCCCGCCGCCCCGGACCCGGAGACCCTGCCCACGGCGGCGGAGATGCTGCCCCGGTACGCGGACCGCTTCACCGACCCGCGCATGGTGGACCGGCTGCTGGAGGCCCGGGCCGCGGTGGACCTGCGGTACGCCGGCGCCCCGCCGTTCGCCACCGCCGGTGAACCGCGCGAGCCGCGCTCCCAGGTCTGGTTCCGGACGCACGGCAAGCTGGCCGACGATCCGCTGCTGCACGTCTGCCTGGCGACCTACGTCTCCGACATGACCCTGCTCGACTCCGTGCTGCTCGCCCACGGGCGCGGCGGCTGGTCGGTGGGCGACGTGGTGGGCGCCAGCCTGGACCACGCGATGTGGTTCCACCGGCCCTTCCGGGCCGACGAGTGGCTGCTGTACGACCAGGAGTCGCCGTCCGCCTCCGGCGGGCGCGGGCTCGGCCAGGCCAGGATCTGGACGGCGGACGGGAAGCTGGCCATCACGGTCATCCAGGAGGGCCTGGTCCGCGTCCCGAGGGGCTGAGACGGCCGGCTCGCACGGCACCCGGCCCCGGGTGCCCGGTGCGGCTCCGCTCCACACCCCCGTGAACGGTGGAGCGGAGCCGCACCGTGAGCCGTGCCCGCCCTCCGCCGAGGGCAGCCACGACCACCGCGGCCGTACCGTCCCCGGTCCGGCCCCGGTGTGCTCGACCGACCTTAGGCCGGGCGGGAGGGGTGCGCTGTGTCCGTCGTGCACGAAGCTTTGTCAGCGGTGCGGGGCCGGGGCGATCACTTCACCGGGCGCCGTCGGCGCGCGCCCGGCCCGAGGGCGGCGCTCCGGGACGAGGCATGCCTCCACGGCGTTGCGCGGGGTAGCGGAACCCTGCCATCCTGCTGCTCGCGGCATGCGCGTCTAGGGGTGGATCATGAGGGAACGGGCCCAGGCTTTTCCTGACGGACCGTGCGGAACCGCCGGACCCAGCGGAACTGACGGGTCGTTCGGAACCGACGGACCGTGCGGAGCGGCCAGGCCGTGCGGAACCGGCGGGTCGTACGGAACCGACGGTCCTCGCGGCCCGCGCGGGCGAAGGCCGTTCCGGTGAGCCAGGTCCTGGACACCACCGACATACCGGCGCGGGACCGTGAAGAGGTGATCCGGCTCGCGGTGTGGGAATCCCTCGTGCGGATCGACATCGACCACCACCTGCCGCCCGAGGACCTCGCGGTCCACATCGGGCTGGACACCGTGGGGCCGCTGGGGATCTGCTCGGCGCGGGCGACCTCGGTGACCGTCCGGCGGACGCCGCGCCTGGCACGGGAGGACGAGGAACCGGCCGTCTTCCTGGGGTTGCAGGTGACGGGCACCAGTCTGGTGGCGCAGAACGGCCGTCAGGCCCTCTTGCGGCCGGGGGACTTCGCCCTCTACGACACGGTCACCCCCTACACGCTCCTCTTCGCCGAGGGCGTGGACCATCACTTCATCCGGTTTCCCCGCGCGGCGCTCGCGCTGCCCGAGCGGGCGCTCCGGGAGGCCACCGCGGTCGCCTTCGGCTCCGGCGACCCGCTGGCGGCCCTCGCCTCCACGTACTTCTCCCAGCTGGCCGCCAGCGAGGGGCTGCGCAGCGCTCCGCACGCGGACGCGGTCGCGGAACCCAGCATCGAACTCGTCCGGGCGGTCGTGGCGTCCCGGCTCGGGCGCCAGGACCTGGCCAGGGCGCCGCTGGAAGCGACGCTGAGCCTGCGGATCACCCGGTACATGCGCGCGCACCTGGCCGACAGCGACCTGTCCGCCGCACGGATCGCCGCCGCGCACGACATCTCGGTCCGTCACCTCTACACGGTGCTGGCCCGGTCGGGCATCGCCCTGCGGGACTGGATCCGCTCGCACCGCCTCGCGGAGTGCAAGCGGGAGCTGGCGGGCCCCGAAGGCCGGGCCCGCACCATCGCGGCGGTCGGACGGAGCTGGGGCTTCGTGGACGCGACCCATTTCAGCAAGGTGTTCAAACAGGCCTACGGCGTCTCGCCCCGGGCCTGGCGCGAAGCGAACCGGCCCCGCCCCTCGGCGTGAGGCGGCGGCGACGGTGAGGTCCCGGCGGCGCGGGGGCCGGCTCCCGGGTCCCGCTCGTCGCCCACCCCGGCGGGCGCGGACCCGGCTCCACGGTGTCCGGCCCGCCGGAACCGGTCGGGCACCCGGGGGAGCCGGCCCCGCGTCAGGCCCGGTCGTCGGAGGGGAGCAGCCCGGCCGCGTCCAGCAGGTAGTCGGTCATGGGGTCGTAGTAGCGCGGGTCGGTGACGTGGTCGTCGAGCGGCACGGTGACCTGGAGGGTGCCCTCGGCCTCGCCGAGGAACAGGGCGGGGTCGTTGCAGTCGGCGTAGCCGATGGAGTCGATCCCGCGCTGGCCCGCGCATCCGGCCCAGCCGTGGTCGGCGACGACGAGGTCGGGCCGCGGCCTGCCCTCGCGCTCCAGGCCGTCGAGGATGGCCGCCATCGGGACCGGCGAGTGGGTGTGCCACAGGGTCGCGCCGCGTTCCAGGACGGCGACGTCGGCGAACTGGAAGACCATGCCCTCGTCGGCCATCAGACCGCCGGGGATCCGTACGATCTCGCATCCGGCGTCCCGCAGGGCGTTCGCGGTCTGCCGGTGCACGTCGAGCAGCCCGCCGGGGTGCCCCGTCGCGAGCAGGACGCGCTCCTTGCCGTCCGCGGCCTTGCGCAGCCGGGCCGCCATCCGGTCGAGGGCGTCGACCGTCAGCTCCGGGTCGATGGTGTCCTGCCCCTGCCGGTGCTCGGGGTCGTCGTCGACCCCGCATCTCTCGGCCATCACGGCCAGGACGTCCTGCTCGTCGGTCCAGCGGTCGCCGAGCTCCAGCCCGAGCCAGAAGTGGCGGTTGCCGTTGGCGAGCTGGCGGTAGTGGGAGAGGTTGTTGTCGCGGGGGGTGGCGACGTCGCCCGCGATACGGGTGCGGACGAGGTGCTCGACAAGGGCGGCGCGGCTGGGTATCGGCATGCACCCATTGTGCCGTCGGGTACGCCGGGTGTGCCCGGTGTCCCGGACGGCGGAACCCGGCGCGGTGCGGCGGGGCGCCCGGAGCGGGAGCCGCCGGCGCCCGGTCTCCCCCGGCCCGTGCGGGCGCCGCCGCTACGAGGCCGCCGCCGCGAAGGCACCCCGGGCCAGCCGGTGCAGCAGGGCGGCGGTGGCCGCGCGGTCCGGGAGGGCCTCGGGGCGGGTCAGGTGGGGGGTGGAGTTCAGCAGGCCGAACACGGCGTGGACGGTGACCCGGGCCTCGTTCTCCGCGAGGGCGGGGTAGAGGGCGCGGACGACCTCGACCCACACCTCGACGTACTGCCGCTGAAGCTGTCGAACACGCTTGCGATCGGTGTCGCGCAGGCGGTCCAGCTCGCGGTCGTGGAGGGTGATCAGCGGGCGGTCGTCGAGGGCGAAGTCGATGTGGCCCTCGATGAGGGCGTCCAGGAGCGCCTCCGGGGAGCCGCCCCGGGCGGCAGGGCCGTCCTCGGTGACGCGCAGCCTGCCGCCGGCCAGCAGGCGCTCGCTGATGCCCACCAGCAGTTCGGCGAGCATCGCGTCCTTGCCGGGGAAGTGGCGGTAGAGGCCGGGGCCGCTGATACCGACCGCGGCCCCTATCTCGTCGACCCCGACACCGTGGAAGCCGCGCTCGGCGAAGAGGCGGGCGGCCTCCCTCAGGATCTGCTCGCGGCGGGTGGGAGCCGCGACACGGGCGGCGGCATGGGTGCTCATGAGGATTCATTCTAGACAGGCGGGTTAGCGCTCGTTAACCTGAACGCAACGCGTTAACGCTCATTAACCACAGCGGTACGGGCAAGGGGGCTCGACAGGATGCAGCAGGCACCGGTCCTGGCGAGCGCGGCCGATCCCGCCTCGGCGGCCTGGCAGGCCAACGAGGCGGCGCATCACGCGCTCGCCGAGGAGCTGCGCACGCGGCTCGCCACGGCACGGCTCGGCGGGGGTGAGAAGGCCCGCGCCCGGCATGTGGCGCGCGGAAAGCTGCTGCCCCGCGAGCGGGTGGACACGCTGCTCGATCCCGGCTCGCCCTTCCTGGAGCTGGCGCCGCTGGCGGCCGAGGGGCTCTACGGGGGCGCGGCGCCGGCGGCCGGGGTGATCGCCGGGATCGGGCGGGTCAGCGGCCGGGAGTGCGTGATCGTCGCCAACGACGCGACCGTCAAGGGCGGCACGTACTACCCGATGACGGTGAAGAAGCACCTGCGCGCCCAGGAGGTGGCCCTGGAGAACCGGCTGCCGTGCCTCTACCTGGTGGACTCGGGGGGCGCCTTCCTCCCGATGCAGGACGAGGTCTTCCCCGACCGGGACCACTTCGGGCGGATCTTCTACAACCAGGCCCGGATGTCGGGCGCGGGCATCCCGCAGATCGCGGCGGTGCTCGGCTCCTGCACGGCGGGCGGGGCGTACGTCCCGGCGATGAGCGACGAGGCCGTCATCGTCCGGAACCAGGGCACGATCTTCCTGGGCGGCCCGCCGCTCGTGAAGGCGGCCACCGGTGAGGTCGTGACGGCCGAGGAGCTGGGCGGCGGGGAGGTGCACTCCCGTGTCTCCGGGGTCACCGACCATCTGGCCGAGGACGACGCGCACGCCCTGCGCATCGTGCGGAACATCGTCGCGACCCTCCCGGACCGCGCCCCGCTCCCCTGGTCCGTGGAGCCCGCCGAGGAACCGAAGGCGGACCCGGCGGGCCTCTACGGGGCGGTGCCCGTGGACCCGCGTACGCCCTACGACGTGCGGGAGGTCATCGCCCGGGTGGTGGACGGCTCGCGCTTCGCCGAGTTCAAGGCGGAGTACGGCCAGACGCTGGTCACCGGCTTCGCGCGGATCCACGGCCACCCGGTCGGCATCGTCGCCAACAACGGCATCCTGTTCGCGGAGTCCGCCCAGAAGGGCGCCCACTTCATCGAGCTGTGCGACCAGCGCGGGATCCCGCTGCTGTTCCTCCAGAACATCTCCGGCTTCATGGTCGGCCGGGACTACGAGGCCGGTGGCATCGCCAAGCACGGCGCCAAGATGGTGACGGCGGTGGCCTGCACGCGGGTGCCGAAGCTGACGGTCGTCGTCGGCGGCTCGTACGGCGCCGGGAACTACTCCATGTGCGGCCGGGCGTACGGGCCGCGGTTCCTGTGGATGTGGCCCAACGCCAAGATCTCGGTCATGGGCGGCGAGCAGGCCGCCTCCGTGCTGGCCACGGTCAAGCGGGACCAGATCGAGGGCCGCGGCGAGGAGTGGCCGGCCGAGGAGGAGGAGGCCTTCAAGGATCCGGTGCGCGCCCAGTACGAACAGCAGGGCAACGCCTACTACGCCACCGCCCGGCTCTGGGACGACGGTGTGATCGACCCGGCGGAGACCCGCCAGGTGCTGGGGCTCGCCCTGACCGCGTGTGCCAACGCCCCGCTGGGCGAGCCCAGTTTCGGCGTCTTCCGGATGTGATGTGAGGACTTCCATGTTCAGCACTGTTCTGGTCGCCAACCGTGGCGAGATCGCGGTCCGGGTCATCCGGACCCTGCGCGAGCTCGGTGTGCGGTCGGTCGCCGTCTTCAGCGACGCCGACGCGGACGCCCGGCACGTCCGGGAGGCGGACACGGCGGTGCGGATCGGGCCCGCCGCCGCCGCCGAGAGCTATCTGTCGGTGGAGCGGCTGCTGGACGCCGCCCGCCGCACGGGCGCCGAGGCCGTCCACCCGGGCTACGGCTTCCTCGCCGAGAACGCGGGCTTCGCCCGGGCCTGCGCGGAGGCGGGACTGGTCTTCATCGGCCCGCCCGCTCCGGCGATCTCGCTGATGGGCGACAAGATCCGCGCCAAGGAGACCGTCGCGGCGGCGGGCGTCCCGGTGGTGCCCGGCTCCTCGGGGAGCGGGCTCACCGACGCCCGACTGGAGGCGGCCGCACGGGAGATCGGCATGCCCGTCCTGCTGAAGCCGTCGGCGGGCGGCGGCGGCAAGGGCATGCGGCTGGTCCACGAGGAGGCGCTGCTGGCCGACGAGATCGCGGCGGCACGGCGCGGGGCGCGCGCCTCCTTCGGCGACGACACGCTCCTGGTGGAGCGGTGGATCGACCGGCCGCGCCACATCGAGATCCAGGTCCTGGCCGACACGCACGGCAACGTGGTGCATCTCGGCGAGCGCGAGTGCTCGCTCCAGCGCCGCCACCAGAAGATCATCGAGGAGGCGCCCTCGGTCCTGCTCGACGAGCGGACCCGCGCGGCCATGGGCGAGGCGGCCGCGCAGGCGGCCCGGTCCTGCGGGTACGTCGGCGCGGGGACGGTCGAGTTCATCGTCCCGGGCGGCGACCCGTCCTCGTACTACTTCATGGAGATGAACACCCGCCTCCAGGTCGAGCACCCGGTCACCGAGCTGATCACCGGCCTGGACCTGGTCGAGTGGCAGCTGCGGGTCGCCTCCGGCGAACCGCTGCCGTACGGGCAGGCCGGCGTCACCCTCACCGGGCACGCCGTCGAGGCCCGGGTCTGCGCGGAGGACCCGGCCCGTGGCTTCCTGCCGTCCGGCGGCACGGTGCTGGCCCTGCACGAGCCGCAGGGCGGCGGGCTGCGGACGGACTCGGGGCTCAGCGAGGGCGTGGCGGTCGGGAGCACCTACGACCCGATGCTGTCGAAGGTCATCGCGTACGGACCCGACCGGCCGACGGCGCTGCGCCGGCTCCGGGCCGCGCTGGCGGACACGGTGGTGCTGGGCGTACCGACGAACGTCGGCTTCCTGCGGCGGCTGCTGGCCCATCCGGCGGTGGCCGCGGGTGAGCTGGACACCGGCCTCGTGGAGCGGGAGGCGGACGGTCTGGTGCCCGACGGGGTGCCGGAGGAGGTGTACGCGGTGGCGGCGCTGCTGCGGCAGGAGCCCGCCGAGCCCGCCGCCGGCTGGGTCGACCCGTTCTCGGTGCCCAGCGGCTGGCGGCTGGGCGGCACTCCGGCGGAGACCTTCCACCACTTCCGCGTGCCGGGCCACGAGCCGGTGCGGGTGGGCCTGCGCGCGGGCGCGGACGGCTCGGCGGCCCTGACGTTCGGTCACGCCGGTGACCGGGAGGGGACGGCGGACCCGTGCGGCCCGGTACCGCCGCTGCCCGGCGCGGAGCGGTCCCGGCTCGTCGAGGTGGCGGGGCGGCGTGTCGTCGTCGAGGTCGACGGTCTGACCCACACGTTCAGCCGGGCCCCGGCACCGGACGGGGTCTGGCTCGGGCGGGACGGCGACACCTGGCACGTCCAGGACCACGACCCGGTCGAGGCGTCGCTCGTCGGCGCGGGCCGTGCGGGCGCGGACACGCTGGCCGCACCGATGCCCGGCACGGTGACGGTGGTGAAGGTGGCGGTCGGGGACGACGTCGTGGCGGGCCAGAGCCTGCTGGTCGTGGAGGCGATGAAGATGGAGCACGTCATCTCCGCCCCGCACGCCGGGACGGTGACCGAGCTGGACGTCACCCCCGGTGCCACGGTCGCCATGGACCAGATCCTGGCCGTGGTGGCCCCGAGGGAGGAATCATGACCGCCGCCGCACTGCCCATGACGGTGCCCGCGCAGGGGCTCCCGGAGCGGGTCCGCGTCCACGAGGTCGGTGCCCGTGACGGGCTGCAGAACGAGAAGTCCGTCGTGCCGACCGGGGTGAAGGCGGAGTTCGTCCGCCGGCTCGCGGAGGCGGGGCTCTCCACGATCGAGGCGACCAGCTTCGTGCACCCGAAGTGGGTGCCCCAACTGGCCGACGCCGAGGAGCTGTTCCCGATGCTCGGCGAGATCGCCGACGTCGGGGACGTGGCGCTCCCCGTCCTCGTGCCGAACGAGCGGGGCCTGGACCGGGCGCTCGCCCTCGGTGCCCGCCGGATCGCCGTGTTCGGCTCGGCGACCGAGACGTTCGCCGCCCGCAACCTCAACCGCACGGTGGACGGGTCGCTCGCGATGTTCGAGCCGGTCGTGGCCAGGGCCAAGGGCGCCGGGGTCCATGTGCGCGGCTATCTGTCGATGTGCTTCGGCGACCCGTGGGAGGGCGCCGTGCCCGTCGCGCAGGTCGTCCGGGTCGCGAAGGCGCTGAGGGACCTCGGCTGCGACGAGCTCTCGCTCGGTGACACGATCGGCGTCGCCACGCCGGGTCATGTGCGGGAGCTGCTGTCCCGGCTGAACGAGGCGGGTGTGCCCACCGGCACGATCGGGGTGCACTTCCACGACACGTACGGGCAGGCGCTCTCCAACACCCTGGCCGCGCTCCAGCACGGGGTGACGACGGTGGACGCCTCGGCGGGCGGCCTCGGCGGCTGTCCCTACGCGAAGAGCGCCACCGGAAACCTCGCCACCGAGGACCTCGTGTGGATGCTCGACGGCCTCGGTGTGCACACCGGGGTCGATCTCGGCGCGCTCACCGCCACAAGCGTGTGGATGGCCGAACAGCTGGGCCGCCCGAGCCCGTCCCGTACCGTCCGCGCGCTGTCCCACAAGGAGTGAAGCACCCATGTCCCTTGACCATCGGCTGACCGCCGAACACGAGGAACTGCGCCGCACCGTCGAGGAGTTCGCACACGATGTGATCGCCCCGAAGATCGGTGACTTCTACGAGCGCCACGAGTTCCCCTACGAGATCGTGCGGGAGATGGGGCGGATGGGCCTGTTCGGCCTGCCGTTCCCCGAGGAGTACGGCGGCATGGGCGGCGACTACCTCGCCCTCGGGATCGCCCTGGAGGAGCTGGCCCGGGTCGACTCGTCCGTGGCGATCACGCTGGAGGCCGGGGTCTCGCTCGGCGCCATGCCGGTCCACCGCTTCGGGACCGAGGAGCAGAAGCGCCGGTGGCTGCCGAAGCTCTGCGCGGGCGAGGCGCTCGGCGCGTTCGGGCTGACGGAGCCGGACGGCGGCTCGGACGCGGGCGGCACGCGGACGACGGCCGTGCTGGACGAGGCGGCGGGCGAGTGGGTGATCAACGGCTCCAAGTGCTTCATCACCAACTCCGGTACGGACATCACGGAGCTGGTCACGGTGACGGCGGTCACCGGCCGCAAGGAGAACGGCGCCCCGCTCATCTCCGCGATCATCGTCCCGTCCGGCACCCCCGGCTTCACGGTGGCCGCCCCGTACTCCAAGGTCGGGTGGAACGCGTCGGACACCCGTGAGCTGTCCTTCTCCGACGTCCGCGTCCCGGCGGCCAACCTGCTGGGGGAGGAGGGCCGCGGGTACGCGCAGTTCCTGCGGATCCTGGACGAGGGCCGGATCGCCATCTCGGCGCTCTCCACCGGCCTGGCGCAGGGCTGTGTCGACGAGTCCCTGAAGTACGCGAGGGAGCGGCACGCCTTCGGGAAGCCGATCGGTGCCAACCAGGCCATCCAGTTCAAGATCGCGGACATGGAGACGCGCGCGCACATGGCCCGGATCGGCTGGCGCGACGCGGCCTCACGGCTCGTGGCGGGTGAGCCGTTCAAGAAGGAGGCGGCCATCGCGAAGCTGTACTCCTCGACGGTGGCGGTGGACAACGCCCGCGACGCGACGCAGATCCACGGCGGCTACGGCTTCATGAACGAGTACCCGGTGGCCCGCATGTGGCGCGACTCCAAGATCCTGGAGATCGGCGAGGGGACGAGCGAGGTGCAGCGGATGCTGATCGCCCGGGAGCTGGGCATGACCGCCTGACGGACCGGCACGGGGGTCGGGTGCGCCGGTCCGCGCGCACACCGGCCCGCCCCGGGGCGGCCTGTGGAAAGCCGTCTTCCCGGCGACGGGAAGGCGGCTTTCGCCGTGCGCCGGCGACGGAGGGGCCGCTCCCCTCCGGCTCTCTCCGCTCTCTTCGCCTTCTCCGCTCGCGACATGTGAGGTTAGGCTACCCTTCCTTCGAATCGTCAGCGGGCGCCTCGGGGCGCGTACGAAAGCAGACAGACATGCCCAACCTCCGGACCAGTTCACTCTCCCGCCGCGGCCTGCTGGCCGCGGGTGGCGCCCTCGGTCTGGGTGCGGCCCTCGCGGCGTGCGGCGGCGACGAGAAGGGTTCCGCCTCCGCTCCGGGCGCGGGGAAGTCCGGCCCCTGGTCCTTCGAGGACGACCGCGGCCGGACGGCCGAGGCCCCCTCCACACCGAAGAGCATCGTCGCGTTCGTCGGCGTCGCCGCCGCCCTCCACGACTACGGCGTCGAGGTGAAGGGCGTCTTCGGCCCCACGAGGACGTCCGACGGCAAGGCCGACGTACAGGCCGGCGACCTCGACGTCGGCACGGTCGAGGTGCTCGGCAACGTCTGGGGCGAGTTCAACGTCGAGAAGTACGCCGCTCTCGCGCCCGACCTCCTCGTCACCGCCATGTGGGAGAAGGACGCGCTCTGGTACGTGCCGGACCAGTCCAAGGACAAGATCCTCGCGCTGGCCCCGAGCGTCGCCCTGTGGGCGGCGCAGACCACGGTCCCGAAGGCGATCCAGCGCCACGAGGACCTCGCCGCGTCCCTCGGCGCCGACGTCGGGGCGAAGAAGGTCACCGACGCCAAGGCCGCCTTCGAGAAGGCCGCGGCGCGGCTGCGCGCCGCCGCCAGGTCCAAGCCGGACATCCGGGTCCTGATCGGCTCGGCCAGCCAGGACCTGTTCTACGTCTCGCTCGCCAAGATGTCCGCCGACACCCTGTACTTCCAGGAGCTCGGCGTGCGGTTCGTCGAGCCGAAGGTCAACTCCGCCGGCTTCTTCGAGGAGCTGAGCTGGGAGAACGTCGACACGTACGACGCCGACATCATCATGATGGACAACCGCTCCTCGGCCCTCCAGCCCGACGCCCTGACCTCGAAGCCCACCTGGGCCGGACTGCCCGCCGTGCAGGCCGGCCAGGTCATCCCGCGCACGACGGAGCCCGTCTACTCCTACGACAAGTGCGCGCCCGTCCTCGACGCCCTCGCCGAGGCGATCGAGAAGGCCAGGAAGACCGGCTGACCCCCGGGCCCGGTGCCGGACGCCCCACGGGCCGGTGCCGGACGCCCCCCAGGACCGGCCGGCGATCCGCACCGAGGCGGACGCGCGACCGACCTGGCCCGTACGGGCCGAGGGGGCACCCTCCGCCGTGGACGCCGTACGCGCCGCCGAGCTGCCCGAGGGCGCCCCGTACGTCCGGATCGCCGGCGAGTCGTCCGAAGTCAGGGCGCCGCGCCGCCACTTCGTCCGGAAAAGGCTGATCGACCGCGGGCGGGTCACCTTCGCCGGCTACCGGCGGCGCGGGCCGAGCGAGGAACAGCCGAGGGAGGAGGCGGCGAGGACGGCCGCGTAGCGCGACGGTGCGCCGCGCGGGGTTCCTGTGACGGTTCCCCACGGGGGCGAACGGCCCACCTTTTGTTAGGTTAGGCTTACCTAACTTAAACGTCCGGCCCTCGCCCCCTTCTCCCTGCACGGAGGGCCGCGACGACATCCCCACCCGGGAGGCCCCCCTCATGCGTTCCCACCTGCTCAACCACACGACGGCGGAGGACTACCGCCGCGCGGTCACCGCGGGAGTCGAACAGGTCGCGGCCAGACTCGCCTCCACCCGGAAGCCGTTCAGCGGAACGGACGCCGACGGGCTCTCCCCCGTCATCGACGCCGTCGACCTCGACCGGCCGCTCGGCGACACGGCCGCCGCGCTGGACGAGCTCGACGAGGTCTACCTCCGCGACGCCGTGTACTTCCACCACCCCCGCTACCTCGCCCACCTCAACTGCCCCGTGGTCATCCCCGCGGTGGTCGGGGAGGCCGTGCTCTCCGCCGTCAACTCCTCCCTGGACACCTGGGACCAGAGCGCGGGCGGCACGCTGATCGAGCGCCGGCTGATCGACTGGACGGCGGCCCGCGCGGGACTCGGCCCCGCCGCCGACGGCGTCTTCACCAGCGGCGGCACCCAGTCCAACCTCCAGGCACTGCTGCTGGCCCGCGAGGAGGCCAAGGTCCGCCCGGAACGGTTCACCCGGCTGCGGATCCTCACCTCCGAGTGCAGCCACTTCAGCGTCCGGAAGTCCGCCGGGCTGCTCGGCCTGGGCCCTGACTCCGTCGTGTCCGTCCCCGTCGACCGCGAGAAGCGCATGCGGCCGGCCGCGCTCGCGGCGGCCCTCGGACGCTGCGAGGCCGAGGGCACCGTACCGATGGCGGTCGTCGCCACGGCGGGCACCACGGACTTCGGCTCCATCGACCCGCTGCCCGAGATCGCCGCCCTCTGCGAGCGGTACGCCACCTGGATGCACGTCGACGCCGCCTACGGCTGCGGACTGCTCGCCTCCCCCACCCGCCGCGGCCTCGTCGACGGCATCGAACGGGCCGACTCGGTCACCGTGGACTACCACAAGTCCTTCTTCCAGCCCGTGAGTTCATCGGCCCTGCTGGTCCGGGACCGGTCCACGCTGCGGCACGCGACGTACCACGCGGAGTACCTCAATCCGGAGCGCGCCGTCGAGGAGCGCATCCCCAACCAGGTGGACAAGTCCCTCCAGACCACCCGCAGGTTCGACGCGCTCAAGCTCTGGATGACACTGCGCACCATGGGCGCGGACGGCGTGGGCGAGCTGTTCGACGAGGTGTGCGACCTGGCCGCCGAGGGCTGGCGGCTGCTGGCCGCCGACCCTCGCTTCGACGTCGTCGTGGAGCCGGTGCTGTCCACCCTGGTGTTCCGCTACGTGCCCGGGGACGCCAGGACCCCCGCCGACCTCGACCGGGCCAACCTGTACGCCCGCAAGGCCCTCTTCGCCTCCGGGGAGGCCGTGGTCGCCGGCACGGAGGTCGGCGGCAGCCAGTACCTGAAGTTCACCCTGCTGAACCCCGGGACGACCGCGGCCGACATCACCGCCGTCCTCGATCTGATCGCCGGCCACGCCGAGCAGTACCTGGGAGGGTCCCTTGACCGCGCTTCCTGAGTCCCCCGCCCCGTACGACTTCGTCGGGATCGGGCTCGGCCCGTTCAACCTCGGACTGGCCTGTCTGACCGAGCCGGTCGAGGAGCTGAACGGGGTGTTCCTGGAGTCCAAGCCGGACTTCGAGTGGCACTCGGGGATGTTCCTCGAAGGGGCCCATCTCCAGACGCCGTTCATGTCCGACCTGGTGACGATGGCCGACCCCACCTCCCCGTACTCCTTCCTGAACTACCTGAAGGCGAGGGGCAGGCTCTACCCGTTCTACATCCGGGAGAACTTCTACCCGCTGCGCACCGAGTACGACGACTACTGCCGGTGGGCCGCGGCGCAATTGGGCTGTATCCGTTTCAACCAAACCGTACAGTCGGTTACGTACGACGAGGGTGACGGCCTGTACACCGTCCGCACCGCCGGCAGCACGTTCCGTGCCCGTCACCTCGTGCTGGGCACCGGCACCCCGCCGCACATCCCGGAGGCCTGCCGGGGCCTGGGCGGCGACTTCCTGCACAACTCCCGTTACCTGCGCGGGAGGGCGGCGCTACAGGCCAAGAAGTCCATCACCCTGGTGGGCAGCGGGCAGAGCGCGGCGGAGATCTACCACGACCTGCTCTCCGGGATCGACGCGCACGGCTACCGGCTGAACTGGGTGACGCGGTCCCCGCGCTTCTTCCCGCTGGAGTACACCAAGCTCACGCTCGAAATGACCTCGCCGGACTACGTGGACTACTTCCACGCCCTGCCCGAGGACACCCGCTACCGGCTGGAGTCCGCGCAGAAGGGCCTCTTCAAGGGCATCGACGGCGCGCTGGTCGACTCGATCTTCGACCTGCTCTACCGGAAGAGCCTGCCGGGCCCCGTCCCCACCCGGCTGCTCACCAACTCCGCGCTGACGAGCGCGCGTTACGAGGAGTCGACCGGCACGTACACGCTCGGTCTGCGCCAGGAGGAGCAGGGCCGGGACTACGAGCTGGACAGCGAGGGCCTGATCCTCGCGACCGGCTACCGCTATGCCGCGCCGGCCTTCCTGGAGCCGGTGACCGACCGGATCAGGTTCGACTCCCGGGGCCGTTTCGACGTGGCCCGCAACTACAGCATCGACACCACGGGGCGCGGGATATTCCTCCAGAACGCCGGGGTGCACACCCACTCCGTCACCTCGCCCGACCTGGGCATGGGCGCCTACCGCAACGCGTACATCATCGCCGAGCTGCTCGGCCGCGCGTACTACCCCGTCGAGAAGTCCGTCACCTTCCAGGAGTTCGCGGCATGACCCGCACGAAACCGCCCGGGGGCTTCTCCCTGCGCCCCATGGACCCCACCCCAGGCCGGAAGGGCCGCAGGTCGGACGCCGAACTGGTCCACGCGTGGGTCACCCACCCCAGGTCCGCCTACTGGATGATGGGCGACGCCCGGCTGGAGGACGTCGAGCGGGAGTACATGGCGATAGCCGCCCACCCGCACCACGACGCCTTCATCGGTCTGCACGAGGAGCGCCCCGCCTTCCTGATGGAGCGCTACGACCCCACCGAGGTCGAGCTCAAGGGGCTGTACGAGGCGGAGCCCGGCGACATCGGGATGCACTTCCTGGTCGCCCCGCCCGAGATCCCCGTGCACGGCTTCACCCGCGCGGTGCTCGACGCCGTCATGACGGAGCTGTTCGCCGATCCGCGGGTGCGCAGGGTCGTCGTCGAACCCGACGTCGCCCACTTCGCCGTGCACACGCTGAACGAGTCCGTCGGTTTCGAGGTGATCGGGGAGATCACCAAGCCGGAGAAACAAGCCCTGCTCAGCGCCTGCACCCGCGAGCAGTTCGAGGCCGCGACCACGGGAGCCGACCGATGACCACGCACCACGCCACCGCAGCCGCCGTGGACCACCTGACCCCCGGGCACTGGGCCGCCGCGGAGCGGCTGCTGATCCGCAAGGCGCTCGCCGAGTTCTCCCACGAACGGCTGCTGACCCCCACCCCGCTCGGCGACGGCCGCTACCGCGTCCTGGGCGACGACGGGGCGGTCGAGTACCGCTTCGCCGCCCGCCGCTTCGCGCTGGACCACTGGCAGGTGGACGCCGCTTCCCTCACCCGCCACCGGCACGGCACCGAACTCCCTCTGGACGGGCTGGAGTTCTTCATCGAGCTCCGTTCGACCCTGGGCCTGTCGGCGGAGGTGCTTCCCCTGTACCTGGAGGAGATCTCCTCCACCCTGGCCGGAACCGCGTACAAACTGACCAAGGAACCGACCACCTCGGCCCAGCTCGCCGTGGCCGGTTTCCAGGCGATCGAGACCGGAGTGACCGAGGGTCACCCCTGCTTTGTCGCCAACAACGGGCGGCTCGGCTTCGGAGCGGGCGAATACCGTGCCTACGCGCCCGAGGCCGCGACCGGAATCCGGCTGGTCTGGCTGGCGGCCCGGCGCGATCGCGCCACCTTCACGGCGGGTGCCGGGCTGGACTACCCCACCCTCGTCACCGGGGAACTCGGCGAGGACACCCTCGCCGGGTTCGCCGCGACGATGAAGGACCTGGGGCTCGACCTGGACGACTACCTGCTGATCCCGGTCCACCCCTGGCAGTGGTGGAACAAGCTCGCCGTCACCTTCGCCGGCGAGGTGGCGCGGCGGCACCTGGTCTGCCTGGGCGAGGGCGACGACACCTATCTCGCGCAGCAGTCGATCCGGACCTTCTTCAACACCGGCCACCCGGAGAAGCACTACGTCAAGACGGCGCTGTCCGTGCTGAACATGGGCTTCACGCGGGGGCTCTCGGCCGCGTACATGGAGGCGACCCCCGCGATCAACGACTGGCTGGCCGCCCTGATCGAGCGCGACGGACTGCTGGCGGGCACCGGGTTCTCGGTCATCCGGGAACGGGCCGCGGTCGGATACCACCACCGGGCCTACGAGGCGGCGACCGCCAAGGGCTCCCCCTACCGGAAGATGCTGGCCGCGCTCTGGCGGGAGAGCCCGGTCCCCGCCCTGGCCGACGGCGAGCGGCTCGCCACCATGGCCTCGCTGCTCCACACCGACGGCGCGGGCCGCACGGTGGCGGGCGCGCTGATCGCCGAGTCGGGGCTGGACCCGGCCGACTGGCTGCGGCGCTACCTGGACGCGTACCTGGTGCCGGTGCTGCACAGCTTCTACGCGTACGACCTGGTGTTCATGCCGCACGGGGAGAACGTGATCCTGGTCGTCGGGGACGGCGTCGTGCGCCGGACGGTCTTCAAGGACATCGCCGAGGAGATCGCGGTCATGGACCCGGACGCGGTGCTGCCGCCCCAGGTCGAGCGGATCCGCGCCGACGTCCCCGAGGACATGAAGCTGCTGTCGGTGCTCACCGACGTCTTCGACTGCTTCCTCCGCTTCCTGGGGGCCGGTCTGGCCACGGAGGGGGCCGTGGACGAGGAGACCTTCTGGCGGACGGTCGCCGCGTGCGTGAGGGGCTACCAGGACTCGGTGCCGTACCTCGCGGAGAAGTTCGAGCGGTACGACATGTTCACGGAGGAGTTCGCGCTGTCCTGCCTGAACCGGCTGCAACTGCGGAACAACCGGCAGATGGTCGACCTGGAGGACCCGGCGGGCGCGCTCCAGCTGACCGGCACGCTGCGGAACCCCATCGCCGGGTACTGAGGCCGGCGTCCGGCCCCGCCCTTCCGGGCGGGGCCGGATGAGAACCTAAGGCACATTTCTGGCATACAGACCCCTCTAGGTGAGATTTCTGCCCGATTTCGGGCAGATTTCTTGCGTAGCGACTCCGATCCGCGCAATATCGACGAGTGCTCGAACGCCGCCAGACGCATGACGACCTGATCGACCACCTCGTACGCTCCACCGCGCTCCAGCGCGGCGAGGCCGCCAGGGTGATCCTCGACGTGCTGGCGTACTTCGACGAGACGACCGAGGCGTTCGTCCGCCGCCGCCACCGCGAACTGCAGGCCGGCGGTCTGGTGAACACGGAGATCTTCGAACGGATCGCGGCCGAGCTGCCGCACCGCGCGGTGGCGCCGCAGGAGCTCTCGCTCCGCCAGCTGCGCCGCATCGTCTACGGCTGAGCGGGACGCGGCCGGGCACCGCAATTGTGTACGTCGATGGAGGGGCAGAGAGTCCATGTGCGGAATCGTCGGTTACATCGGGAAGCGTGACGTCGCCCCGCTGCTGCTGGAGGGCCTGCAGCGGCTGGAGTACCGGGGGTACGACTCCGCGGGCATCGTCATCACCGGCAAGGCACCGGCGGGCAGGCCCGGCGCCCTGAAGATGGTCAAGGCCAAGGGCCGCGTCCGCGAGCTGGAGGCCCGTGTCCCGAAGCGGTTCGCCGGCACCACCGGCATCGCGCACACCCGCTGGGCCACCCACGGCGCCCCGAGCGACGAGAACGCGCACCCGCACCTGGACGCCGAGAGCAAGGTCGCCGTCGTCCACAACGGCATCATCGACAACGCCTCCGAGATCCGCGCGAAGCTCGTCGCCGACGGGGTCGTCTTCCTCTCCGAGACCGACACCGAGGTGCTGGTCCACCTCATCGCCCGGGCCCAGGCCTCCACCCTGGAGGAGAAGGTCCGCGAGGCGCTGAAGTCCGTCGAGGGCACGTACGGCATCGCCGTCCTGCACGCCGACTTCAACGACCGCATCGTCGTCGCCCGCAACGGCTCCCCCGTGGTGCTCGGCATCGGCGAGAAGGAGATGTTCGTCGCCTCCGACGTGGCCGCCCTGGTCGCGCACACCCGTCAGATCGTCACCCTCGACGACGGCGAGATGGCCACCCTGAAGGCCGACGACTTCCGCACGTACACCACCGAGGGCTCGACCACGACGTCCACGCCCACCACGGTGGAGTGGGAGGCCGAGTCCTACGACATGGGCGGCCACGACACCTACATGCACAAGGAGATCTCCGAGCAGGCCGACGCCGTGGACCGCGTGCTGCGCGGCCGCATCGACGACCGCTTCTCCACCGTGCACCTGGGCGGCCTGAACCTGGACGCCCGCGAGGCCCGCGGGGTCCGCCGGATCAAGATCCTGGGCTGCGGCACCTCGTACCACGCGGGCATGATCGGCGCCGGGCTCATCGAGGAGCTGGCCCGCATCCCCGCCGACGCGGAGCCCGCGTCCGAGTTCCGCTACCGCAACCCGGTCGTGGACCCCGACACGCTGTACGTCGCCGTCTCCCAGTCCGGTGAGACCTACGACGTGCTCGCCGCCGTCCAGGAGCTCAAGCGCAAGGGCGCCCGCGTCCTGGGCGTCGTGAACGTCGTCGGCTCGGCCATCGCCCGCGAGGCGGACGGCGGGATGTACGTCCACGCCGGCCCCGAGGTCTGCGTCGTCTCCACCAAGTGCTTCACCAACACGGTCGTCGCCTTCGCGCTGCTCGCGCTGCACCTGGGCCGCATCCGCGACCTGTCCGTCTCCGACGGCAAGCGGATCATCGAGGGCCTGCGCAAGCTGCCCGAGCAGATCGGCCGCATCCTCGAGTCGGAGGACGAGATCAAGAAGCTCGCCGAGGAGTACGCGGGCGCCCAGTCGATGATGTTCATCGGCCGCGTGCGGGGGTACCCCGTCGCGCTGGAGGCCTCCCTGAAGCTCAAGGAGATCTCCTACATCCACGCGGAGGCCTACCCCGCCTCCGAGCTGAAGCACGGCCCGCTCGCGCTCATCGAGCCCGCGCTGCCCACGGTCGCGATCGTCCCGGACGACGACCTGCTGGAGAAGAACCGCGCGGCGCTGGAGGAGATCAAGGCCCGCAGCGGACGCATCCTGGCGGTCGCCCACCGCGAGCAGGAGAAGGCCGACCACACCATCGTCGTCCCGAAGAACGAGAACGAGCTGGACCCGATCCTGATGGGCATCCCGCTCCAGCTCCTCGCCTACCACACGGCGCTGGCCATGGGCCGCGACATCGACAAGCCGCGCAACCTGGCGAAGTCGGTCACCGTCGAGTAGTCACCGCCCCGCCCCACCGGGGAGCGGCGCACGAAGGCCCCTGACGGGACGTCAGGGGCCTT
The DNA here is from genome assembly GCF_042886395.1 of Streptomyces sp. NPDC058008. Lineage (NCBI taxonomy): Bacteria > Bacillati > Actinomycetota > Actinomycetes > Kitasatosporales > Streptomycetaceae > Streptomyces > Streptomyces sp. NPDC058008. Next base: position 247,166 of record NZ_JBHVQX010000001.1, on the reverse strand, counting down.
TCCGCGCAGGGTGGGAGAACTCGCCGGGGGCGTCTCAGGGGATCACGATGACCGGGCGCTGGGCGCGGCGCGCGAGCCGGCCGGCCACGGATCCGAAGATCCGGCCCACGATGCCGTGCGTCGAGCCGACGACGATCGCGTCGGCCGAGTACTCCCGGCCGACCTCCTCCAGCTCGTGGCAGATGTCGCCGCCCCGCTCGACGAGCACCCAGGGCACTTCGGTGAGATAGTCCGCGCACGCCAGCTCCAGGCCGAGGACCTCGGTCCGGTGGTCGGGCACGTCCACGAAGACGGGCGGCTCGCAGCCCGCCCACACCGTGGTCGGGAGGCGGTTGGCCACATGGACGATGATCAGTCCGGAGCTGTGCCTGCTCGCCATTCCGATGGCGTACGCGAGGGCACGCTCGCTGGACATGGAGCCGTCGAAGCCGACCACGACACCATGCCGGAAGGCGGGATCGCAGGAAGGGCGCGACTCTCCGACCGTCTGCGGTTCCGACCCGGGGTCGGCTACCTGCTTGCGGTCTGCGGGTTCAGGGATTTCGTGACCGGCCATCGGTGTCTCGGCGAAGAGAGTCCTCATGAGGAGGGAGCGGTTTGGAGGTGTACCAGGTGTACCTGCATGCGGTGAAGCTGTGTCCGGGAAACATCTTCCCAAGCCCCTACCCCCAAGGGTACGGCGCCACTCCTCCACTGCCCAGCCCTCGCACAGCGCATGCGGCGTTGGAGGGAGCATGCCGGAGAACGCCCCGGTATGGCAATGCCGGTTGCGTCGTACATCCAGCTCGTGGACCCTCCGAAGGGTTCCGGTCACCCCTCCGGCCGGCCTCCGCGGCGGGCCGGGCGGGACGGCCGGATCCGCCACCCGCCGCCGCGGACCGGACCGTCACGCCACGCCATCGCGCAACCGCGCATCGTTCATCTCGGGAGCCGAGAGGGCCCCGAGAGGCCTCTGAGGCGCGTCGAGGCTTCTGAGGCCAGGGGGCGTACGCCGGTCGCATGACTGGAATACGCGCACGCAACCATCGGTTTTCAGCCAACTTCACCTCCCCCCTCTTCACTTGGTCTCATAGCCGCCCAACCCACGTGCCACCAGGCAGGAATAGACCGCGCGGTACGCTTTGACCCTATGGGGACGGGCCATGATCGCGACGCGCCCTTCCCTGAGGGGCTCGCGAGTGAAACCCTTCGTGATCGAACGCTTCGCGCCAAGTTGCCTTGTCGACATAGTGCCGGTGGGGGAACGTGTCACGTCGGGACCACGGGACGCAGTAGATTCGATCTTGAGTGTCGAGGACTGGGGACGCGTGCAGACCGAGGGGAAACGTGCAGGAGCGACAGGCCCGTAGGGACCAGAAAGACGCGAACACCGAGGGGGGCTTAGCGTCATGAGCCAGGACTCCGCCACCGCGACGGAGGCCGCACGGAAGCTGAGCGGACGGCGACGCAGGGAAGTCGTAGCCGTACTGCTGTTCAGTGGCGGCCCTATCTTCGAGAGCTCCATTCCGCTCTCAGTTTTCGGAATCGACCGGCAGGACGCGGGCGTTCCGCGCTACCGCCTGCTGGTCTGCGGGGGCGAGGAAGGACCGCTGCGCACCACCGGCGGACTCGAACTCAGCGCGCCGTACGGCCTGGAGGCGATCAGCAGGGCCGGCACCGTCGTGGTGCCCGCCTGGCGGTCCATCACCTCCCCGCCGCCCGCAGAGGCACTGGACGCGCTGCGCCGCGCCCACGAGGAGGGTGCCCGCATCGTCGGCCTCTGCACGGGGGCCTTCGTCCTCGCCGCGGCCGGCCTGCTGGACGGCCGCCCGGCCACCACCCACTGGATGTACGCACCGACGCTGGCCAAGCGCTATCCGTCGGTGCACGTCGATCCGCGTGAGCTGTTCGTCGACGACGGCGACGTGCTCACCTCGGCCGGGACTGCGGCCGGAATCGATCTGTGCCTCCACATAGTCCGTACCGACCACGGCACCGAGGCGGCCGGGGCCCTGGCCCGCCGGCTCGTCGTGCCGCCGCGGCGCAGTGGCGGCCAGGAGCGCTACCTCGACAGGTCTTTACCTGAGGAGATCGGCTCCGACCCGCTCGCCGAGGTCGTGGCCTGGGCGCTGGAGCACCTCCACGAGCAGTTCGACGTGGAGACGCTGGCGGCGCGCGCCTACATGAGCAGGCGGACCTTCGACCGCAGGTTCCGTTCGCTGACGGGCAGCGCACCGCTCCAGTGGCTCATCACCCAGCGCGTCCTCCAGGCGCAGCGGCTGCTGGAGACCTCCGACTACTCGGTGGACGAGGTCGCGGGCCGCTGCGGCTTCCGCTCGCCGGTGGCGCTGCGCGGGCACTTCCGCCGCCAGCTGGGGTCCTCGCCCGCCGCGTACCGGGCCGCCTACCGGGCCCGCCGTCCGCAGGGCGGGGGGCTGGAGAGCGTCGCCCCGGCGATCGAGACGTCGGTGCCCGTCCAGGGCACGGCGTCGAGCCGGCGGCCCGCGCCGGCGTCCGCACCCGGCCCGTCCCCGGTCACCGCCGGGGCCGCTCCGGGCGCGGCGGCGGACCGGATCGGACCGGGCGGGGACGCGTATGTTCCCGGCCGCCCGACCCTGCCGGGGCAGCGCAGCGCCCCGTAGGGTGGAGTCCATGAACGACCGCATGGTGTGGATCGACTGCGAGATGACCGGGCTCTCGCTGACGGACGACGCACTCATCGAGGTGGCCGCACTGGTCACCGACTCGGAACTGAACGTGCTCGGTGAAGGGGTGGACATCGTGATCCGCCCTCCGGACGCGGCCCTGGAGACGATGCCCGAGGTGGTGCGGCAGATGCACACCGCCTCGGGCCTCCTCGACGAGCTGGCCGGGGGCACGACCCTGGCCGACGCGGAGGAGCGCGTCCTGGCGTACATCCGCGAGCACGTGAAGGAGCCGGGCAAGGCCCCGCTCTGCGGGAACTCGGTCGGCACGGACCGGGGCTTCCTGGCGCGGGACATGCCGTCGCTGGAGGGCTACCTCCACTACCGGATCGTCGATGTGTCCTCGGTCAAGGAGCTGGCGCGCCGCTGGTACCCGAGGGCGTACTTCAACAGTCCGGACAAGAACGGCAACCACCGTGCGCTGGCCGACATCCGCGACTCCATCACGGAGCTGCGGTACTACCGGGACGCGGTCTTCGTGCCGCAGCCCGGTCCGGACTCGGCCCGTGCCAAGGAGATCGCGGCACGTCACGCGCCGGCCGCCGGACAGTAGACGTACCACCGCTGGTCACGGGCCCTCCGGGGCCCGTGCACCGGGCCCGGACAACTCTGGCGCGAGCACCCGCTCGGACCCTGTACACTTTTTCTCGGCCGGTCAGGAAAACGACCGGGCGACATGGTGGGTATAGCTCAGCTGGCAGAGCACCTGGTTGTGGTCCAGGATGTCGCGGGTTCAAGTCCCGTTACTCACCCTCAGTGATGAAGGCCCGACCTGTGAGAACAGGTCGGGCCTTCGTCGTGTCCCGTCCCGTACCCCGGGAACCCGGCGGGAACAGGGCCGAGGAGTGCCGGGCGCTCGTTCGGTGCGGTCCCGGGCGGCGCTCCTGGGAGCGCGCCCCGGCCTCCCCCGCGGTGCGGCAGCGGGCGGGGTCCCGTTCCACGCGTACGCGATCGGTGGCGCGGCCCGCGGGGGGTGGCTCCGGGGCCCGGGCGCGGTCATCGGGCCCGCCGCGCGGTGCCCGTGCGAGGCCCGCTGCCCGCCGGGGACGCGGCCGGCACGGAGGCGGGGCGCACCGGCGGCGCGGCGGCGGGCCGGGCCCCCGGGTGCGGTCCGTCCGGCGCCTCGCGTGAGCCGTGCCACAGAGCGGTTCACGCGGCATGGGGCGGCCCGCGCCGGGCAGGCGACCTGACGGCCCTGCCGCGCATTCCCCCGACGCGGCAGGGCCGCCCCCTCACCGGGCGGGCCCCCGGCCTACAGCTGCGCGATCACACCGGCGTGGAAGCGGTCCACGGCGTCGTCGACGCTGCGGATGAACCCCGACTCGGCGCTGCCGCGGCCGTTGCCCATGCTCTTGAACAGGGAGAGCCGGAAGCCCACCATCTCCGCGCCGTCCTTGGGGAGCAGGTCCGCGGGCTCGGGGCGCAGGCGTTCCAGTGTTCCCCGGGGGCCGGCGCCGTCCCCGTCGACCAGGGTCTCGATGTGCAGATCCGCGGGGGCGGTCTCCAGCCGGCGGATGAGCCGCTTCGCCCTGCTGAGCGGGTAGCCCTGCTCGGGCGTGGGGACCTCGATCGAGGTGCGGAGTCTGCCCGTCCGCAGGTCCGCGGTCATCGCCAGGATTCCCGGGGTGCCCTCGATGCGGAGTTCCGCGTGCAGCCTGCCGTCGGAGCAGAGCTGGTCGGCGAGGTCGGCACGGCGGGCCCGGGGGTCGGACCCCCTCCTGGCGCGCTGGACGGGGAGCACCTTGCGGCCCAGCTCGCCGCCGAGCCGCAGGCAGACCTGGCGGACCAGCCGTTCCCAGTTCTCGATGACCTCCATGGCCCGCGGATCGCCCTGGCAGAGGGTTTCGTCGTCGATCCCCTTCCGCACCGGCACCCACGCCGAGCCCATGTTCTGGAAGCCGTGACAGCCCGAGTGCTCGTGCTGGAGGTAGTACAGCAGCTCCTGGAGCAGCCACGCGTGCGCGGCCGTGCCCACCCCCTCGTGCCGGATCAGCATCTGGGCCTGGTGGGCGACTTCGGCCCAGGACAGGTGCCAGAGCGCGACCTTGTGCTTGCGGCGGCCGTCGATCCTGACGTCGACGAGGGGACTGCCTTCGAGCGCGACGTCGTTGGACAGGGTGATGACGGCCTCGTAACCGCGCCGGGCGGCGATGCCCATGTAGGCCTGCACCTGCTCCTGCCGGAGCGCGTTGCCGTTCGTCTTCGTCTCGACCAGCGCGGTCCACAGCTTGCCCGCCCGCTCGACCCTGATGACGCCGTCGGGGCGCCGGGGGGACTCGCCGTGCGGCAGGGACACCTCGGTGAACGTCTCCATCCGGCCCGCGGGCGCGCCGAACCCGGCGGTGAGCCGCCGGCCGAACTCCGGCACCTGGGCCATCACGGACAGCAGCACCGAGGTGGCCCGCGTCTCCCGCTCGCGGTCGTTCCTGAGCGCGGAGAGCGGGAACAGCCTGGCGGTCCGCCAGGAGTCGTTCTCGGCAAGGGCCTTCTTCACGGTCCTGGGAAGAGTGACCTTCTTCCTGGCCGTACGGGGCCGGCTGCGCGGTGGCCCCTCCTCCACGGGCCGCTCCCCCGCCCCGGCGGGCGCTGCCCGCACGGGCTGCGGCGACCGTGGGGCCGGGATCGTCCCGGGAGTCGCGGACGGCTCCGCCGCCCCCGGCGCCCCGGCCCCGGTCTCCGGGTCCCCCGCCGCGTCCTCGTCCTCGGCGTCGTCGTCGATGTCGACCCCGAAGTCCGTCGCCAGGCCCGCCAGTCCGGACTCGTACCCCTGTCCGACGGCCCGGAACTTCCACGCGCCACCGCGCCGGTAGAGCTCCCCGAAGATGAAGGCGCTCACCGCGCCGGCGTCCTCGACGGAGAACTGGACGAGGCTGTCGCCCGAACTGTCGGCGAGCGTCAGGTGGAGGTCGTCCAGCTCCCCGAACCGGGCCCCTCCGTACCGGCTCGCCGCGACGATGATCTGCTGGACCCGCGCCGGCACGGCGTCCAGGTCGAAGCTGATGCGGTCCTCGTCGCCGTCGGCGGTCGGTGTCTTCCCGAGCAGCTGCACGCTGCCGTCGCCCGCGATCGGGTTGTTGTAGAAGCAGAAGTCGGCGTCGGAGCCCACCTTGCCGTTCTCGTCGAGCAGGAGCACCGAGACGTCCGCGTCACCCTCCCCGGTCGGACTGCTCCAGCCCAGGCTCATCACCACCGAGCTGACGTTCTCGCTGAGCGCGGCCAGCCCGACGTTGGCGCCCTTGGTCATCTTCTGCATGCGGCCCCCGGAAAAAACGCTGCCGGGCCAGATCACGGCCACGGCAGCTCGTCGCGTGACGCAGGCGTGGCTGTGAGGCACATCACGCGTGCGTCGTACTCGGGGGAACTGTAACCGCCGCCGGCTCCAATCGTGGAGGAGTTGTGAAAGCCTTTGCTCGACGCGTGAAATCCGGACGCGTCCGGATCTCTCAGGACGACTCCCGCACCACCAGTTCGGTGGGCAGCACGATCCTGGGGCGCTCCCGCGTGGTGTCGCCCGCCGAACGGTTCGCGATCTCCTGGATCAGGACACGGGTCATGGTGCGGCCCATCTCCTCGATCGGCTGGCGCACGCTCGTCAGGGGCGGGTCCATGTGCCGCGCCACCGCGGAGTCGTCGAAGCCGATCAGGGCCACGTCGTCCGGGATGCGGCGGCCGGACTCGCGCAGGACCTGGCGGGCGCCGGCCGCCATCACGTCGGACGCGGCGAAGACGGCGTCCACGTCGGGACGGCGCTCCAGCAGCTCGCGCATCGCGCGGGCACCGCCCTCCTCGCTGAAGTCGGCGGGTGCGATGAGCCGTTCGTCGGGGTCGAGGCCGGCGGCCGCGATGGCCTTGCGGTAGCCGTCGAGGCGGCGCTGGGCGCCGTAGACGTCGAGGCGGCCGGTGATCGTCGCGATGGAGCGGCGGCCTCGCGATATGAAGTGGTCGACGGCCGCGCGGGCACCCTCGAAGTTGTCGGAGTCGACGGAGGGCAGCGTCTCCGCCGCGTGCCTGCGGCCGCTGATCACGGCGGGCATGCCGAGCTGTTCGAGGAGGTCCGGCAGCGGGTCGTCGGCGTGGACCGAGACCAGGAGCACCCCGTCCACGCGGTGCGCGGTCAGGTACTGGGCCAGCCGGCGGCGCTCCCGGTCGTTACCCGCCAGGGTCAGCAGCAGCTGCATCTCGGTGTCGGCGAGGGCCGCCCCGACACCGCGCACGATGTCGGAGAAGTACGGCTCGGCGAAGAACCGGGTCTCGGACTCGGGCACGACGAGGGCGATGGCGTCGGTGCGGTTGCCCGCGAGCGCCCGGGCCGCGCGGTTGGGCACGTATCCCAGCTCGGCGACGGCCGCCTCGACGGCCTCCCTGGTCTGCGCGCTGACCCGCGGCGAGCCGTTGATGACGCGCGAGGCCGTGCCCCGCCCCACTCCGGCCCGGGCCGCTACCTCTTCGAGCGTGGGCCGCCCGCCACTCCGTACTCGCGCTGCCGCCATGGCTGCCTCCCGTTCGCGGTCAATTTCTCACAGCGGGTTGGCCAAACCAAGTCCCGCCGTCCGATCCCTTGACACTCGTGCGGACCCAGCGGTCCTTTACGGCGCCACAACTCTTGGGAGCGCTCCCAAGCGTACGGGGTCCGGATGACGAACACGTAAGGCGGGCCGGTGGGCGGGGTCGCGGCGGGGGCCGGACACACGGAAGCGGGACCCGGCGGTGCGCCGGGTCCCGCTGTCCGTCCTGGCCGGTGTCAGACGGTGCCGACCGGGGGCAGGGCGTGGCGGCGGATCACGTCGGAGTACCAGTGGGCGCTCGCCTTGGGGATGCGGCGCTGGGAGGCGTAGTCGACGTACACCGCGCCGAAGCGCTTCGAATAGCCGTACGCCCACTCGAAGTTGTCCATCAGCGACCAGAGGAAGTAGCCGCGGACGTCCGCGCCGTCGGCCACGGCGCGCTGGACGGCGTCGAGGTGGCCGTGGAGGTAGGCGACGCGCTCGGGGTCCTCCACCTTGCCCTCGGGCGAGACGTAGTCGTCGAAGGCCGCGCCGTTCTCGGTGACCATGAGCGGGAGGCCGGGGTGGTCCCGGTGGGTGTCCATGAGGAGGTTGTAGAGCCCGTCGGGGTCGATCGACCAGTCCATCGCGGTGCGTTCCTTCCCCTCGGGGAGGTGGAAGGCGACGTGCTCGGAGCCGGGCCACGGCGAGTGGTCGCTGGCGCCGTGGGCGTCGCTGCGCGCGTAGACGGCCCCTTCCGCCGGGCTGGAGACCAGCGTCGGGGTGTAGTAGTTGATGCCGAGGGCGTCCACCGGGCGGGAGATGGTGGCGAGGTCGCCGTCCTTGACCAGCTTCGACCAGTCCACCAGGTGCGAGGTGTCGGTGATCAGGTCCTCGGGGTACTCACCCCGCAGCATCGGGCCGGTGAAGACGCGGTTGCCGACGGCGTCGATGCGGCGGGCGGCGTCCGCGTCGGCCTCGCTGCCGGTGAGCGGGCGGACCTGGTGGAGATTGAGGGTGACCGAGGTCTGCGCAGCAGCGGGGAGTTGGGCGCGCAGAACCTCGATCGCCCGGCCATGGGCGAGGTTGAGGTGATGGGCCGCCTGCAGCGCCGCTGCGGGCTCGGTGCGTCCGGGGGCGTGCACGCCGGAGCCGTAACCGAGGTAGGCCGAGCACCACGGCTCGTTGAGGGTGGTCCACATGCCGACGCGGTCACCGAGTGCGCCGGAGACGATCGCGGCGTAGTCGGCGAAGCGGTCGACGGTCACGCGCTCGGGCCAGCCGCCGGCGTCCTCCAGCTCCTGGGGCAGGTCCCAGTGGTAGAGGGTGGCGACGGGCATGATGCCGGCGTCCAGCAGTTCGTCGACGAGCTTGCGGTAGAAGTCCAGGCCGCGCTCGACGGCCGGGCCACGGCCGGTGGGCTGGACCCGGGACCAGGAGACGGAGAAGCGGTACGCCTTCAGCCCGAGCTGCTTCATGAGGGCGACGTCGTCGCGGTAGCGGTGGTAGTGGTCGGCGGCGATGTCGCCGGTGTCGCCGTTGCGGACCTTGCCGGGCGTCCGGCTGAAGGTGTCCCAGATGGACGGCGTGCGGCCGTCCTCGGCGGCGGCGCCCTCGACCTGGTAGGAGGCGGTCGCCGCGCCCCAGATGAAGCCCGTGGGGAACTGCGCCCCGGGCGCCTGCGTCGGGGTGGTGTCGGGTCGTACGGCAGTCATGCGGGAGCGCTCCCATGGGTGGAGGGACAGGGACAGGAAGTGCGGGGGCCCCGGCCCCGTACGGCCTGCGTTCAGGTACAGGCCGTACGGTGCGGCCGGTGGCCGGACCGGGACGGAACGGGCCGGGGTCGGACCGGGAGGTCGAGCGCCGGCCGGGTGGGGCCGGGACGTGACGGCGGGCGGGGTCAGCCCTTGACGGCGCCGGACATGATCCCCCCGACGATCTGCTTGCCGAAGATCACGAAGACGACGAGCAGGGGCAGGGTGCTGATCAGCGCGCCCGCCATGACGATGCTCTGGTCGGGCACGTAGGACGCGCTCAGCTGGCCGAGGGCCACCTGGAGCGTGGGGTTCTGCTGATTCAGCGCGAGGTACGGCCAGAAGAAGTCGTTCCATGCCTGGACGAAGGTAAGCATACCGAGCACCATCATGGCCGGTCGGGCGACCGGGAGCACGATGCTCCACACGATGCGCAGGTTGTTGGCGCCGTCCATCCGGCCCGCCTCGATGAGCTCGTACGGCAGTGCCTCCAGCAGGTACTGCCGCATGAAGAACACGCCGAACGCGCTCACCAGGGTCGGGAAGATCACCGACTCCAGCTGACCGCCCCAGCCGATGTCCGACATCATCATGAACAGCGGTACGACGCTGAGCTGCGGGGGGATGGTCAGCGTGGCGATGACCGCCGTCATCAGCACTCCGCGGCCCTTGAAGCGCATCTTGGCGAAGGCGTAGCCGGCCAGGGTGCAGAAGAACAGGGTCGCCGCGGTGATGCTGGCGGAGACGATGACCGTGTTGACGATGGCCTTGCCGAGGTTGGCCTGTTCCCAGGCCGCCTCGAGGTTGTTGAAGAGGTTGCCGCCCGGGACGAGGGGCGGCGTGGTGTCCAGCACCTCGTCCTGGGTGCGGGACGCGGCCACGAGCGTCCAGTACAGCGGGAACAGCGAGCCGAGGCCGACGACGACGAGCGCGAAGTAGGCGAAGGGGCCCGCGTGGTGCTGGCGGCCGGCCCCGGGCTTGAAGCGGCGCCGGCGCGGAGGCTCGTCACGGACGGCGGCCCTGGGGGCGCGGCGGTGGTCCGGGGCGGTGATGGGGCTGGTGGTGGTCATGGATATCGCTCCCCGTCAGGCCGCGGTCTTGCGCATGAAGCGCCCGACGAGCCAGTTGATCGCGGCAATGAGCAGCAGCAGGACGAGCATGGCCCAGGCGACCGCGGCGGCCGGACCGAGGTGTCCGAGGTTCCAGCCGTAGTTGTAGAGGTAGATGCTGAGGGTCTCGTACTGGTGCTCGGTGCCGCCCCGCGCTCCGACCTGGCCGCCCTCGAGCAGCAGGGGCTCACCGAAGAGCTGCATGGACCCGATGGTCGAGATGACGATCGTGAAGAGGATCGTGGGCCTCAGCGCGGGGATCGTCACGTTGCGGAACTGCTGCCACCGCGAGGCGCCGTCGAGCGAGGCCGCCTCGTAGAGGTCGGACGGGACGGCCTGCATCGCGGCCAGGTAGATCAGGGTGTTGTAGCCCGTCCAGCGCCAGATCACGATGACCGCGATGGCGATGTTGGACGACCAGTGTCCGTTGGCCCAGTTGGTCTCGCCGGCGCCGAAGAACCCGAGGACCCAGTTCAGCAGGCCGCCGTCGGCACGGAACACCAGGGCGAAGACGAGTGCCGCGGAGGCCACCGAGGTGGCGTAGGGCGTGAGGATCACGGTGCGCCAGAAGGTGCTGGCCCGCAGTTTGTAGTTCAGCAGGTGGGCGAGTCCCAGCGCGATCATCAGCTGCGGCACGGTCGAGATGACGCCGATGACGAAGGTGTTGGTGACCGCGGTCCAGAATTCGGAGTCCTGGAGGATGGTGCTGAAGTTCCCCCAGCCGACCCATTCCATCTGGTCGAGGCTGGTCATCTCCACCCGGTGGAGGGCTATCCAGCCGGTGTAGATGAGCGGGTAGAGCCCGAAGGCCCCGAAGACGAGGAAGAAGGGCGCGATGTAGGCGTACGGGGACGCCTTGTCGTCGAAGCGCCACAGCCGGCTGCGCCATGCCTGGCGGCCGGGTGTCATGGGCTTCGGGGCGCGGCGGTCGGGCCGCCGGCCCTGTACGCCCCGGGTGGGGGTGGTGGTTGCCACAGGTGGGAGTCCTTCCCTGGGGTGTGCCGACACCGCAGGGGCAGGCCGGACCTCTGGTCAGGTCCGGCGGAGGTGTCGGAGAAGGTGCGCGGTGCCGGTGGGGGAACCGGCACCGGTGCGGGCCGGCCGGGACGCGTGGAAGTCGTCCCGGCCGCCCGCACCGGCGAGGATCAGCCGATCACCTTGTCGATCGCCTCGGTCGCCGCCTTCCAGGCGTCGTCCGGCTTGGTGCCCCGCTGCTCCATGTTGTTGATCTGGGTGGAGATGGTGTCCTTGATGACGCCGTCCTTCGGGCCGAGCACGGCCGCGGGGATGGCCTGCGCCTCTTCGGCGTAGATCTCACCGATCGGGGCGTTGTTGAAGTACTCGAGCTTGGCGGTCTTCACGTCGGGCAGGTCGTAGGCGCCCTTGTTCGACGGGAAGAGGCCCGCGGCCTTGAACACGGCGGCCTGCTGCTCGGGCGCGGTCAGCCACTTGACGAGCTCGCCGGCCTCCTTGACGTGCTTGCCCTTCGCGGGCACGGAGAGGAACGAACCGCCCCAGTTGGCCGCGGTCTCACCCGGGGTGCGGGCGATGTCCCACTTGCCCTTGAAGTCGTCACCGGAGTAGGTGGCGATCTGCGCGGCCATCCACGCGGGGCAGGCCACGGTGGCCATGCTGCCCTTGCGCAGGGCCGCCTGCCACGGCGGGCTGAACTGGGCCAGGCCCTGGGTCAGCTTCTTGTCGACCGCCTCGGAGGCGAGCTTCCAGCCCGCCTTGACGCCGGCGCTCTCCTTGTAGATCGCCTTGCCGTCCTTGGAGTAGTACTGCTCCGAGTCGGAGCTGACCACGCCGTTGTACATGGCGCTGGCGGAGTCCATGAAGAAGGTGCCCTTCGGGGCCTTCTTCTTGTACTCCTCACCGAGCGCGAGGTAGTCCTCCCAGCCGCCGGCGAGCTTCGCGGCGACCTCGGTGCGGTCGGTCGGCAGGCCGGCCTGCTCGAAGAGGTCACGGCGGTAACAGATCGACATGGGGCCGATGTCGGTGCCGGCCCCGATGACCTTGCCGTCGTCGGAGCTCGCCTGGAGCGCCTTCCAGTTCACCCACTGGTCCGGGTCGATCACCTTGGAGAGGTCGGCGAAGGCGTCCGCCTTGGTGTCGACGAGCTCCTTCACACGGCCGACCTCGATGCCCTGCACGTCGGCCAGGCCGCTGCCCGTGTTGAGCTGCTGGAGGAACTTGGGGTAATAGACCTGCTCGTCGGCCGTGACGTTTTCCTTGACCGTGATGTTCGGGTGGAGCTCGTGGTACTTCGCGAAGAGCCCCGCCTCCTTGTAGCCGAACTGGCCGAAGTCGGCCACGGTCAGGGTGATGTTGCCGTTCGCGTCGGCCTCGTCCGAGTCCGAGCCCGAGTCGCTGCAGCCGGTCAGCAGCAGGGCGGCGGCCGAGAGGCCCGTGGTGGCCATGACGGCGGTTCTGCGGCCTCGACCTGCGACGGTGCGGGTGATGCGCATTCCACTACTCCTTGTTCCAGGGTGGGACTGGCGTTCGATCTGCTCGGCATGCGCACGGGTGGTGCGGGTGCCGGTGGTACGGAGAGGACATGGGCGGTGCCGTCCCCGTACGAGCGAAAAACCTCGTTCGATATGGGAGCGCTCCCATGCGCTGATGCCGGAAGGTTGCTGCCTCAAGGGGGTGGGTGTCAAGAGTTGAAGACGCTTCCGTTGCCCGAGCGTGTCCTGCAAGTCACGGGAACGTGTCCGACCGAGGGCTTGTGTTTACTCTCGCGCCCTGCATGCGGGGCGCGTTGCCTTCTGGATCACCGCAGGTCGCACGGGGTGCGGGGTGGCGATCCGCCCTTCCGGGCCTGGGAAGGGGCGGTCCGCGGCGCGGATTCCCGCGCCACGTCCGAAAGGGCGCCGCCCACCCGCGCAACCCGCGTACGCCCGCCGGAAGATGAACGGGGCGGGGTGTCGCGGGGGTGCACAGAGGGGTCACAGGACGTTTCCGTGTTCTTTCCCCGAACTCCACCGCGCGGCAGGCGGGTTCCGCTTCGTCCCGAACGTGCCCCTGGAGGCGGGCACCACGGGCCGGACGCGGCCCCCGCCCCTGCGGCCCCGCGAGAGCGCACGCACAGGGGCGCGCGCCCCGGCCGGGTGTGGGGGGTGTGGGGGCCGGCCGGGGCGCGCGGAGGGGGTGGGTCGGTGGGTGCGCCGTGACGCACGGGGACGGTGGTCCGGGTGACGGGTGTCGTACCACCCGCTCCCGGGTGGTGCGGGGGCCACAGTGTCCGGAGGGTGCCGGACCATCCGGGGGCGGTTGGTCCGGGGGCGGGCTACCCGAAGGCGGCGAACGCCTTGGTGAAGGCCAGCGGCTCCTGGAGGATCGAGCTGCACGTGGCGTCCGCCGTCGGCTTCGCCCCGCCGGCGCACTGCGCGTCCCGTGTGCCCGACCACATCGACAGCCTGCCGATGCCCTTCTCCCGTGCGAACGCCACCAGTTGCGTGGCGTCCTCGACGGTGAAGATCTCGGTGGCGACGTCGTTCACGCCGATCATCGGGGTCACCGCGACCGCCTTCCAGGCCGCCGCGTCCGAGAGCCCGAGCACGCTCTTGACCTGCGCCTGCGTGGCGGTGGCGGCCTGGGCGGCGTAGTCGCCCATGTCCCCGCCGTACGAGGCCCCGTAGTCCATCGCCATGATGTTGACCGCGCCGATCGTCACGCCGTTCCTCTTCGCGTCCGCGATCAGGTCCACACCCGGCTGGGTCAGACCCTCCGGCATCACGGGCAGCGTGAAGGACACGTCCAGCCCGGGGTGCGAGGTCTGGAGCTGGGTGATGGCCTGCGCGCGACGGGAGTTGGCGGCGGCGTCGGGCAGCGCCCCGCCTTCGACGTCGAAGTCGACCTTGGTCAGCCCGTAGGTGTCGATGACCTTGCCGTACGCCGTGGCGAGCTCGGCCGCGGAGGAGCAGTGCAGCGCCAGTTCGGCGCCCGCCGCGCCGCCGAAGGAGACCCGCACGTCGCCGCCCTCGGCCCGCAGCGCGGAGATCTGGGCGGCGACCTTGTCGTCGCCGAGCCCCGTGACCCCGCCCCACAGCGGGGCGCAGCCCCCGCCCGAGGTGATGAACGCCAGGGTGAACTCCTTGACGCCCGTCCTGGACGCGGTGGCCGACAGGTCGTAGGCGGGGTGGAGGGAGGTGTCGACGTACGGGGCGAATCCGGCGCCGTCGGCCGTGCCGCCGGGCGGACCGGAGGGCTCGGCGGTCGGTGCGTCCGTCGGCTCTGCGGTCGCGGTCTCCGTGGGCTCGGCGGTCGCGGTCTCCGTGGGGGCGGGCGCCGCCGTCGGGGTCTCGGTCGGGCGTCCGCCCGGTTCGGGTACGGTGCCCCCGTCCGCGGAACAGGCGGCGTCGTTGATGAGGCAGCCCCGCGGATCGGCGGCGGTCCCGCCGGAGGCGGCCACGAAGCCGACCGTCACGGACCCGCCCGGGGCGATGTCCTTGTTCCAGCTCGCGGGCTTCACGGTCACGTGGTCGCCGTCGACGGTGTGCTCGCCGTTCCAGAGGGAGTCGATCCTCGTGCCGGCCGGCAGATCGAATTCCAGCGTCCACCCGGACTGCACGGTCCCGCTCGTGTTGGAGACGACGTACTGCCCGGTGTAGCCACCGGTCCAGCCGCTGGCCCTCGTGTACGTGGCGCCGACGGCGGCCGCCTGCGCCGTGCCGGTGAGCGCGAGGACCGTGCCGCCCACGACCGCCGCGGCGACGAGCGCGCCGACCGCCTTCGTGCGGGTACTCGCCGTACGGCGGTGCGTGCTGGTGCCCATCGGGTGCCTGCCTTCGTGCTGCCGGGGGGTGATTGCGCCTGAACGCTAGCCGCCTCGAACCGGGCAAACAGCACGTACGGGAACCGGGCCGGTGTTCTTAGGGTTTGCTTAAGGAGGACATCGGCACCGGTTAAGACCGGGCGCATCGAACTCGGCCCGCACCGGAAAGGACCGGGGGCACCGAACCCGGCCCGCACCGGATATGATGATCCGTCAGTCCTGTGCCGGCTGGTCCCGGGCGGCGCGGAGGTCCGCGTTCCGCCCCTTGCCCCCGCGCGGCCCCCGTCTTCCGCTTCGCCGTCCGACCCGGTGCCCCCGGCGCGCCCGCCCGGCCGGGCCGCCGTCCAGCGCTATCCAGATGCGCACCTCCGTGCCGCCGAGCACCGACCGTCCGATCCGCAGGTCACCGCCGGTGGATTCGGCGACCCTGCGGACGATGTCGAGTCCCAGACCGGTCGAGCCCAGCCCGCCGCGCGCCCCGTTCCCTCCGCTGGCACCGCGGGCCAGGGCGGACTCCGGATCGGGTATGCCCGGACCGGCGTCCGAGACGAGCACGAGCACCGCACCGCCGCTGTGGTGGACGTCGACGGCGAAGGCGGTGCCCTCGGGAGTGTGCCGGAAGACGTTGCCGAGCAAGGCGTCCAGAGCCGCGGCCAGTTCGGGCCTGGCCACCGGGATCCGCACCGTGCGGTCCACTCCGGCCAGCCGCACCGTGCGGCCCTCGTCCTCGGCCAGCGCCGACCAGAACCCCATGCGCTCCCGGATGACCTCGGACGCGTCGCACCCGGCGCCGGGGCCCGGCTGCCCGCCCTGGGTCTGGGGGCGCTGCTCGCGCGCCGTGCGGATGATCGTGTCGACCTCGTGCTCCAGCTGTTCGACCGCCGCCCTGGTCTGCTCCGCGGCCGGGCCCTCGCCCAGCGAGGCGGCGTTGAGGCGGAGCACGGTCAGCGGGGTGCGGAGCCGGTGCGAGAGGTCGGCGGCCAGTTCGCGCTCGTTGGCGAGGAGCTGGACCACCTGGTCGGCCATGGAGTTGAACGCGACCGCCGCGGAGCGGAGTTCGGTGGGCCCCTCCTCCGGGACCCTGGTCCCCAGCCTCCCCTCCCCCAGGTCCTGGGCGGCGCCCGCCAGCCGCTGGGCGGGCCGCACCATCCGTACGCCGAGCCGGTCGGCGACGGCCACCGAGCCGACGATCAGCGCGACGCCGACGCCGGCGAGCACCAGCCAGGCCGTGCCGACGCCGTGGGAGACGTCCTCCCCGGCCACGAAGACCTCCACCACGGCGATGCCCCCGGAACCCAGAGCGGTGGGCTGGAGCAGCACCGAGCCGCCGGCGACGTCCGCGATGGAGGCCCGCCCCGACTTCCGTACGGTCTCCAGGTCGGCCGGGGCTGCGCGCCGGGTGCCGATCTCCAGCCGCGCGCCCCCCGCCTCGCCGGCCGGCACGTGCACCGCGAGGCGCCCCCGGCCGCCGGGCTCCGTGGACAGGACGGCCCGGGTCAGTTCCTCGCGGTCGGTGGTGATGGTGAGGGTGGGGCCGATGGTGGCGGCCTGCCGCTCGGCGTCGGAGAAGGCGCGGTCGCGGGCCATCTCCGCGACGACGAGTCCGAGCGGCACGGCGAACGCGATCACGACCATGGCGGTGACGGCCAGACAGACCCTGACCAGGGCCCATCTCACGCGGACGGTTCCGGGGCCGCGGCCGGTGGTTCGAGTTTGACGCCGACTCCCCGCAGGGTGTGCAGGTAGCGCGGCCTGGCGGCCGTCTCGCCCAGTTTGCGGCGCAGCCAGGAGAGGTGGACGTCGATGGTCTGGTCGTCGCCGTAGGACTGCTTCCAGACCTCGGCGAGCAGCTCGCGGCGCGGCACGACGACCCCGGGGCGGCCGGCCAGGAAGGCCAGCAGGTCGAACTCCCGCCGGGTCAGGTCCAGTGCGGTGCCGTCCAGTTCGGCCTGGCGGCGCAGCGGGTCGATGGAGAGCCCGCCGACCTGGAGGACGCGCGGGGGAGGTGCCTGCGCGCCGGCTCCCCGGGTGCGGCGCAGGACGGCCGCCATGCGGGCGGAGAGGTGCTCCACCGAGAACGGCTTGGTCAGGTAGTCGTCCGCACCGTCGTTGAGCAGCCTGACTATCTCGGCCTCGTCGTCCCGCGCGGTCGCGATGATCACGGGTACGTCGGTGATGGAGCGCAGCATCTTCAGTGCCTCGGCGCCGTCGAGGTCGGGCAGCCCGAGATCGAGGACGACGACGTCGAAGCGGAAGTGCGCGACCTCGCGGAGCGCTTCGAGCGCGGTGCCGACGCTGCGCACCGTGTGCGAGGCCTCGGTCAGGTGCCGGATGAGGGCGGAACGTACGAACTGGTCGTCCTCGACCACGAGCACACTAGGCATGCGCCGCACCGTAGCCCATCCGGAGGAACGGGGTCCCCTCCACGGCGGTGCCGGTGCGGGTGGTGCAGGATGTGCCCGATGCAACGAGGACTCGTACACGCGGTCGCGTGGTCGCTCTCCACGGGGGCGGCGGTGACCCTGTCGTGGTGGGGCGTGCACACGGTCATGTCGGGGACCGTCTACGACCCTCCGCGGGCCGTTCCGATCTCGGTGGGGGCGCGGGCCGGGCAGGCCACGGACGAGCCGGTGTCGTCCTCGACGCACCGCGCGTCACCCCCGGCCCCGCCGGGCGCGACGGCCTCCCGGACCGCGCCGCCGCCTTCGGCCACGCCCTCCCGGCTGCCGTCCTCCCGCCCCCCGGACCGGAGTCCGAGCCCCGCCACGCCCCCGCCGCCCCCGGCGGACGCGGGCGAGGTGAGGAGCTACCCGACGCGTGGCGGCAGGGTCGTGCTGGAACTGGCGGACGACTCGGCGACGCTGGTCTCGGCGACACCGGAGCCGGGGTGGTCGATGCAGGTGTGGACGAACCCGGAGTGGATCCGGGTGGACTTCAGCGACGGGGCGGGCGCGACGCAGTCGGTCTTCTGCACCTGGAACGGGCATCCGCCGACGGTCGAGACCGTCGACCAGTGACCGGGCGCGGGCGCGCGGGGCCACCGGCGAGCCCGAGGCCGGCGCCCTCGGCGAGGACGACCGCGCGCGGGCGCGCGCTGCCGCCCGTCGCCTCGCCCGCTCCGCCACCCGACGCGAATCGGCCGATCCGCGCGAGAGTATCGGCCACGCGCGCCGGTACCGGCGCGCGCACCGCGGTTCCCGGATCCCCCGCGTTCCGTCACGGACGGTGTCTCCGGGATTCTTCTTCCGACCCCGGCAGGTGTTTCATCCCTTTCCGGCCGTGACTCCTCGTCACTCGCTCCGCGTACCCGCCGACGGCCGCCGCGGCACGGAATGGCCCCTTCCTTTTCGATACTTGCTTCCTGGGGAAGTCGGCGTGCGGATAACATCGCGCTGCCCGACCGGAAGAACCGGATTTCCCTCGGATCCCGCCCCCAGCCCTGAGGCTTTCCGGCCGCGCCGTTCGGCATTTCGTACGGATACGGCCCGACAGGGCAAAGGAACGGAGATGCACGGTCGTGCCGCCAAAAGGTAATCTCGGGGTCTTCTCCCTGAGCTGGCCCATTTTCCTCCAGTTGTTGTCGACGTATTCCATGGGTCTCGTCGACGTCTGGGCGCTGGGCCGGATCTCGGACGACGCCGCGGGCGCGGTGGGTTCGGTCAACACCGTCGCGACGTTCGTGCTCATGATGTTCTCCTTCATGGGGCAGGGCGGCAGCCTGGTGTACGCCCGCGCCCTGGGCCGGGGGGAACCGGGCCAGGTCCGGGAGTACTACTTCGTCGCCCTGCTGCTGCACGTGGTCCTGGGCGTGGCGGTGAGCGCCGCGCTGTTCGTCCTCGCCGACGACGTGGCCGGCCTGATGGGGCTGCGCGGGCAGCACCTGGCCTTCGGTACGACGTTCCTGCGGATCGTCGGGGGCAGTGCGGTGCTGCACTCCCTGGTGGCCATGCTCGGCGGAGTGCTGGCCGCGAACGGGTTCACCCGGCACGCGATGTTCGCCGCCGTCTTCACCAACGTCGTCAACGTCGCGCTGATCCTGGTCCTGGTGCTCTCCGCGTCCGGTCCCCGATGGGGCGTCAGGGGGGTCGCCCTGTCGACGGCGCTCGCCACCTGCGCCGGTCTGCTCTACAGCCTGTGGCTGGTGTTCTTCAGGATCCGGATCCGGTTCCGCCGCCCGGCGGACGCGGGCCGGCTGAGGGCGCACGCCGCGCTGCTGGTCGCCTTCTCGCTGCCCACGATGCTGGAGCCGGCCTTCTGGCAGCTCGCGCAGATCGTCACCACCCGGATCATCTCGGCGGTGGGGACCGACGAACTGGCCGCGCGCATGTACACGCTCAGCATCACCAACATGATCGGCATGTTCTCCTCGGCGCTGTCCCAGGGACTCCAGATCGCCCTCGGCCACCTCTCGGGGGCCGGGGAGACGGGCCGCATCCGGCAGCTCGCGCGCAACACCCGGGCCGCCGGGGTGGCGGCCGCCGTGGCCCTCGCGCTGGTGACGGGCCTGTCCGGCGAGTGGATCATGCGGGGCTTCACCGCCGATCCGGAGATCGCCGACGCCGGGAAGCTGCTGCTCTGGTGCGGCCTGCTCTATCTCCCCGGTTCCTCGCTGATCATGACGACCGCGAGTTCCCTGCGCGCCGTCGGCCACGTCGTGTTCCCGGCCGTGGTCGGCATCGTCGTCCTGTGGGCCGTCTTCCTCCCTCTCGCGTACGCCCTGTCACTTCCGCTCGGGCTCGGAATACTCGGGGTGATGATCGCCATGGCGGTCGACGAAAACCTCCGGGCCCTGCTGATGGATATCCGCTGGCGCCGTCTGCCCGGGAAACGCCAGGAACGTCCGACCCTTCCCGGACAGGCGAAAAAGGCGTCAGTCTCCGATACCTGATCCGACGCCGCGCACTGCTGATGAACGATTCCTTAGGAGCTCCGTGAAGGTCAGCCTCGTCATTCCCACGTACAATTCGAAAGAACTGCTCGCCCCCTGCCTGGTGTCCCTGAACCACCAAATCGTCGCGGAAACCGACGCATTCGAGGTCGTACTCGTCGACGACGGCTCGACGGACGGCACGGGCGAGATGGTGGACGCCCTGCCCCTCACGTATCCGCTCCGCAGGCTGTACCTCCCCCGGACCGAGCACTCCTGCCGCTCGGCGGCCCGCAACGCGGGGATCCGCGCGGCCGGCGGCGAGGTGATCGCCTTCGCGGACGGCGACCAGATCATCGACCCCCTGTTCGTCCAGGAGCACCTCCGCTGCCACCGGGACCGTCCCGACGCCGTCGCGATCGGCTTCCGTGACTACCTGGCGGCGGGCCCGGTCGATCTGGACCTCCTGGGGAAGGAGTTCGCCCCCGAGGCGTTCCCGCCCGTCGCCGAGGCGGACGAGCGCGCGGAGGTGACCCGGACCCTTTCGGAGAACCTGGCCGGCCTGGCGACGGGCTGGCACTTCCTGTACGGCTGCAACGTCTCCGTGCGCAAGGAACAGCTCCTGGCCGTGGGGGGCTTCGACGAGAACATCAAGAGGTGGAGCTTCGAGGACGTCGAGCTGGGATACCGCCTGCACCGCGCCGGTCTCGCCCTCGTCCACACCCCCTACGCCCGCGTCTACCACCAGGTCCACCCCGAGTCGGACCGGGAGCGCTACGCGGACTGGCGTGCGAACTTCGCCTACTTCGTGGACCGTCACCCCGGGACGGAGGTCCGGTTGCAGTGGATCCTGGACGACTACTTCGACCCCGACCGTGAGACCCGGCTGAGCTGGTTCGACGCCTATCTCCGGTTCGAGTTCGCCTGCCGGGCCCTGGAGGGGAGGCTGCCCCTCGGGCGGACCTACGAGGTGCTGGTGGTCGACGGCCCCGGCCTGCCCGGTGCCGGGGCGGAGGCGGCCCGGCTCGGTGCCCTGACGGACCTGGTCGTGATCGACACCACCGACGACCGGGATCTGCCCCTCACCGTCCAGGGCCTGCGGACGGGACGCGAACTCCTCTACTTCAAGCGGCCGGACCCGGAGGTGCTCCGCAAGGCGGCCGACGCCTTCGGCTTCACCGTCCCGCAGGAGCTGGCGGCGTACGAGGAGGCCGCGGCATGACCACCATGACCCAGGGGCTCCCTGGCACCGGGGTGCCCGGGGGCGGCGTCTTCACCGGTGACAGCCACGCCCTTCACCGGCTGGTGCTGGACGTCCGCGCCGGGCGGGTCCCCGCGTACGCGTCCTCCGCCTGCCTCGCCCACCGGGAGCTGGCCGGGCTGCTCGACGGACGTACGGAACGCCTCTCCCCGTCCGCCCCGGACTCCGTCTTCCACCGGGAGGAGCGCGACGGGCGGCCGGGCGGGCGGCGCCCGGTCCCGTTCCTGCCGAAGGCGCGGCTGCTGACCCCGGCCGAGCAGCGGGTGGCGGCCGAGGCGTTCGCGCGGACCCTGGTGACGGGTGAGCTGACGAGCGGGCCGGCGGCGGCCACGTTCGAGGCGGCGCTCGCCGATTTCACCGGCCTGCGCACGACCGCCACCAGCAGCGGCACGGACGGCCTGATCGTCGCGCTGCGTGCGGTCGGGGTGGAGCCCGGCGACGAAGTGATCATCCCCGCCAACAGCTTCGCGGCGACCGAGAACGCGGTCCTGGCCTGCGGGGCGGTCCCCGTCCTCGCCGATGTGGAGCCCGAGCGCCACACCCTCGACCCGGTGTCGGCCGGAGCCGCCGTCACCTCCCGGACCAGGGCGGTCCTGCCGGTCCACCTGTACGGGCGGCTGGCCGACATGGCGGCGCTCCGCCGTACCGCCGACGCGCACGGTCTGCGGGTCGTGGAGGACGCCTGCCAGGCGATCGGCGTCACGGGCGTCGCACGGCACTCGGACGCGGCCGTCGTGAGCTTCAACCCGTACAAGAACTTCGGGCTGACCGGCAAGGCGGGGGCCGTCCTCACCGCGGACGGTGAACTCGCCGCGCGGGTGCGGGCGGTCGCCTACCACGGCTTCCACCCCGACCGGAAGAACGTGAAGACGGAGCCCTGGGGGCTGAACGCGAGGATCGACAACCCGGTCGCCTCGGTCGCCATGGGGCTGCTGCCCGGACTGACCCTCAAGAACTACCGGAGGGCCTTCCTGGCCGAGCGCTACGTGACGGGCCTGGCGGAGCTCCATGCCGCCGGGCTGCTGACGCTTCCCGCCTTCACCCCCGACCACGCCTGGCACCTCTTCACCGTGCGGGTCCCGGGCGGGCCCGCGGAGCGGGAGAGGATCCGCGCCCGCGTGCGGGAGGACGGCGGAGTGGAGACGGACGTCTACTACCCCGTGCTCACCCACCAGCAGCGGACCTCCCTGCACGAAAGGCTCTTCTCCCGCAGCCGGCTGCCGCACACCGAGGAGCTCCACACGACGGCGTTCCAGATCCCCCTGCACAACCAGCTGTCCCTCACCGAACAGGACCGAGTGATCGAGGCGTTGCATGCTGCCGTCCGTACGACCGCACACTGAAGCCACCTCCCTCCCGCTGCCGCCGGAGGTCCGGGCGGTGGCCTTCTGC
This sequence comes from Streptomyces sp. NPDC058008, assembly GCF_042886395.1. NCBI lineage: Bacteria > Bacillati > Actinomycetota > Actinomycetes > Kitasatosporales > Streptomycetaceae > Streptomyces > Streptomyces sp. NPDC058008. Next base: position 224,838 of record NZ_JBHVQX010000001.1, on the reverse strand, counting down.
GACCTCGACGAGACCTATCTGGCTCACACGCCGACCGCCGCCGGGGTCGCCGCCCGGGAGGAACTGGAGGATTTCCTCGTGGAGGCGGCCGGGCGGCACGGGCTGCTCTTCGGCTGGGTGACCGGAAGTTCGCTGCCGTCCGTCCTGGACAAGGTCCGGCGCCACCGGCTGCGGAGGCTGCCGCACTTCATCGCCTGCTCCCTCGGCACCGAGCTCCTGCACCTCCGTGACGGCGGGGCGCACCCGGACCCGTCCTGGCAGGAACGGCTCCCCGCGCCCGGGCGGCTCGCGGCGCTCGCCGGGGCGGTGACCCGGGAGCTGGCGGACCTGGGGGTGCCTCTGGTGCCGCAGACGGGCCGGCCGCCCGGCAGCCTGGTGCAGAGCCACTACTACTACGCCCGTACACCGGCGCGTGACGAGCGGAGCCTGGCCCTGGTCAGGAGCACGGCCGAGAAGTTCTCCCTGGGGGCCGGGGTGAGCCGCTGCAACCCGGCGGCGGGCGATCCGGAGGACTGCTACGACGTGGACCTCCTCCCGCCGGACTGCGGGAAGCGCTCCGTCGTGCGCCATGTGCGCGGGACGTACGAGGTGCCGCGGGCGCACACCTTCGCCTTCGGGGACAGCGGCAACGACCTGGAGATGCTGCGGGAGGCCGGCCGCGGGGTCCTGGTCGCCAACTGCACCACGGAGGCCCGCGCCCGCCATCCGGACGTGTCCGGCCTCCCGCACGCGGCCGCGGTCCTCGCGGTGCTGCGCGACGAGCTGAGCGAGCGTCCACGAGAAGAACCACGGAAGGAGTCCCGTTGATGCGCGTGGGAATCATCGGCGCGGGGAACATCGGCCGGGTGCACGCCCAGGCGGTCCTGGCGTCGGCCGGCGACGGTGTCTCGCTCGCCGGCGTCCTCGACGTCGACCGGGGCCGGGCGGGTGCGCTGGCCGCGGACCTCGGGGTGCGGGCCTTCACCTCGCTCGGCGAACTCCACGAGGCGGCCGACGGCGTCGTCGTCGCCTCGCCCAACCGCACCCACGCCGCCTACGCGTGCGAGGCCCTCGCACACGGCAGGCACGTGCTGTGCGAGAAGCCGATGGCCACCTCCCTCGCGGAGGCCGCCGACATGCTGCGCCGGTCCTCCGGAGCGGCGGGGGTGTCCTGCGTGGGCTTCAACTACCGCTACCTGCCGGTGGTGCGGGAGATCCGCCGGCGGATCGAGGAGGGGGAGGTGGGCCGCGTGCTGCACGTGGCCGTCGCCCTCCGGCGTGCCAGCGCGGTGACCCGGGGCCGCTTCACCTGGCGGGACGGCCCGGCCGAGCGGTCGACCAGCGGCGCGCTCGGTGACCTGGGGGTGCACCTCGTGGACATGCTGCACTTCCTCTTCCGGAGCCCGGTCGACACCGGCGGCTGCCAGGTGGGGCTCCAGACGCGGGTGGCGACGAAGGAGGGGCGCGACGTGGTGGTCGACGACCACGCCTTCGTGAGCGGCGGCCTGACCGACGGCCCGCACTTCACCCTCACCGCCTCGAAGTCCTCGGCCCCCGAGGAGCTCGGACTCGCCGTCACGGTCACCGGGAGCCGCGGCGACCTCGTGTACCACTCACGTGACGGCCAGATCCTCCAGGTGCGTACGGGGGTGGACGTCGAGCAGGTCAAACTCCTCGGCCCCTCCCGGCTGGCGGACCCGCCGGGCGAGGTGACGGGGTGGGGCGACTCCTTCCTGGAGCAGTTCCAGGAGTGGGCGGGCGCCGTGTCCGGGGCGCGGCCGGGGACGCTGGCCGGCTTCGAGGACGGGCACCTGGCGCAGCGGGTCCTGGAAGACCTGCTGCGCCGGGGAGAGCGTCTCGGGTAGGCGCTCCGGGGGCGGGCGGCCGGCCCACGCCGGACGCCGTGGCCCGGCGGGGCGGACGCGACCGGTTGCCCCGCCGGAGCGCCGTCCCGGCCCGGAGCGGGCCTCCGTCGCCTCCGGCCTAATGGTCGCGGGAGCGCTCGGCCTGGTGCGGGAGCGCTCGGCCTGGTGCGGGAGCGCTCGGCCTGGTGCGGGAGCACGAGGGACGGGAGCACGAGGGACGGGGAAGCCGTCGGGTCCGGCGCCTCCCCGTCCCTCGCCGGAGCACCGGCCCCGCCGTTGACCCCCGCCGCACCAGGACCTCGTGGGCCTGGGCAGGACGAGGATCCGCCCGCTGTCCCACGAGCCCTCCGGCACGGACGGCGGCGGCCGTCCCCCGCCGTCCGTGATCACCTCGGCACCCCGGCCCGGCCGGTCGTACGGCAGTCCGCCGACCGGCCGGATCCGTGCGGGTGGGACGGAGGCGGCTACCGGGCGTCGCCGGGCACCGGGGCTCCGGCGGGGGACGCGCCCGACGGGCCCAGCGGGGCCAGCGCGTCGAGTTCGTCCCGGATCTCCTGCCCCAGCTCCAGCTCCAGCCCGTCCATGGCCTCGTCGAGCTGGGCCACGCTGCTCACGCCGAGCACCGGCATGACGGGCACGGGGCCGCCGGCCATCCACGCCAGGGACAACTGGTTGGCCGTCACCCCCAGCCGTCCGGCGAGCTCCCGCAGCCGGCTCAGCCGCGCCTCGTTCCCGGGGCTCCGGTACTCGGGGGCGAGCGGACGGTCGGCCCGGGTCAGGGCTCCCTGGAGCAGCGGGGAGTACCCCTGGAGCAGGGCTCCGTGCTCGCGGGCGTGGGCGAACAGGTCGTGATCCAGCGGAAGCTGCGGCCGGATGTCGGCCGCCGGGTCGGGCCAGAGGTAGGAGTGGCGCGCCTGGATCACCCGAGGGGCCGCCGTCGTCGGGTCGTGCGCCGCGAGGCGGGCCGCCTCGGCCAGCCGGGCCGCGCCCGGGTTGCTCGCGCCGATGACACCGATCCGCCCGGAGCGCACCAGCTCCGACAGGGCGCCCAGGGTGTCGGCGAGGGGCGTCCCCGGGTCGTCGGCGTGGGTGAGGAACAGGTCGACGGAGGGGCGCCCCAGCCGCTCGGTGCTCCGCTCGAACTGCGTGAACAGCACCTCCGGGCCGAGCCCTTCGGCGGACTCCGGGAACGGCCCGTCGAGCGGATCGGGCAGACAGCCGGCCTTGGTGGCGATCAGCAGCTCGTCGCGGACCCCCGTCGCGGCCAGCCAGCGGCCGATGACCAGTTCCGACTCCTCGCCCGTGCCGCCGGGCGCCCAGAAGGCGTAGCAGTTCGCGGTGTCGAGCAGACGGCCGCCGCGCTCGGCGAAGCGGTCGAGGATCTCCCAGGAGGTCTTCTCCTCGACGGTGGTACCGAAGTACATGGTGCCGAGGGCGGCTCGGGTGCCTCGGAGCCGGTCCATGACCGATTCTCCGTAGACCGTCGTCAGCATGCGTCGTCCTTTCGTGGGTGGTGCGGTGAGGGGGGTGGGAGGGGGGCGGCGGAGGCCGGCTGGGGGTGAGGCGTCCGGGCGGCCAACGAACCGTAGCCGAAGGCGAGTACGTCGGCAGCCGCCAGAACCAGCCGACTGGCGGCGGCCGCCGCGGCCGCCTCCGGCGCGGGCAGGACGGAGGCGAGCGACACCGCGAGCAGCGCCTCCCGCACCCCGAGCCCGTCCGGGACGACCACCACCAGACTGCTCAGCGAGGTCGCGACGGCGAACCCCGCCACACAGGGCAGGACGGCCCGCAGCGGGTCGGCGCCCAGCGCGACGGCGAACAGCCACAGATGGACACCGGTCACCAGCCACGACGCCGCGCACAGCCACACGGAACGGCGCAGCACACCGAGCGGGACCGGTGCCAGCCTGCGCGCGAGCGCCGGAACCACTTTCACCAGCCGTACCGAGGCCGCCAGCAGCCGGGGAAGGAGCAGCAGCAGGACCGGGACCAGGGCGGCGGCCACGAGCGCCGCCCCCGTCCCGTAGGCGTGCCGCGCCAGGGAGGCCAGCCCCAGCACACCGCCGGTGCCCAGGGACACGGCGGCGTACAGCCCGAACGCGGCGGTGAAGTGGAAGACGGTGATCCCCGAGGCCGCCGCGAGACGGGACTGGAGCACGATCGACCACATCACCCCCGGTACGTACTTGCCCAGCTGGCCGGCCGCGAAGATGCGTACGGCCGAGGGGCGGGACAGCGGGACCGACAGGGCCTGAAGGGGTTCGCGCCAGGAGAGCGCCGTCAGCCACAGCCCCGCCAGGGCGGGGACGAGCGCCAGGGGCAGCACGGGCCCCAGCAGTCCGACCGCCGTGCGGGTGGCCTCCCCGTCCCGGGCGAAGGAGTGCACCAGGAACCCGGCGCACACGGCGAGCACCACCGCGGTGGCCGTGCCCCGGACCCAGGGGCGCCGTGCGAAGTCCCTCAGGGTGTCCCGGTGTCCCCGGCCGGCCGGGGACACCGTGTCCCCGGCGGCGGGGGGTCCGGGCGCGGTACTAGACATCGGCGACCGCGCCGCCCGTGGCCGGCGGGTTGGAGTAGCGGCGCCGGAAGGACGGTGAGCCCGTCCAGCGGACCGCTCCCACCAGGGCGGCCACCCCGGTGGTCGCGGTCATCAGCGTGTGCAGGCCCGCCATCATCGGCAGGGCCCGTCCGCCCGCCTTCGCGTGCAGGAACCGCAGCAGTCCCCACTCCTCGGCGACGAACACCCCCGCCCCCGCCGTGAGCGCGACGGCACCCGCGACCGGCCACAGGGGGGCTGCGGCGATCCCGGTCAGGGCCAGGGCGGTGCCGGCGACCGCCCTGGGACGGTAGGCGGTGTCCGACAGCTGCGGCCTGCCCGCGCGTTCGCGGTCGCTGAAGAGGGCCACCAGGGGGACCGAGCGGCGGTACTGCTTGCGCAGGAGGATCCCGATGCGGTCGTCGTCGTCGTGCCGGCCCACGATCCGCGGGTCGAGCAGCACGGTCGAGACGGCGGAGAGCCGGGCCCCGTACTCCACGTCCTCGGTGTCGCGGAGCGACTCGTCGAGCGGACCGGCACGGTCGTAGGCGGCGCGCGGCATCGCTCCGAGCGAGAAGTACGCGGCCTTGACCTCGCCCGCCGTCCGCCGGCGCCAGTAGTGCCCGTGCAGCACCTTGTAGCGCTCCACCGGCCCGTCGTCGATCAGCGGTACGGAGTCGTAGATCCCGCACACGAAGCCGACGCGCGGGTCCGACGCCAGGACGTCCACGGCGTGCTGGACGGCGTCGGGGCGCAGCGCGATGTCGGAGTCGAGGAAGAAGAGGATGTCACCCGTGCTGTGCCGCACCCCGGTGTTGCGGGCGGCGGAGACCCCCGCGTTGGCCGTGCGTATCAGCCGTACGGAGAACTCCTCGGCGATCCGCGGTGACGCGTCGGTGCTGCCGTCGTCGACGACGACGATCTCGATGTGCGGATAGCTCTGGCCGGCCACGGAGGTGAGGCACTGGCGGATGGTCCGCGCGTAGTTGTAGTTGGGAATGATGACGGAGACACGGGGCGGTCGCACGAGCACACCTCACAGGAGTCGGCCGGCGGCCAGGCAGGCCAGCCACAGCACGGCGTTGATCACGAGCGGCACATCCGTGAGCACGTCCCGGCCGGGCTCCCCGCCGCTGCTCCTGACCGCCACCATCTGGACGTAGCGGCAGACGGCGAAGACGGCGAAGGGCACGGTGGCGACGGCCAGGACGGCCGCGTGCGGATGTGACGCGGACAGGACGAACATTTCGTAGCTGATCAGCGTGGCGGCCAGCAGCAGCGTCATCAGCTGGTCGAGCAGCGGGACCGAGTACCCGGCGAGGGCCGGGCGCTGGGCGGACGCCGGGCCGAGCAGTTCCGCGGCGGCCAGCTCGTGCCGGCGCTTGCCCAGCGAGAGCAGCAGGCAGGTGCAGTAGACACAGATGATCAGCGCGGGGTTGAAGGGGGCCGCCACCGCCACGCACCCCGCGACGGCGCGCAGGACGAATCCGGAGGCGACCAGGCTGACGTCGACGAGCGCGTGGTGCTTCAGCGCCAGGCAGTACGCCAGGTTGATCACGCCGTACCCCGCGATGGCCGCCCGGGCCGGGCCGGGGAGGAACGCGGCGGAGGCGGCCAGGACCGCCAGGCACGTCGCACCCAGCAGCACCGCCCCGACGGGGCCGATCCGTCCGCCGGCCAGGGGCCGGTGGCGTTTGACCGGATGCAGCCGGTCCCGTTCGCGGTCCAGCCAGTCGTTGAGCACGTAGACGGCCGCCGAGGCCGCCGTGAACGCGACCACCGCCGCTCCGGCCCTTCCCGGGTGCCGCAGCAGGGCGGCGGGGTCCAGGGCCAGCGGGACGACCAGGACGAAGATGTTCTTGATCCACTGCCGGGGCCTGAGCAGCACCAGCGCGGCGGGCATCCTCCTCCGGCGCCGCGGCGGTGTGCGGACCGCGCCGCCCGGGGGCGGAGTGGTCCGCTGCCGCCCGCGCCACTCGGGTGACGGCGCCTCGGCGGTCACGACGGCGGTGGCCGTCCGGTGGGACGGGACGGCGGGGACTGTCCCGCTCCCCGGGGCCTCGGTGTCCACGGCATCGCCGCCGCCGACCCGGTTCACAGCCGCCCGCCCGGCAGCAGCCGCCGGAACGCCTCTTCGTGGGCGTCGAGGAACGCCTCGCCGCCGAAGAGCTTGGTCGCCGTCTCCGCGCCGTCGGCGCGGTCCTCGGCGGGCAGCTGCGCCATCTCCAGCAGTGCCTCGCGCAGGGCCTCGGGGTCCCGGGGCGGAACCAGCCGCCCGAAGCCGGTGGACGCCACCGGATAGCGGGAGCCGGACAGGTCGGTGCTCACCGGGGGGACCCCGGCCATCATGGCCTCGACCTGCACGATGCCGAAGGACTCGGATATCGACGGCAGCGCGAAGACGTCGATCGAGGCGTAGAAGTCGCGTACGGCATCGCCCCGCAGCAGACCGGTGAAGCGGATCCGCGGGTCGTCGCCGGCCTCCGCGCGCAGCTCGGCGATGTTGCTGCCGCCGGCGACGGTGGTGTAGTCCCCCGCGATCAGCAGCCGTGCCTCGGGGTCGGGCATGGAGCGGAAGGCGCGTATGAGGTACTCGATGCCCTTGTCGACGGTGATCCGCCCCATGAAGCCGATGTGCAGCCCGTCGCCGTCGCGCAGCCGTGGCGCACCGCCGCTGCGGTCGACGCACGGCGAGGAGATGGGAAGGAGCCTGCGGCGGCGGATCGTCGGCCAGATCCGTGAACCCCGCGCCTGGTCCTCGCTGTTGGTGATGACGATGTCCGCCTTGCGGACGGCGCTCTTGCAGACCTCGTCGACGGCCCGCATCCCGAAGCGGTTCACCGGGCTGTCGGGCAGGAACACGTCGATGTGGTACGTCACGACGAGGCGGGCGCTGCCCTTGAGCGCCGCGACGAGCGCCGCCTCGGGGTTGGGCAGGTGCATGTGGACGATGTCGGAGCGCGCGGCGAGGCGCCGGGCCAGCAGGGGCAGCGCGGGGGAGACGAAGCCACGGCTGATGTGGGCGAGGACGGGTGCGCGGAAGACGTGCACGCCGTTGATCACCTCGTAGCGGGGCAGCGCGGGGTCGTGCTGGGCGCACACGACCGCGATGTTCCAGCCGCGGGCGGCCAGGCCCTCGGCGGTCAGTCGCGCGGCCTCGGTCAGGCCGCTGACGTAGGGGGCGTAGTAGTCGAGCATCACCGTGACGTGGAACCGGCCGGGGCGCATGGTGGATCCCTCGCTCAAGGGGTTGTCCTGCGGGCTCATCGGGTTTCCTTCGGATGTCAGGGGGTGGTGGGGCCGGGAACGACGAGTCGGATCTCCTGGGCCGCGTGGTCCGAGAAGTCCCCGCCGCCGCCGAAGCGGTAGCCGGGCACGGCCAGGTCCCCGGTGGTGAACAGCCAGTCCAGCCGCCAGAGCCTGGGCAGTGGGTAGTCGGAGACGGGCCAGGAGCGGGCGGGCAGTACGCCGCTCGCGGGGCTGTGCGCCCGGGAGCCGGGGGCGGGGTCGAGGAGGCTGCCCGTCCACGGGGAGTTGAAGTCCCCGGTCAGCAGCGCCGGGTGGGGGTTCTCCGCGAGATCGGCGCGCAGGGCGGCCAGTTCGCGGTCGCGCCAGTCGTACTGGTCCCGGAGGAAGCGGTAGAAGCGGCCGGAGAGGGGGTTGTCGCCGACCTGGAAGGGCACCGGCATGTGCACGTTGTAGAAGGAGACCGTGCGGTCGCCGACCCTGATGTCGGTGCGCTGCGCCTTGCTCCCCTCCCGGTACCAGGCCGTGCCGGTGTCCGGTACCCGGCGGTGGTGCTCGGCGACCACGGGGAGCCGGGAGAGCGTCAGCAACTCCCCCTCGACGGAGATGTGGTAGCCGGGGAGCTCCTCGCGCAGCCGGGTCGTGTCGTCGATCCTGACCGGCTCGTCGTCCTGCCAGTACAGGTACTCCTGGAGGAGGTACACGTCGGCGTCCTGGCGGCGGAGGAAGGCGTAGAAGTCCTGCTCGTCGTCGTCCATCCGCCAGTAGTCCGTGCTCCAGGCGAACACCTTGACCTGGGTGCCCCGGGCGGCGGTGTCCGGCCCGCCCCGCACCACCGCCCCGAATCCCGCCAGATGGGCGCCGGCCAGGAGCAGGAGCACCAGTACGGGGGCCAGCCACCGGCGCACCGGCCGTGCGAGCGGGGTCACCGCGAGCAGCAGCAGCGGTACCGCCACCAGCGTCAGCGGGGGGACCGCCTCCACGAGCAGCCACAGCCACCAGCGCCCCGCGAGCAGGACGTGCAGGACGAGGAGCAGGGCCCATGCACCGGTGGCCGCCACCAGCAGGCGGGTGCCGCGGCACCAGCGGCGGGCCCGCGGGCCCTCGCCGGTGCCGTCGGCCGTCCGCGCGTCCGGCGGCGGGCCGGCCGTTCTGTCCCCGTCCGCGCCGGGGACGTCGTCCGTGCCGGGGAGACCGGATGGAGGCATGGGTGTCCCCGGCACCTGGGTTCCGGCCATGTCAGAAGAAGACCTTCGCGAGGCCGAGGGCGCCCTGGCGCCAGGGGTCCGTGCTGGTCCGGCCGCCGTCCCGGCTCGCGGCCGGCGGAGCGGCCGCGCGCTGCCCGCGCCACCAGTCGTACGTGCGCAGGATGGCTTCGCGGTTGGACTGGCGGGGCCGGAAACCGAGCCGTTCCCGCGCCTTGTCGACGCTCACGTAGGAGTCGTCGAGCAGCTTGTAGAGCAGCCGCCCGTAGACCGGGGAGATACCCGTCCGCTCCAGTGCCCGCAGCACGGCCACCGCGGGGCGGCCCGGGACCGAGACGACCGACTTGCCGTGCCCCGCCGCGTCCAGCACCGCCTGGAAGTCCTCGCGCAGGGTGGCGAACTCGACCGCGCCGATGTTGTACGTGTCGTCCGCGACCTCGTCGGGGGCGCGCAGCACGGTGACCACCGCGTCCACGAGGTCGTCCAGGGCGAGCATCTGGATGCGCACGTCGCCCTTGCCGAGCACCGGGAAGTTCCGGCCCTCCTCGGCCCACTGGAAGAGCATGTCGAACAGGCCCATGCGGCCGGGACCGACGAAGGTCTTGGGCCGCAGGACGGGCAGGCACATCCCGCCGGCGCGGAAGCGTTCGGCGACCTTCTCCGCCTCCGCCTTGGCCGTGCTGTAGGTGTCCACCGGCTCGTGCGGGTGGTCCTCCGGCGTCGGCACCAGCTTGGGCAGCCCGTACACGGCGGTCGAGGAGATGTGCACCACCCTCGGGGTCCGGACCGCTTCGGCCGCCTCCAGGACGGTGGTGGTGCCCTCGACGACGATGGACCGGATGTCGGCGGCGGGGTAGCTGGGCAGCGCCGAGGCGCAGTGCACCAGGGCCTGGGCGCCGTCGAGCGCCCGCCTGACGGCGCGGGGGTCGCGGATGTCTCCGGTGGAGGAGGTCAGGCCGGCGGCGGCCGGCACCGGCCTGAGGTCGAAGGCGTGGACCTCGCGCCCCTCCTTCAGCAGCCGCTCCACCAGCTGCGCGCCGAGCACGCCGGCGGCGCCCGTGACCGTGACGCGCCCCGGCAGGGAGGGCAGGGCGTCGTCGGCGTACGTCTCGTTCCCGGGGTTCACCACAGCGAGCTCACCCGCTCCTTCATGAAGCGTGCCAGCAGCCGGTTCATGCCCTCGGAGAGCGTGGCGTCCAGGGCGTCGAGGAAGCGTTCGACCTCGTCCGGCCCCGCCACCAGGGGCGGGCTCACGACCAGCGGGCTGCGGCCGTTGAGCGTGTAGTAGGAGTAGACGTCGTGCTTGCGGTACAGGGTGTCGATCACCGCCGCGGTGATGATCTTCGTCCGGATCAGCGGGTCCTTCGCGAGACCGCCGGCCGGCAGCTTGCCCACCAGGTCGAGGATCTTGGGGCCGCCGGACAGGAACACCCCGAAGAGCGCCCCCGATCCGCGCACGTCGGCGATCAGGTCCGGGTAGGTCTTGCGGATGCGTTCCAGCCCCGGCCGCAGGATGTCCTCGATGGCGCGGGCCCGCGCCGGGTAGTCGTCCTCCACCGCCACCGAGACGGCCTCGATCGCGGTCGCCGTCTCCTCGCCGAAGCCGTAGTACGTCGTGCTCGTACTCTGCGACATGGCGTCCGTCATGTTGTCGTACACCTTGCTGAAGACGGGTTCCCGTGCGACGAAGGCGGAGATGGAGGACTTGCCGCCGCCGAACGACTTCGAGGTCGTCACGACGTCCGGCACCAGGCCCTCGTAGCGCATGAAGTGGAACATGCTGCCGGTCTTGCCCCAGCCGGTGTAGATCTCGTCGAAGATCAGCACGATGTCCTCGGCCGTGCAGAGTTCACGCAGGCCGCGCAGGAACTCCTCGGAGCACCAGCGCATCGTGGAGGCGCTGAACGGCTCGATGAGGAGCGCGTACACGTCGCTGCGGCCGTTCGCGTCGCGGGCCTCGGCCAGCGCCCGGCGGACCGAGTCGAGGTCGTCGTAGGCGAAGGTGCCGATGCCGGGGATGGTCGGGAAGTCGAAGTGGTTCTGGGTGCTCCCGGTCAGTCCTCCGGAGCCGAGCAGCTTGCCGTGGAAGCTGATGTCGGCCCGCAGGATCCGCTTCCGCCGGCCGCCGTGGTACTTGTACGCCAGCTTCACGGCCCCTTCCACCGCCTCCGCGCCGGAGTTGGGCAGGAAGGAACGGTTGAGGTCGCCCGGCATGACGGCGGCCAGGTTGTGGCCGAGAGCGGCCAGATAGGGCGAGAAGTAGGTCTTGTGGACCTCCATCCGCAGGTCTTCCTGGAAGCGCTTGCGGGCCGCGACGATCCGCGGGTGGTTGTGCCCGTGGTTCAGGACACCCACGCCACCGGTGAAGTCGAGGATCTTGCGTCCGTCACGCGTGTGGACGTAGGCGCCCTCCGCGTGGTCGATGAGCTCCTGGCCGAAGCCGAAGGAGGTCATCAGCCGGACCTGGCTCTTGTTGATGTAGGTGCGGTAGAGATCGTGCACTTCCTCGACGTCGAGCTTTTCGGCCTCGTCGAGCGTGATGAGCTGTGCCATTGGGCCTCTCCCATGCGACATCATCGTGGGGCGTCGTTCTCTGTCGGCGCCCACAACGTCGCATGGGAGAGGACCCTGGCACGAGGTGCCACCGGCGTCCTGTGGCGGTACGGCTACTTGTGGACAGCGAGTTCCCCGTCGGCCGGATCACGGCCCGGAACGCCACCCTCGGCACCGCCCGCGGCATCGTCCGTGCCGCTCTCCGCGGCCTGACGGCCGATGAGGACGCCGGCCTGGAAGCGGCTGGTGGCGCCCAGTTCCGTCATCAGCGCGGAGATGTAGCGACGGCAGGTACGGGCCGCCATCCCCAGCCGGCGCGCGATGACTTCGTCCTTGAGCCCCATGGCCATCAGCCGCAGGATGGAGGACCGCAGTTCCGCGCTCACCTGTTGCTGGTCGGCGGGCTCCGTGCTGGTGAAGGGCCGGCCCACCTGCCAGGCCGCCTCGAACGAACGGCAGAGATAGGCCACCAGGGTCGGATCGGTGACGACGGCCGCGCCGGGCGGCTCGGTGCCCTTCCTCTCCTTGGGCACGAAGGCGGTACGGCGGTCGTAGACGATCAGCCGCTCGGAGAGTTCGGCCGAGGTGCGCACCTCGGCGCCCGCTTCGCAGATCTGCGCGACATAGCTGCGGGTCGTGAGGCTGGAACGCGCGGTGTGCTGATAAAGCGTGCGCACCCGGACACCGCGCCGTAATAATTCCTGGGTCTGTACGAGATCCAGCTGAAGAAGATGGGCCGATCTGCCGCCCCCCGGCTGAAGACTCATTCGCTCTTTGGTGCAGCGGCGTCGGGCGAGGTCGATCTCGCGGCGCACTTCGGCGGCATTATCGAGAACACGTATCGACACATCTGTGCCCTGGTGGTGCTCGACTGAGCGGTATAGCGTTGACAAAGTACTCAACTGTCGGTGAATTCCCGCTATCTGTCTTCGCTGACGGGCGACCGACATCTCCAGCGGCGCGGTCAGTTCGACCTCGACGACTTCGGGATCGAGGGGGATCGCGGGCCCTTCGCCGCCCTGGCTCAGGAGACGCAGGCCTTGCAGGGCCTTGCGCGCTTCGGCGACCCGCGCCCGGTCCACCCCGAGTTCGGTGGCGATCTTCTCGTCGATGAAGACACCGGTTCCCAGCGCTGATCTGTAGGCGTCGACCGCAAGTTCGTCCAGCAGTGTCTGGCTCTCCACGCGTCCCTCTCCGCTCGGCGTCCGGCGCTTTCCACTTGTGGCCGCGCCATCATAGGACACCCAATGAGCCGAGATCGGGACCCTTTTGACTGGCAGGCTCTGAACCCCGGCCAACGGGTGTCAGGTGCTGTCGAATGAATCGAATCGAGGGAAAAACAATGGCGAACAATCGCCGGTTTGAAGTCCGTTTCCTGCTCGCCCCGCTCCTCCTGGCCGGAATTGCCGGTTCCGCGTACCTCATGGGTTCTGTCGTTCCGGCAGGCCCGGAATCCGCCGTGTTCACGCGTGCCGATGACCAATGGGACTCCGTTCCGCACACCCCCGGTGAGGGGACGGCCGCGCACGTCGGTACCCAGCAGTAGCGCGACTGCGTCCGGAGCGCGCGCCGGGGACGGCCCTCAGCGGGGGAGGCTTTTCGGCCTCTCTCCCGGGGCACGGGAGGCCAGTGCCATCCGGGCGATCCGCAGGAGGGTCGAGGCCCCTCCCGCGCGCAGGTTGTCGAAGACCAGCCATAACAGGAACCCCCGGGCGGGGTACGGGACGACCCGCACCCTGCCCACGTGGAAGCGGTCGGGGTCGCCGGCCGTGAGCGGGGTCGGGGCCGAGCCCGGACCCTCCCCGTCGTGCACGACGAGGTCCGGCAGCGAGGCCAGGAGTTCCAGGAGCCCCGGCCGGTCCACCGGGGCGTCGGTCTCCACGAAGAGCGTCGCCGCGTGTCCGCTGACCACCGGAACCCGTACACAGGTCACCGCCACGTCCACGTCGGGCAGTTCGAGGACGCGCCGCGTCTCCTGGACGAGGCGCGTCTCCTGACGGCTGGCCCCGTTCTCCAGCAGCTGGTCCACGGCCGGCAGGACGTTGAACGCCAGGGCGGGGCTGAACCGTTCGGCCGGAAGCTCCGCCCCCGGGTCGCACAGCGTCAGCTCGGCCCCGTCCAGCAGTTCGTCGACCCCCTGGTGCCCGAGCCCGGAGGCGGACTCGTACGTGCTCAGCACCGCGTGGCGCACCCCCCGCCACCGCTCCACCGCACGCAGCAGGACCGTCAGGGGCACGGTCATGCCGCTGGGCACCGCGACGGCCTCCGCGGGGTGCTCCGACAGCAGACGGCCGTTGACGGAGGGGACGACCAGGGGGATCTCCGGGTGCGCGCTGAAGGCGCCGGAGGCGTCGACGACCAGCGCGCCCTCCGCCATGGCCACGGGAACCCAGCGGCGGCTCACCGCCTCCCCCGCGCAGAACAGGACGAGATCGGCGCCCGCGAAGTCGAACCGCTCCAGGTCGTGCACGGTCTCGGCACGTCCGCCGACGGGAATCCGCCGGCCGGCCGAGCGCGCGGAGGCCACGAGCCGTATCTCCCGGTGGCGCATGCGGTGTTCCCCGATCAGTTCGAGGACGGTGGCGCCGAGCGCACCGGTCGCGCCGACCAGGACGATACAAGGATCCGCGGGGAGCTGGGCACTTACCATCAGGCACTCCGATCTGGCGAGGACCGAGCCCAGGCACGCGTTGCGCCGGCCGGCGGCGCACCGTCTCCGAACCGGGAGGCGCGGAGAGCTCGTACGGCGGGAACGGCGTAGCCGGTTCCGCATGCCGCGTCCTCCATGAAATCCCTGAACCCGCGCGTCCGGCACAGGGCGGTGCTGTCAGGAAGCGGACAGGCCGGAGCATGCCATCGCGGGGCCCCGCGCGCCCCGCCACCGGGGGCCCGCTCCCGCACCGGAAGCACGCCGCACCGCGGAAGCGCTTCACCACCGTAACGGCCCGGCGCTCAGTCGAAGGCGTCCGGCGGCGGGGCGGGCGACGGCTTGGCCACCTCGTCGGTGACGACGGCGGCGCCGCCCGTGAAGTCGGCGAGCGCGCGGCCCTGTTCGACGCGGCCGGGGTGCGGGTCGCCCGCGACCCGCCGGGTCAGTTCGGCGACCGCGATCGGCAGGTCGGAGGCGACCAGGACCGCGTTGCCGAAGCGGCGGCCCCGCCAGACGGCCGGGTCGGCGGCGAGGGCGAGTTCGGGGAAGAGCGAGGCGGCCGTGGCGACCTGGCCGCGCAGGTGCGCGAGCGGCGGCCCGTCGGTGAGGTTGGCGGCGTACTGGCCGCCGGGCCTCAGCACCCGGCGCACCTCGGCGAGGAATTCGGCGGAGGTGAGGTGCGCGGGGGTGCGGGCCCCGCTGAAGACGTCGGCGATGACGAGGTCCGCCCAGCCGTCCTGGATCCTGCCGAGACCGGCGCGGGCGTCCGCCGAGCGGACCCGTATCCGGGCCTGCGGGTCCAGGGGCAGCTCCCGCCGCACCAGGTGGACGAGGGGCGCGTCGATCTCCACGATCTGCTGGGTGGAGCGGGGGCGGCTCGCGGCGATGTACCGGGCCAGGGTGAAGGCCCCGCCGCCCAGGTGGACCGCCTGGAGCGGCCGTCCCGGGGGCGCGGCCAGGTCGATGACGTGGCCGAGCCGCCGCTGGTAGGCGAAGGAGAGGTACGCGGGGTCGTCCAGGTCCACGTGGGACTGCGGGGCGCCTCCCAGCAGCAGGGTCCAGGCGCGCGGGCGCTCACGGTCGGGCACCAGCTCGGCGGTGCCGCCGTCCACGGTCGCGGAGACGGGTTCCGGCCGGCGCTCGGACCGCTTCCGGTCGCCGGCGCCCCGGACCGCACCTCGACGTGCCACGCGCGCTCGTCCTCGCTCACCGTTTCGGGCCGGTCACCTGGGCGGACCGGTGGCGGGAGATCCGCCCCACCCGCCCATTATGGCCTCAGCTGCGGTTGTCGGCCGCCTCGATCAGCCGGGCGGCCTGGTCGAGGGCGGCCCGCAGAACGGCCGGGTCGGTGACGGGGGCCCCGGCGGCGGGCGGCAGCAGCCAGCCCCCTCCGGTGACGGGCGGCTCGGCGGGGATGCGCAGCCCTCGGCCGTCCGTGCGCGTACAGGCGCTGCCCGGCACGTCCCACCCCTCGGCCGTGCCGGGCGGCACCAGGAAGCCGAGGACGGCGCAGGCCCCGTCGTGCATGACCGGACCGACGGGCTCGTTCTCCGCCGCCCTGCGCAGGATGTCCACGGCTTCCAGACCCTGACGCGCCGGGACGGTCACCAGGTCGCACGGGGTGGTTTCCGGACCCATGTGAGGCAAGGGAACCCCTCCTCTTCGTCTCGACGGGGCGGGGCCACGCCCCGTCTCCGCATGGACCAACGCGCCGACGGCGTCAAGGGCTACGGCGGCACGCCGCCGCAAAGGGTGGCAGTTCATGGCGGATCACGGGCGAGATGTCCGCTTTATCTGCAAACGCAGCGTGAGCGGCCTGTCACAGCAAGGTACGTTCTTGCTCCGCCGGGATACCGGAAGCAGGCGACCGGCCGCACCAGAGAGGGCCCCGCCATGGTGTCGACACGGGCAGTTCCCAACCTCGTCTTCCGTCGGCTGCGCGGACAGCGCTCCGCCGGGGAGTTCGCGGCCGCGGTCCGCAGGGCCGCGCGCGAGATCGGTGAACAGGTCGCGTGCGACGCCCGGTACATCGGGCGCGTGGAGTCCGGCGAGATCCGCTGTCCCAACTACGCGTACGAACGGGTGTTCCTGCACATGTTTCCCGGGGCGAGCCTCGCCGACCTGGGCTTCTCGGACCGTGAGAGCGTGCGCGGCCGGGGGGCCCGTACGACAACACCCGCACCCCCGTCCGACCCGCCCCCCGCGCTCGACAGAGACACCGACGAGGAGAGCGACGTGCTGCGTCGCGTGTTCATGACCGGCGGTACCGCCACGGTGGCGGCCGCGTCCCTGGGCCTGGGCGGCCGTGCCGCAGGCGCGGGCCCCCTGTCCGTCCCCGCCCAGCGCCGCGTCGGCGAGGCCGAGGTCGGCGCCGTGGAGAAGGCGGTGCGCCAGATCCGGCTGCTGGACGACCGGCACGGCGCGGACGGGCTCTACCGGCGGGCCTCCCAGCCGCTCCGGGCCGCGTACGCCCTGCTGGACTCCGGGACCGCGACGCGGCAGAGCACGGCGGACCGGCTGCACACGGGCGCAGGTGAGCTGGCGATCTCGGTGGGGTGGCTGGCCCACGACTCGGGGCGCTTCGACGACGCGCGCTCCCATTACGCGGAGGCGCTCGCGACGGCGCGGGTGGCCGGGGACGCCGCGCTGGAGGCGCACGCGTTCTGCAACGCGTCGTTCCTGGCCCGCGACACCGGACGGGCCCGCGAGGCGGTCCGTGCCGCGGAGGCCGGACTGCGGGCGGCCCGGCCGCTCGGATCGCCGCGGCTGCTGGCCCTGCTGACGCTGCGGGAGGCGGGGGCCAGGGCGTGCCTCGGCGACCGTACGGGCTGCGAGCAGGCGATCGGGCGCGCCCGCGCCGCCTTCGACCGCGGGGCCCGGGACGCGGACCCGGAGTGGATGACCTTCTTCCGGGAGGCCGAGCTGGAGCTGCTGGAGGCGCAGTGCTGGTCGGCGCTGGGCGACTGGCCGAGGGCGGCGCGGCACGCCCGCAGGGCGACCCGGCTGCAGGACCCGCACTTCACCCGGAACCTCGCCCTGTACCGCGCGCAGCTCGCCGGGGACCTGGCGCTGGCGGGCACGGCCGACGAGGCCGCCGCCTCGTGCCACCAGGTACTGGACCTGCTCGACCGGGTCCGGTCCGCCCGGATCCGCGGCATGCTGGCGAGCGCGGTGCGGGCGCTCGGACCCGGGGGCGGCCCGGAGGTCACGGCCCTCCTGGCCCGCTACGAGGAACTGCCCCCGGGCGCCTGAGGGACCGCCGGGTCAGCGGTCCAGGTGGCCCGTGTCGTTCCAGCGCTCCAGCGCGGGCAGGCCGTACGCCCAGCCCAGCACCGACAGGGACGTCGGCTCCAGGCGAATCCGCGCGGCGAACGACACGTCCTCGCCCAGCCACCGCGCACCGATCGCCCGCAGGATGTGCCCGTGGGCGAAGACCAGCACGTCGCGGTCGGCGGAACGCGCCCACGCGACGGCCTCGTCCGCCCGGGCCGTGAGTCCGGCGAGGGTCTCGCCGCCGGGGACCCCGTCGCGCCAGATGAGCCAGTCCGGCCGGTCCGCCTTGATCTGCGCCGGGGTCAGACCCTCGTAGTCGCCGTAGTCCCACTCCATCAGCGCGTCCCACGGCTGTGCCCGGTCGCCGAAACCGGCGATCTCGCAGGTCTCCGAGGCCCGGACGAGCGGGCTCGTGCGCACCTCCACGCCGGGCAGGCCGTCCCAGGGCTCCCGGTGCAGCCGCTCGCCGAGCAGCTTGGCGCCCTCGCGGCCGGTGCCGAGAAGGGGAATGTCGGTCCTGCCGGTGTGATTGCCCTGGACCGACCACTGTGTCTGGCCGTGCCGGGCGAGCAGGATTCGCGGTGCCATGACGACTCTCCCTGAAAATACGAAGATCTGTAGATCTGGGGACCCTAGGATCTGGTGGGTCCGGGACAGCGGTGTCCGGGACGGCGGCGGGGCGGCGGGCGCGGCGGCCGGCTGGGAGACCGGTGCGGGCGAAGGCCCCGCTCCATCATCCCGCACGTGTCACCCGCGCAACCCGCGGGGCGTCCCAGGCGTCCCTCTGAGCGCATGACCCGGGTGTGCTCCCGGGGGGAATGCCCCGGGGGAATCCGAGGCATACGACCACCGTACGGTTGAACGCCCGCCGTCGACCGAATGAACATGGGGAGAGCTGCCGGATGCCGCACGCCACCGAGGCGACACCGTCCTCCGGTCACCGGCCCCACTGGTGGACGGAGCTGCCGCTGATCGCGGTGGTGTACGGGCTGTACTCGGTGGGCCGGCTGCTGGTCCACGAGAACATACCCAGGGCCGTCGAGAACGGCCTGGCGATCCTCCGCCTGGAGAAGGCGCTGCACCTCAACGCCGAGCACCCGCTGAACCGGCTGCTGACGGCCCACCCCTCGCTCGGCATACCCGCCGACTTCGCGTACGCCTCCCTGCACTACCTGGTCACCCCGGCCGTCCTGGTCTGGATCTTCCGGCGCCGCAGTGCCGCCTACCGCGCGGCCCGCACCTGGCTGATGACCTCCACGCTCCTCGGACTGGCCGGCTTCACGCTGATGCCGACCTGCCCGCCCCGGCTGCTCGACGCCCGGCACGGTTTCGTCGACACGATGGCGCAGTACAGCGCGTACGGCTGGTGGGGACAGGGCGCGAGCGCCCCGCGCGGGCTCAGCGGGATGACCAACCAGTACGCGGCGATGCCGAGCCTGCACGTCGGCTGGGCGGTGTGGTGCGGCGTCCTGCTGTGGCGCCACGGCCGCCACCCGCTCGTACGGGCCGCGGGGGTCGCCTATCCGCTGGTCACCGTCCTCGTGGTGATGGGCACGGCGAACCACTATTTCCTCGACGCCGTGGCCGGCGCCGCCGTGATGGCCGTGGGCGCCCTGCTGACCAGGCCGTTCATGCGGCTCGCGGACCGCGTCAAGGACCGGGTGCGGGCGGTGACCGCACGGGTTCCCGCATCCGCGGCCCCCGCGGGATCCACGATTGTCGGTGCCGGATGCAAGACTTCCGCGGGTGAGCGAATACCCGGCCAGCGGACCGCCTCCGCAGATTCCAGCGACACGCGCACCCGTTCCGGCGCCGAAGCCGGCGACGACGCTCCGGCACCGGCTCGCTGAGCTGCGCGGCCCGTCCGTGGCGCCGCATCCGCTCGACGCGCGCGCCCTGGCCGCGCTCGCCGCCAACCCGGGGTGCAGACGGCGCGCGCTGCTCGACGGCGCGGGCGTCGACAAGGCCGTGCTCGCCACCGCGCTCGGCTCCCCCGCCGCCTTCGGCCAGTCCCAGTTCGCGTTCGTGCGGGGCAACGCCTTCGAGGCGAAGGTCAAGGCCGACGGCGGCACGGAACTGCTGCGCCTCCTGGCCGAGCGGCTCGGCGGCGGCGGCGAGGCAGTCGGCGGCGAGGCACCGGCCACGGCCGTGGTGCCCGACCTGACGGCCGCCGGACCCGAGGGCCGCGCCGCGCGTACGGCGCTGGCGCTGCGGGAGGCCACGGCCGCGGGCGGCTGGGCGCTGCTCGACCATCCGATGCTGGCCCTGGAGGTCGCGGGCTCGCCCGCCTACCTGGAGCCGGACGCCGTGGTGGTGCACCCGGACGGCACCTGGACGGTCGTCGAGATCAAGTCCTTCCCCATGATCGACAGCTCCGCCGACGCCGCGAAGGTCGGCGCCGCGGCCCGCCAGTCCGCCGTCTACGTCCTGGCGCTGGAGCGGATCGCGGCGGTGACCGAGGGCGCCGAGGTCGGCCACCGGATCCTGCTCGTCTGCCCGAAGGACTTCTCCAACCTGCCGACCGCCTCCGTCGTGGACGTACGCAAGCAGCGGGCCGTCACCGACCGGCAGCTGACGCGGCTGACCCGTGTCGAGGACATCGCGGCCGCCCTGCCCGAGGGCACGAGCTTCGACCCGGGCCGCTCCCCCGAGGAGCTGGGCACCGCGGTCGAGGCCGTCCCCGCGGCGTACGCCCCGGAGTGCCTGGCCGCGTGCGAGCTGGCCTTCCACTGCCGGGCGAAGGCCCGCGCCGAGGGCGCCGTCGAGTCGCTGGGCCGGAGCGTGCGGGGCGAGCTGGGCGGCCTGACGACGGTCGCCGGGGTGCTCGCCGCGGCGGCGGGCAAGGAGGGCGATCCGGCGGACCCGACGGTGGCGGCCCTGCGCAGGGCGGCCGCCCTGCGGGCGGAGGCCCTGGCCGGTGCGGAGGGCGGCGTCCCGTGTCGCTGATCAGCACCCTCGCCCGGCTGGAGGCGGTCGACAGCGGGCGCGCACAGCCGCTGGCCACCGTGCGCCACCGCCATCTGACCGGCGGTCCGCTCGTGCTGGTGCCGCTGACGACCGCCGGCGAGGCCGGCGCCCCGCTCGGCGCGCTCGTGGGCACGGACCGCACCGCGCCCCGGCTGCTGGCGGTGGCCCAGCCGCGCGACCGCGATCTGCGGTTCGCGTTCCTCGCCGAGCTGGCCGAGGCGGTGCTGCCGCACATCGAGTCACGTGCCGACGTCGTCGAGCCGGTCGCGCGCAAGGAGGTCGATCCGGAGACCGGCAAGAAGGTCGACGTCGAGGTCGAGCTGTGCGCGGACGCGGCCCAGCTGATCGTGCCCAGCCGGGCCGGCATCGACTTCGTACGGCTGCTCGGGCGGTCCATGCGCTTCCGGCGGACCGCCGAGGACGACCCGGACACCCCGTTCCCGGCTCCCGCCCGGGTCCCCCTGCTCGGCCGCTGGCTGACGCACTACGGGGAGCGGGCCCGGGTGCCCGGTTCCTCGCTGCTGCTGGCCATGACGGACCTGCTGAACCGCCACTGGGCGACGGGGCAGAGCAGCCTGGAGGACCAGCACCTCGGCGCCCTGCTCGCCTGGATCGACCCGCCGGCCGGCGCGTCCGGCGCGGCGGCGGCGCTCCGGGCGGAGCTGGAGCGGGACCGCGAGGGCCAGCTCCTCTGCCCGCCGGCCGGGCCGGCGACGGATCCGGCGTTCGACAACCGGCTGCTGGCCCCCGCGATCGAGCGGTACGACCGGGCGCGGGCGGCCCTGGCCGCCGCGGAGGACGGCCTCGACGCCGACCGCGGGCTGGGCGGGCTGAGCGCCGCCGAGCGGGAGATCCGTTCGCTGCTGGCGCGGGTGATGCTGCCGACCTGGGACGCCGTGTGGCGGGGGCTCGACCTGCTGTCGGAGCTGCCGGAGGGTTCCAGGGCCGGGGACCGCTGGACCAGGGACCGCTGGTCGTTCACCGCGCACCGTGACCGGGTGCGGGCGGGCGAGCCCCCGCAGCCGCGCCACGACGACGCGGTGACGGCCGCGCGGAAGCTGGCCTCGCGGGAGACGGCCCAGGCCGAGCTGGACGCCCAGGAGGCACTCGACGATCCGCTGGTGCTGGCGGGGCGCAGGCTGGCGGGCGAGGCGTTCGTCGGGGAGGTGACGGCGGTGGAGATGGCGTACAGCGAGTCGAAGCGGCCCTCTCCGCGCCCCCTGGTCACGGTGCGGACCGACGAGCGTCCGCACCTGGAGGAGCGGACCAAGGTGTACCGCTCGGTGGACGGCGAGCCGGGCAGACCGCAGACGGCGGAGTTCGTGGGGTACGCGGCCGGGGACGCCGGGGAGGGCTCCGGCCGCGTCCACCTGGTCCTGCGGATCACGGACCGGATGGGCCGGGGCAAGGAGCCCGCGCCCGGTTCGGTGCCCGGGCCCGGCGACCGGATCACCTGGACCCTGTTCGAGCACGACCAGCGGGGCGGCCCGAAGCTGCCCGACCCCGAGGACACCCCGTGGACGCACGGTGGCCCGCCGGGCGCCGGGGGCGGCGGAGCCGCGGAGCAGCCCGATCCCGTGACCGTGGAGGACCTCCTGTGACAGCCGTTCCCGACCCGGGTGCCGCGGCGGCCCGGGCGACCGACGCGATCCTCGACGACACCCTGCGCGGGACCGCGCGCGGTGTCGTGGTGGACTCCCCGCCGGGCGCGGGCAAGTCGACGCTGGTGGTGCGCGCCGCCCTGGAGCTCGCCGCCGCGGGCCGCCCGCTGATGGTGGTCGCGCAGACCAACGCCCAGGTGGACGACCTGGTGGTGCGGCTGGCCGAGAAGTCTCCCGGCCTGCCGGTGGGGCGGCTGCACAGCAGCGACACCGATCCGTACGACAAGGTCCTGGACGGCCTGGACAACGTCCGTACGTCGGCGAAGGCGGCGGATCTGGCGGGCCTGGACATCGTCATCTCCACGGCCGCCAAGTGGGCCCACGTGAAGAACGTGGAGCCGTGGGGGCACGCGATCGTCGACGAGGCGTACCAGATGCGGTCGGACGCCCTGCTGGCCGTGGCCGGGCTGTTCGAGCGCGCGCTGTTCGTCGGGGATCCGGGCCAGCTGGACCCGTTCTCGATCGTGGGCGCCGACCAGTGGGCGGGCCTCTCGTACGACCCGTCGGCGAGCGCCGTCTCCACGCTGCTCGCGCACAACCCGGAGCTGCCGCAGCACCGGCTGCCGGTGTCGTGGCGGCTGCCCGCGTCGGCGGCGCCGCTGGTCTCCGGCGCGTTCTACCCGTACACGCCGTTCCGCAGCGGTACGGACCACGGCGACCGGCGGCTGTCCTTCGGCGTGCCCTCGGACGGTTCGGGGCCGGACCGGGTGCTGGACGAGGCCGCGGAGTCCGGCTGGGGGCTGCTGGAGCTGCCGGCCCGCCACACCCCGCGCACGGACCCCGAGGCGGTCCGTGCGGTGGCCCTGGTGGTCCGCAGGCTGCTGGACCGGGCCGGGGCCGCGACGAGCGAGCGCGGCCCCCACCCGGTGCCGGTGACGGCGGAGCGGGTCGCGGTCGGCACGGCCCACCGCGACCAGGCCGCCGCCGTGCGGGCGGCGCTCGCGGAGCTGGGTGTGACGGGTGTCGCGGTGGACACGGCGAACCGGCTCCAGGGCCGGGAGTTCGACGTGACCGTGGTCCTGCACCCGCTGTCGGGCCGCCCGGACGCCACGGCGTTCCATCTGGAGACGGGCCGGCTGTGCGTGCTGGCCTCGCGGCACCGGCACGCCTGCGTCGTGGTGTGCCGTTCCGGGGTGGCGGACCTGCTGGACGAACACCCGTCCACGGAGCCGGTCCAGCTGGGTGTGACGGTGAAGTTCCCCGACGGCTGGGAGGCCAATCACGCGGTCCTGGCGCACCTCGCCGAGCATCGCGTGCATTGGGCGCCCTGATCCTGGGCAGCGCTCTTGCGCCGGGCTGGACAATGGAAGGTGGCCGTCCGGCCGTACGAGGAGGGAACCCCACATGGCACAACCCGAGCGGAACGAGCGGCAGAGGCTGCGTCCGGCGCCGCTGCTCTTCGAGCCGTCGGAGGCGGCAGCCGATCCGGAGCACTTCTTCGACCTGGAGTCGATGGAGGACCCCAAGGAGCTCCTGGCCCGCGCGACGGAGCTGACGCTCGCCTTCCGGGCGGCGACCGACCGGGCCGTGGAGTTCCAGGCCGTGGCCGCCGCCCAGCTCGCCGATCCGCGCCGGTTCGACCGGCTCACGGCCGCGGAGATAGCCGAGCGGGCCGGATGGACCGAGGACTACGCCAAGAAGATGATCGAGTTCGGGCGGTCCCTGCTGGACGAATCCGCGCCCTGACGCCGTGGCCCGGGGCGGGGCCCGAGGCACCCACGGGCGGAGCGGGCCGGCGGCCGCGTCCCGCCGGGCCACGGGCGGCCCCGGAGACCGCACGACCGTCCGTGACCGTGAGTACACCCGTGGCATATGCCGACGGGCAAGATACTCCGTCGGCCCCCGCCCTGTCCGGCTTTCGGCAACTCTGGGGGACAGCAGCGTCACAGCCGGTAGACATGACGGCATGAGCGCATGGCTGAACGACGAAACGACTCTGCGGACCGCCCCGCACCCCGGTGTCGACATCTTCGCCCTGCTGCGGGACCGCGCCGACCACCGGGCCGAGGACGGGGCCGCCCAGGTCACAGCGTCCGGTGCGGCGTGGCTGGCGGGCGCCTCCTCCCACCCCCGCGGCACGCTCTCGCAGTGGGAGGCACGGCCCTGCTCGCCGGGCGTGCTGCCGTGCGGTTCCTCGTTCGACATCGTGAACGTGCCCGCGCTGTTCGGCAGGCGCATGCTGGAGCGGCTCTGGGCGGAGGGCCCGGGGTCGGGCCCGGTCGCCACCCACCGGGGCCGGATGCTGCTGTTCGCCTCCCCGGGCACGGCGCAGCGGCTGCCGTCCCTGCTGGCCTGGGAGGAGTGGGGCACCGGCTGTGCCGACGGCTCCCGTGAGCACCGGAACGCCCTTCCTCCGGTGCTCTGCCACGGCAGGGGTGACGCGGTCACCGTGCCGCCCCTGACCGGCGGCGCGGGCAGCGGCGGGCCCCGCTGGGTGGTCGCCCCCGACACCCGTAACCCCTGGCTGCCGGGCCCGGACGTGCTGCTGTGGGCCTGTGTGCGGGTGGGCAGGTCGGTGGCCCCGTCGACCACCGGGTATTCGATTTTTCCTCCCGCCGATCCGGGTGCTAATGTCTACGACGTCACCAGGCGCCGTTAGCTCAGTTGGTTAGAGCAGCTGACTCTTAATCAGCGGGTCCGGGGTTCGAGTCCCTGACGGCGCACAGACGGAGGAAGCCCCCTCGCGGAAGCGAGGGGGCTTCCTCGTGTCCGCCGTCCCCGCGGATCAGGTGCCGGTGGCGACCCGGACGGTCCAGGCTCCCGACGGGGTCCGGCCGGCGACGTCGATGCGGATCCGCTCGCCGGGCACGCTGTAGCGCTCGCCCTCCCGGAGCGGGGCGTCCGCGAGCGGCGGGTAGACCGACCGGTCCCAGCAGGCGTCGGAGCCGGGGTGGGTGTCCAGCACCTCGACCGGTCCGCCGCCGGACGGTGTGGCGTTGCGGATGCGGTAGACGAGCACGCCTTCCGTGCAGGTCGTGCGGTCGTTGCCGGTGGCGCTGCGCGCCTCGATGGCCAGCGCGCTGTCCGTGCCGGTCCTGACGACCGCGAGCCGGGTCCCGACGGACCCGCCCGGCACGGGCACCTGCGCCATCGGTTCCAGGGTGAGGTCGGCGGAGCCCTGCACGCACACGACCTGCTCCCCCGTCAGCCAGCCGAGTTTCCACTTGTGCCAGCCGAACAGGTCCGGAGCCAGACCGAACTGGCTGCCCATCACGTCCCAGTCGCCGACGTAGGTGTCCCAGTCGCCCTTCCCGTCCTCCGGCCGGTGGTAGAGGTCCGCCAGGTCGAAGACGTGTCCGGTCTCGTGCGCGAGGACGTTCCGGTCCGGCGGGTGCTCCTCGAAGACGGTGACCACACGCCGGATGTCCGTGCCGTCGGCGCGCACGGGCCGGTCGAAGTTGACGACCTTGGTGGCGTCGGAGTCGACACCGGGGGCGTCCGGGTCGGCGACGAGGTAGACGATGTCGTACGCGGAGAAGTCGGTCCGCGGGTCGGCGGCCCTGATCGCGTCGCGCAGGTAGGCGCTGCGGCGCTCCGATCCCCAGTCGCGCTGTATCCCGTACCAGGTGGAGGGGTGGGGCATCGCGGTCCAGTGCCGCTGCGGGTGGGCGCGCAGGGTGAACTTCCCGTACGAGGCGCGCTGGAAGAAGCGGGTCGTGGAGGGGAAGTAGTCGGCCGCGAGCACGTCCGGGGAGACGACGGGCTCGGAGTCGGGGAACGACAGGAAGACCATGACCGCGTCGAGTCCGTGGTCGGGGCGCGGGTAGGAGCCGTTCCACGTGTCGAGGCCGAGGGAGTGGTGCGCTGCGGTCCTGGGCAGGGCGCACGGTCCCGCGTCGCGCGTCGCCGCCGCGGCGGGCCCCGCGACGAGTCCGGTCGCGGCGAGCGCCAGGAGGGAGGTGAGGGCAGCCGCCGCACTGCGCAGTCTCGGCCTCTCCGGTCCCCCGGATCCGTGCTGACGCGGCACTTCTACCTCCGGGTGGCGAATGCGGGACCTCTTCCTCACCCTGTGCCGATTCGGCCGCGTACGCCCTGTTGTGCTGCCCCACACGGGTCAGCGGAGGCAGGACCGCTCACCCGAAGGTGAATGATCGCATTCACAGACAGTCACATTCACTCACCCGGAGATGTGAATTAACCAGATCAGCGCAAAAGAGATCACCTCTGCGCAAAATGCAGGAGCCCGCCCTCCGTCGGACAGGCGTGGGCCATGCGCGTGCCGCGTGTCCGAAACGGTGGGCGCGCTGGAACGGCCGGTGCGCCACCCTCTATGCTTCACCTCGTTTTCCTGCGTGGTTCCCGCCTCCGGTGCGGCGCTCCACTCCACGCGCGTGCCCTGCCACACCTGTTCACGACGATCTGCACAGCGGGAGCGAGCGGTGAGCGGAACCTCCGAAGGACCCGTGCCCCGGGCGGCCCAGGGCCCCGGCGCAGGGCGACCGGAGGTCACGCAACGTGATCAGCGGAGGCCGGACCTGTCCGAGCTGCGCGACTACCGCGCCGCCTTCGCGGCGGCCGCCCTCCCGATGGCCGTCGTCGATCTGCGCGGTCAGATCGTCCGGCCGAACGACGCGCTGGGCGGGCTGCTCGGCGCCGACCCGGCGGCCCTGGCGGGACAGCCGGCGGCCGACCTCGTCGGCCTCAGCTCGGACGGTGCGACCTGGCGCGCCTACAACGAGGTCCTGCGCGGCACCCGCCCCCGGCTGCGGTGCACCAGGCGGCTCAAGCACGCCGACGGCAGGCCGCTGTGGGCCGAGGTCACCGTCGTCCCCATGGGCGACCCCGCGGCCGGAGCGGACCGTGTGCTGCTGTCCGTCGCCGACGTCGGCGAGCGGCGGGAACTGTCGGAGCGGCTGCGCCACCTGCGGACGCACGACCCGGTGACCCGGCTGCCCAACCGCGCGCTCTTCCTGGAACGGCTCGCGGCGGCCCTGGAGACCACGGCCCCTCGGAAGAGCCCGCGGGCCGGGGACGGGACCGGGCCGCCGCACGGCAGGATCGGCCTCTGCTACCTCGACATCGACGGCTTCCAGGCGGTCAACGACACCCTGGGCCACCACACGGGCGACCGGCTGCTCGCCGCCGTCGCCGGACGGCTCACCGAGTGCGCCGAGACCGGCGGACACCGGGCCGGCGGCCATCTGGTGGCACGCCTGGGCGGGGACGAGTTCGCGATCCTGGTCGAGGACTCCTCGGGTACGGGACAGCTCACCGAGCTCGCCCGCTCGGTACTCGCCGCCCTCCAGCGGCCGTTCGAGGTGTCGGGGCACCGGGTGTCGGTCTCCGCGTCGATCGGGGTGGTGGAGCGTTCGTCGGCCGGCGCCTCGGCCACCGCCCTGATGCAGGCCGCCGACACGACGCTGTACTGGGCGAAGGCCGACGGCCGGGCCCGCTGGACCCTCTTCGACCCGGAGCGCAACGCGCACCGGATGACCCGGCAGGCGCTCTCCTCCACGCTCCGGCCGGCCGTCGAACGCGGCGAGTTCACGCTGGAGTACCAGCCGCTGGTCGGCATGGCGGACGGGGTCGTACGGGGGGTGGAGGCGCTGGTCCGGTGGAACCACCCGCGGTTCGGGCTGCTGGCGCCGAGCCGCTTCGTGCCGATCGCCGAGGAGGACGGCACGATCGTCCAGCTCGGCCGGTGGGTGCTGCGCACGGCCTGCCGTCAGGCCCGCCGCTGGCAGCTGGAACACCCGGGCGAGCCCGCGCTGTTCATCAGCGTCAACGTCGCCGTGCGGCAGCTCCGGGACTCCGACCTGGTCGCCGACGTGGCGGAGATCCTCACCGAGACCGGCCTCGAACCCGGCCTGCTGCAACTGGAGCTGACCGAATCGGCGGTCATGGGCTCGTCCGGCCGGCCGCTGCGGGTGCTCCAGGCGCTCAGCGACATGGGGGTGCGCATCGCGATCGACGACTTCGGCACCGGCTACTCCAACCTGGCCTATCTGAGCCGGCTTCCCGTGTCCGTGCTGAAGCTGGACGGCTCCTTCGTACGCGGTTTCCGGTACGAGGACGGGGCACGGCCCAGCCCGGCGGACGAGACGATCGTGGAGGCCATGGTGCAGTTGGCGCACCGCCTGGGCCTGACGGTCACCGCGGAGTGCGTGGAGACCTCGGGCCAGGCGGAGCGGCTGCGCCGGATCGGCTGCGACACCGGACAGGGGTGGCTCTACTCACGCGCGGTGGCGCCGGAGCGGATCGCCGAGCTGATCGGCACCGGCACCAGGCCGCGGGAGGGCTGACCGGATCAGCTCGCGCGGGGCAGCCCGTAGGCGTCCGCGATGAGTTCGTACGAGCGCAGCCGGGCCTCGCCGCCGTGCGTGTTGGCCGTGATCATCAGCTCGTCCGCGCCGGTGCGCTTGGCGAGGTCCTCCAGCCCGGTGCGGACCTCGTCCGCCGTGCCGTGGACGATGTCCTTCAGCCAGCCGTCGACGAATTCGCGCTCCGCGGGGCTGAAGGCGTACGCCTCCGCCTCCTCGGGGCTCGGCACCAGGCCGGGGCGCCCGGTGCGCAGCCGGAGCATGGACAGGGCGCCGGTGAGCACCTGCCGCCTGGCCTCGCGTTCGTCGTCGGCGGCGAGCGCCGCGACGCCGATCAGGGCGTAGGGGGAGTCCAGGACCGCGGACGGCTTGAAGGACTCGCGGTACAGGTCGAGGGCGGGCACGGTGTTGCGGGCCGAGAAGTGGTGGGCGAAGGCGAAGGGCAGGCCGAGGACCCCGGCCAGCCTGGCGCTGAAGCCGGAGGAGCCGAGGAGCCAGACGGGCGGCCGGGCGGGCGACTGGACGCCGCCGGGCGACGTGGCCTGCACGGGGCCGGGGACCGCGTGGATACGGGCGTAGGGGTGCCCGTCGGGGAAGTCGTCGTCCAGGAAGCGGGTCAGCTCGGCGAGCTGCTGCGGGAAGTCGTCGGCGCCTTCGTTGAGCCGGTCGGTGCGGCGCAGGGCCGCCGCCGTCGCGCCGTCGGTGCCGGGGGCCCGGCCCAGGCCGAGGTCCACACGGCCGGGGGCCATCGCCTCCAGCGTCCCGAACTGCTCCGCGATCACCAGCGGGGCGTGGTTGGGCAGCATCACGCCGCCGGAGCCGAGCCGGATGCGCTCGGTGTGGGCGGCCAGGTGCGCGAGGATCACGGCGGGGGACGAGGAGGCCACACCGGGCATGGAGTGGTGCTCGGCGACCCAGAAGCGGTGGAAACCGCGACGCTCGGCGAGCTTCGCGATGTCCACAGCCGTACGCAGGGCCTGGGTCGCCGTGCGGCCCTGGCCCACCGTCACCAGGTCGAGCACGGAGAGGGGGACGGAGGCCGTCCCGCCCACGGTGCCGCGAATCTGGTCGCCTCGGTTCTCATCCACGTGTTCGGCCTCTCCGGTGCTGCGTCTGGGTACCGGAGGGTGCAAACAGGAGGATGACTCCGCTTATTCCCGGAGCCGTTCCCCGCGCGGAGGCGGGCCGTCCCCGGGGCGGGGGCGCACCGCTTACTCCCGTACCTCGATGCCCCGGGGCTCGGCTGCGCCCGGCGGGGGCTCGCGGGTGGCGAACAGGGTGCCGAGGGTGGGGGCCCAGATGCGGCGTTCGGCCAGCCGGAGCCCTTCCCAGACCGCGACCTGGTTGGCGGTGAGCACGGGCTTGCCGAGCAGTTCCTCCAGTTCGGGGACGTACGCGGCGGTGTGCAGGGCGTTGTCGGGGAGGAGTACCACCTCGGCGTCGGGGTGGTTCCCGGCCACCGCCAGCTCCTTCACCTGCTCCACGTCCGCCGCGGCCGCCGCCGACGCGTCGATGATGCCGCCGCCCCGGGTGGCGGCCACCTCGACGCCGCCGGACTCCAGGAAACCGGCGAAGAGCGCGGCGACGTCCTCGGTGTAGGTCGCGGCGACCGCGACCCGGGTGGCGCCCAGCTCACGCACCGCCTGGACGAACGCGACGGAGGTGCTCGACGCGGGCAGCCCGGCGGCCCTGGCCAGTCCGGCCGCCTGCTGGTGCGCCCCGTCCCAGCCGTAGGCGAAGCTGCCGCCCGAGCACGCCCAGACCAGCGATTCGGCACCGGCCATCCGCAGTTCCTCGACACCGGCGCTCAGACGGTCGGGCGCACCGGCCGCGCGGAGGTTCTCCGGCCTGCGGGCGTCCTCGTCGATGTCGGTGTGGAAGAGCGGCACCCTGATGTCGCTGTCGAGCATGACCTCGATCCGCGGGAAGTCGTCCTCCGCGGCATGGCCCGGGTAGAGAAGTCCTACGGTCGTCATGTCCAGCCTTCCCGTGCGTCCGGATGTCCCGCGGCCGCTCGCGTCACCGCTGACCCTGCCTGGGACAAGTATTCCTCTTCCGGCCCCCCACCGTCGCCCGCAACGGCTGTGACCTGCGGTTTCTCCCACACGGTGGAGGCCCTGTTGACGGGCGTGTGCCCCGGTGCGAGCGTGGTCATTCCTGATGAGCACTCCCGTGATCCTCGTCCTCGACACCGACCCGTCACCGCGCCTGGGGCGGCTGACCGGCCGGGCCGTCGTCCGGTACGCCGACGGGCGGACGCTGGCCGGGGAGCTTCCCGGCGCCGATGTGCTGCTCGTCTGGGACTTCACCTCCGACGCGGTCCGCGAGGCCTGGCCGGGCGCCGGGCCGCGCCCCCGCTGGGTGCACACGGCGAGCGCCGGGGTGGACCGGCTGCTCTGCCCCGAGCTGGCCGCCTCCCCCACCGTGGTCACCAACGCCCGGGGCGTCTTCGAACTGCCGGTCGCGGAGTACGTCGCGGGGCTGGTGCTCGCCTTCGCCAAGGACCTCCCCCGCACGCTGGACCTCCAGCGGCGGCGCACCTGGCGCCACCGGGAGACGCGGGGGCTCGCCGGCACCCGCGCGGTGGTCGTCGGGGCGGGTCCCGTCGGCCGGGAGATCATGCGGCTGCTGCACGGGCTCGGTGTCCGGGTGGCGCTCGTCGGGCGTACGGCGCGGCGCTCCATCCACGGCACGGAGGACCTGGGACGGCTGGCGGCCGCCGCGGACTGGGTGATCTGCGCGGCCCCGCTGACGGACGCGACGCGCGGGATGTTCGACGCGCGCTTCTTCGGCCTGCTCCAGCCCTCCGCCCACTTCGTCAACGTGGGGCGCGGCGCGCTGACCGTCGAGGAGGACCTGGCCGAGGCGCTGCGCAGGCGCTGGATCGCGGGCGCGGCACTCGACGTGTTCCAGGAGGAGCCGCTGGACCCCGCCGACCCGCTGTGGGAGGTGCCGGGCCTGCTGGTCTCCCCGCACATGAGCGGGGACACGGCGGGCTGGCGGGACCGGCTGGGCGAGCAGTTCGTCGCGATGTACGAGCTCTGGGCCGCCGGTGAGGAGCTTCCCAACGTGGTGGACCTGAAGCGCGGTTACGTACCCTCTCCGGACATCACCGCGCATATCCCGGAATAACGGGTCGTCATGGGACCGTGCCGCACGGCCGATACGCCCCGCGCACCGGCCGTCGCCCTGCGCCCATGACGTGACACGGGAAGGTCACCTTCCGGCCACCGTTCGATTACATGGCTGCGCATTCTGCATAGGTGCCCTGGATCGGGCAGGTGGTCACCCTGTCCGGACTGTTCGACACCCCGATTTCTCCAGGAGATTGCGAACCATGGCTGACTTCCCTCACCTGTCCCGTCGGGGCTTCCTCAACCGATCCGCGGCCGTGGGAGGTCTGCTCGTCGTTCCCGGCCTGCTCTCCGCGTGCAGCAAGACGGACGCCGGCGCCGCGGACGGCGAGGGCGCGCTCGACAAGCTCCGCAAGCAGGGCTTCGTCCGGGTCGCGTACGCCAACGAGGCCCCGTACGGCTACATGGAGGGCAAGGAGCTCAAGGGCGAGGCCCCCACCCTGCACCGGGAGATATTCAAGGCGCTCGGCGTGGACGGGCTGAAGCCCACCCTCTCGGAGTGGGACGGCCTCATCCCCGGTCTCCAGGCGGGCAAGTACGACGTGGTGAGCGCGGGCATGGCCATCACTCCCGAGCGCTGCGCCAACGCCCTCTTCTCCGAACCGGAGTTCATCTCCCCCACCGCGCTGATGGTGAAGAAGGGCAACCCGAAGCAGCTCACCGACCTCGCGTCCGCGAAGGCCGCCGGAGTGACCGTCGGCGTGATGTCCGGCGCGGTCGAGGGCTCGTACGCCAAGGGCGCGGGCATCGCCGAGGGCAGGATCAAGACGCTGCAGAAGCCGCAGGACGGCGCGGACGCCGTCAAGGGCGGCCGGATCGACGCCTTCCTGCTCACCGGCATCTCGCTGCGCTGGCTCGCCAAGACCAATCCGGACACCGAGGTCACCGAGGCGTTCGTCCCCGAGCTGGACGGCGAGCAGCAGTTCTCCCCGGGCGGCGCCGTGTTCCGCCAGGGCAACGAGGACCTGCGGGACTCCTTCAACCGGGAGCTGAAGAAGATCGTCTCGGACCGGTCCCGTTACGTCGGGCTGCTCCAGGAGTACGGCTTCGGCGCCACGGAGATCCCCCCGGCCACGCTGAAGACGGCGGATCTGTGCAAGGGCTGACGAGAGCGGACCACAGCGTATGAGTGACTTCTTCTCCACCCTCCTCGACGAGTTCCCCCAGGTCGGCGCGGGCCTGTGGGTGACGGTCCAGGCCACCGTCCTGGGTTCCCTGCTCGCCCTGCTCCTGTCGTTCGCCCTGGGCCTGGCGGCGGGCAGCAGACTGCTGCTGGTGCGCGGGGCCTCCCGGACCGTCGTGGAGTTCTTCCGCGGCACCTCCCTCTACATCCAGCTGTTCTGGCTCTACTACGCCATGCCGCAGCTGACGGGCTACGAACTGACCCCGCTGCTCTGCGGGGTCGTCGCCTTCGGCCTGAACTACGGTGCGTACGGCTCCGAGATCGTGCGCGGCGCGGTCAACTCCGTGCCCCGCGCCCAGTACGAGGCGGCCGTCGCGCTGAACATGACGCCGTTCCACCGGATGCGGAAGGTGATCCTGCCCCAGGCCTGGGTGCAGATGATCCCGTCCTTCACCAACCTGCTCATCCAGCTGCTGAAGTGCACCCCGCTGCTGTGGCTGATCTCCGCCGCCGACTTCATGACCACGATCGAGCACATCCGCAGCCTCACCGGTGAGACCCTCACCGCCTACCTGCTGCTGCTGGCCGTCTACTTCGTGCTCGCCTACGCGCTGACCCTGCTGATGAACCTGCTGGAGCGCTCGGCCAAGCGGCGGCTCGGCCTGCACACCGGTGCCCGCAGCCTGCTCAGGACCCGCACGGCGGACGCCGTCACCACGGCCGGAGGTGCCCGGTGAACCAGACATTCGACTGGGGTGCCGCCAGGGACACCCTTCCGCTGCTGCTCCAGGGGTTCCGGGTCACCCTGCTCGCCACCGTGCTCGGCACGCTCGTGGCCGCGGTGCTCGGACTCGCCATCGCGGTGGCCGGGCGCGCGCCCTCCCGCTTCGTGACGGTGCCGGTGAAGGCCGTCATGGAGTTCGTCCGCGCCACACCGCTGCTGGTGCAGCTGGTCGGCGTGGCGGCCCTCTTCACCTCCGTGGAGCCGCTGACCATCGGCATCGTGGTGCTGGGCGTCCACTACGCCACGTACACCTCCGAGGTGTACAGGGCCGGGATCGACGGCGTTCCGAAGGGGCAGTGGGAGGCCTGCCGGGCCCTCTCGATGTCGCCCCGGCGCACCTGGCAGGCCGTGATCCTGCCGCAGGCGGTGCGCAACGTACTGCCCGCCCTCGGCAACTACGCGATCTCGATGTTCAAGGAGACCCCCTTCCTCGCCGTGATCACGGTGCACGAGATGGTCTTCGAGGCGCGCAGCTACGGCGCCGACCACTTCGCGTACACCGAGGCGTTCACACTCGCCGGACTGGTCTTCCTGGTCGCGAGCTACCCCACGTCGCTGCTGATGAGAAAGCTGGAGAAGCGCCTTGGCCACTGAACCCGCCCCCCTCAAGGAGCCCGCGGACGCGGCTCCGGACCCCCTGCTCACGGGCGTCGAACCGCTCGTCCGCTTCGACAGGGTCGTCAAGCGGTACGGCGACCACGTGGTGCTGGACGAGCTTGACTTCACCGTCCGGCGCGGCGAGCACGTCACGCTGATCGGCCCGAGCGGCTCGGGGAAGACCACCATCCTGCGGCTGCTGATGACCCTGGAGAAGGTCAGCGACGGCGTGATCTGGGTGGACGGATCGCCCCTCTCGCACGTGCGCCGGCCGGACGGCTCGCTGAAGCCGGCGGGCGAGAAGGAACTGCGCGCGTCCCGGAAGAAGATCGGGATGGTCTTCCAGCAGTTCAACCTCTTCCCCAACATGCGGGTGCTCCAGAACATCACCGAGGCACCGGTCAACGTCCTGGGGATGGACCGCGACGAGGCGGAGGCGCGGGCCAGGGAGCTGCTCGACCTGGTCGGGCTCTCCGGGAAGGTCGACGCCCACCCCTCGCAGCTCTCCGGCGGCCAGCAGCAGCGCGTGGCCATCGCCCGCGCGCTGGCCATGCGTCCGGAGATCCTGCTGCTCGACGAGGTGACGTCGGCGCTGGACCCCGAACTCGTGGCCGGTGTGCTGGACCTGCTGTGCGACATCGCCAGGACCACCGACATCACCATGCTCTGCGTGACCCACGAGATGAGCTTCGCGCGGGACGTGTCGGAGAAGGTCCTGATGTTCGACGCGGGCCGGGTCGTGGAGTCCGGTACGCCGGAGAAGATCTTCACCGACCCCGAGCACGAACGTACGCGCGAGTTCCTCAACGCGGTGCTGTGACCACGTATATGGCGCGATGCTCGTGACCTTGGCATATGCCAAACGGGTGCGCCCCAGCTGACGGAGCGGGGGCGCACCATCAACTCCCGTACAGCCCCTCCGAATCGGCCACATGGCGACTATCGTGGATCGTGAGGTTGCGGTCACCACCTGGTCGAGGCCCTGGAGAGGAAACCGTGGCGTTGAAGCCCGAGCCGAAGGCGCCGTTCCATTCGGTGCAGTACGCCCTGCGCGTGCTGGAGTCCGTGTCCACCCACGGCGACGGGGTGACCGAGGCCAGGATCTCCCGCGAGACGGGCCTGCCGGCCGGTCACCTCAGGCCCCTCCTGCTGACGCTCCGCCGCGAGGGGTACGTCGAGCAGATCGCCGACGGCGCGTACGTCGTCGGGGCCTCGCTCACCGAGCTCGGCTCGGGCACCGCCCGCAGGCGGGCCCTGGAGGGGAAGCTCCAGCAGACCCTGGTGCAGCTGCGGGACTCGGTCGGCGCCGCCGTCTACGTCAGCCGTTACGTCGACGGGGAGATCCGGGTCACACAGGTGGCCGACGGGCCGCGCACCCCCGCGGTCAACGAGTGGGTGGACTTCCGCTCGGCGGCGCACGCCAGCGCGATCGGCAAGTGCCTGCTGACACAGCTCGACCAGAACGGCCGGCGCGACCACATGGCCCGGCACCGGATCGCGCGCCTGACGTCCCGGACGATCACCAGCGAGAAGGTGCTCTTCTCCAAGCTGGACAGCCAGCCCGCGACGGTGCCGGTGCTGGATCTTCAGGAGTACGCCGTGGGCACGGTGTGCGCGGCCGTCCCCCTGACGGCGGGCTCGGCCGCCGGGTGCCTGGCCCTGTCCCTGCCGATCGAGCACGCGCACCGGCTGCGGGCCGCGGCGGCCACGCTGAACCGGCGCGCGGCGCCGGTGCTCCTGTCGCTGGCCCTCTGAGCCCGGCCGGCCGCGCGGTCCCCTGTGGCGAGGGCCACGCCGGAGGGGCGCGGGCGCGTGTCATCAGCACCCTTGGGGACCAGGTATTATTTTCGAGTCAGCAGGCGCCGTTAGCTCAGTTGGTTAGAGCAGCTGACTCTTAATCAGCGGGTCCGGGGTTCGAGTCCCTGACGGCGCACCGACACCACAGTGGGCGGTCTCCTTCCGAGGAGGCCGCCCACTGTGCGTCGTACGGGTCAGAACTGCACGTCGGAGCACGCGTAGAACGCGTTGCTGGTGTCCGCGACGTTCCAGACGGCCAGGATGATGTGCTTCCCGGTCTTCTGGGTGGGCATGGAGCCCTGGTGGGTCAGTGTCGCCGGGGGCTGCTGGTTCCCGTACGGCACGGTCATGAAGGGCTGCGATTCCAGGGCGGCCCTGGTGAGCGGCTTGGAGGAGTCCCAGCCGTTCTTGGTGATGTAGTAGCGGAAGTCGCTCGTGGAGTGCCGGGCCGTGAACTGCCAGCGGAAGCTGTAGCCCTGCCCCGCGGTGACCTTGGTGGCGGGCCAGGCGCCGCCGCGCGGGTCGTCGAGCTGAGCGAAACCGCTGTTCCCGCCGGCACAGATCTTGCCGTCGGCCGGCCCTGCCGCCGGGAAGCCCTTGGGCCCCTCGACGCTCTGCGGCTCCCACTGGATGTTGCCGCAGTTGGTGACGGTGCCGTTGGCGCAGAGCTTCTGCCGGCTGATGGGGGAATCCGTGTAGCCGTGGCTGCTGGCACTGCCGGTCGCGAACATGGAGACGCCCGCTATCGCCAGGCCGATGACGGCCGCGCTTGCCCTTTTCCGCATGCTGTGTCGCTCCTCGAGAACGTGGGGGATGTTCTGGGGATGATCCGAGCGGTGCCGCTCGCATCGCTTGTGCGGTCTAGACCAAGTCCAGATTATTGACGCGGCATGAACATGTCCAGACCAATGTGGATCGGGTTTCCGTGCGAACTCCCGTGCGACCGGCGGCGGTCAGACCCCTTCCGCGCTCCCGCGCCCGGTGTAGAAGGCCACGGTCAGATCCCTGACCAGCGCCTTGTGCTCGTACGCGTCGAGCTCCACGATGCCCCGCGCGGTCAGCCGGCCGACCGTGTCGTCCACCGCGTCGACCACGGAGGTCAGCACGCCGTCCCGGTGCTTCGCGTCGATGGCCGCCACCCGGCACCGCCGCATGGCGGCGGCGACCTCGGGGGCGTACTCGATTCCGGTCGGCTGCGCGGAGTACACCTCGATGCCCACGGGAACGCAGTCCGCCTTGAGCATCCTGGTCAGCGCGTCGCCCACCGCCTCCGCGTCGCGCAGGGTGCGGGTGTCCTCGTGGAAGGCGTCGGCGGGCAGTTGCGAGAGCACCCGGGCCAGGGCCGATTCCACCTGGTCGCGCAGGTACCGCTCGTGGTCCGCGACCCCGAGCGCGGCCCGCACGGTGTCCTTCACCCGCCAGACGACGAGCACCACGGCCCGCAGCGCGGTACCGCTCGCGTCCACGGCGGGCAACGGCTCGCTGCGCCAGTGCCGCAGGCGTACGTCGATCCGGCGGCGCCGCAGGAGCGGCGAGATCCAGAGGAGGCCGGTGCGCCGGACACTGCCCCGGTAGTCGCCGAAGAGCGTCAGCACCGAGGCGTGCCCGGCGCGGCCCCGCCCGAGACCGCAGCACGTGAACAGCACCAGCGTCACCAGCAGGGCGAGCAGGGCCCAGCCGCCGGTGCCGATGCCTGCGTGCGGACGGACCCCGAGTCCGAGCGCGCCGGTGAGCCCGGCGGGCAGCACGCCGTGCCACCACAGCACCGCGAGCCCGCCGGCCGTCCACGTCGCCGCGGCGGACAGCGCGGCCCAGCCGGGCAGTACCGGACCGGGGCGCTCGGTGAGACGGGGGTCCGCGTGGGGCGCGGACCGCGGGGGCCCCTGCACCTGTCCCTGCCCCTGTCCCTGTCCCTGCGGGGAACGCGGCAGGGGCGGCCGACGGTCACCGGACCACCGCGCTCCCCCGCCCCCGCCGCCCGGCCCCGGGGGCGTACCGCCGGGAACGTCGTCGCGGAAGAGCAGGTGTACGGGGATGGCGGCGGTGGCGTCGGTGGAGATGACGGGCTGCCGACGCCCGGCCCCCCACCAGACGACCGGGTCCGCGGCACCCACGGTGAGCGTCACCGGTGAACGCTCGTCGTCGTCGGTCCGCAGGAGCTCGTCACCGTCGGCGGCCCGGGGCACACCGTGCGGGCGCTGCTCACCGTCCGCCGCCCTGGGCACACCGTGGAGTCGCTCGTCCTCGGCGGGACGGGGCGCACCGAGGAGTCGCTGCTCGTCCTCGGCGGGGCGGGGCACACCGTGCGGGCGCTCGTCGTTCTCGGCCGGGCGGGGCACGCCGGAGACCGCTCCACGCCCCTGCGCGTCGGACGGCTCGGCCCGGCCGGGTGCGGACCCGCCCTCCTCGGCGCCGGACAGACCGGCTTCGTCCGGCACGGACCCGTACTCCTCCACGTCCGGCGGCCCGGCCGCGCGGGGCGATGCCCCGCGCTCCTCGGCGTCGGACCACCAGCGCTCGCCGGGCGCGGCCCCCCGCGCCTGCGCACCGGGCAGCCGAGTGGTGTCGGACAGCGGGTCGCACTCCTCCGCGTCGGGTGACCGTGGCTCACGGGGCGCGGTCCTCCATGCCGCCCCGTCGGACGCGGACCCGCGCTCCTCCCAGCCGAACCACCGGCCCCCGACAGGTGCGGACTTCACGAGTTCCAGCGGCCCGTCCGGCTCTTCCCGGCCGGCCGGTCCGCCCGGCGTACGGGCCGCCGGAGCGGATCCGTTCTCCCGACCCGCGTCGCCCGCCACGTCCTCCTCTGATTCCGTTTTCGAATCCGGTGTCAGTGGCGGGAGGGCGCCGCGCGCCGCCTCCGCCGCCGGGCCGCGTACCGGCTCGGGGTGCAGCCGTTCCGGACCGCGTACCGGCTCGGGGGCTACCGGCTCCGGACCACCGGCCGGCCCGGGAACCACCGGCTCCGGGTCCCATCCCACTCCGGGCGCCGGGCCGGTGCCCAGGTCCAGGTCTGCGGGCGCGGGGGCGGGCGGGCCCGCCTCGGCCATCGCGTCCATGGCCGGCCCGAGATCCGCCGGGATGCCGTCGTCCTCCGTCCCGCC
This sequence comes from Streptomyces sp. NPDC058008, assembly GCF_042886395.1. Taxonomy (NCBI): domain Bacteria; kingdom Bacillati; phylum Actinomycetota; class Actinomycetes; order Kitasatosporales; family Streptomycetaceae; genus Streptomyces; species Streptomyces sp. NPDC058008. Next base: position 186,104 of record NZ_JBHVQX010000001.1, on the reverse strand, counting down.
CACTCCCACTTCCGTTTTCGATTCCGCTTCCGGCTCGGAGCGAAGGCCCGGCAGCCCGCTCCCGTACCTCTCCGGGGCCGGCACCGCCTCGGCCCCGATCTCTCCCGGTGCACCTCCCAGGACGGATGCGGACCCGGCCGCCCGCGTCTCCCGCTTCCCCAGCTCGTCCCACTCGCCCCGCACGTTCTCCGTGGACCGCATTCCCGCCTCCGTCATGTCCGTTCCGTCGCTTCAGCCGTCACGCGAAGAGCCGTCGCCATGTCTCCGGCCCGGGGTACCCGTCGGCCGCGCTCCCCCTCCAGCCCTGGGCGCGCTGGAACGCCTCGACGTTCCGGCGGTCCGCCTCCGTCCAGGTGCGGCCGGGGCCCGTCACGTAGTGGGCGCCGTAGCCCTTCTTCACCAGCCGGGTGCCCAGCGTGCGGACGTGGTCGTTGGTCTGGCCCGGGGCGAAGTAGCGCTTCCCGGGGTAGGCCGTGGCCGCGCCCGACCCGGCGGCGGGGATCCTGTGGCCGGAGCCCTTGACCAGCAGGCTCCAGGTCCCGGGGCCGGGGATTCCGTCGGCCTCCTTGCCCTTCCACCCCTGCGCCAGCTGGAACGCCTGGGTCGCCTTCTTGTCCGCGTCGCTCCAGCGCGGTCCCGCCCCCGCCGTGTAGAAGCGCTTGCCGCCCTGGGCGATGAGCAACTGCCCGAGCCGGGTGACGTGCGCGTTGTTCGCGCCGGGCCCGAACTTCGCGGCCCCGGGGAAGGCGGTGGACGACCCGCCGCCCGCACCGCTGACGATGCCCTTGTAGCGGTAGGCCACGTACTTCGAGGAGTTGCTCCAGTACGCCATCGGCGTCGTCGCCTTGCGCGCGTGCGGGCTGGTCTGCTCGTACGCGAGGTAGTGGCTGTGCGTGTGGTCGCTCCAGCCGCCGAAGACGGTGACGTGCGACCCCACCGTGGGGTCCGCCGGATTGTGGAAGAGCAGGATGTCGCCGGGCTCCAGGTCGTCGCGGGCGATCTTCGTCCCGAAGGCGGCGAGGCTGCCGGTCCACTCGTTGGTGCCGAGGTTCCACGCCATCGACACGAAGCCGGAGCAGTCCTGCCGGTAGCCGTCGGACCAGTACGCCGCCATGTTGTACGGGACCTTCGCCGTGATCCACTTCTTGGCGCGGTTGATGATGTCGGTGCGGGTCGTCGTGCGCAGCGTCGTGACCGGCGCGGAGGGCGGCCCCGAGGCTCCGCTGCCGCTCAGGGGCCCCACCGAGCCCTGCGGGGTGACCGGCTGGGGGTCGATCGACGCACCGCCGGCACGGGAGTCCCGTCCGGCGGCGGTGGCGGCGGCCTGACCGGCCCCGCAGGACAGGACGACTCCCGCCGCGGTGACCAGGACCAGCGCCCGCCGCGCACCGTGCGCGGCGGGGTGGCCGCCGTAGCGTACGGGCAGCGCGGCGGCCGTACGGCGCCGCCGGGCGCACCCCGGGCAGCCGCAGTCGGCCGCGGGTACGTACTCCTCGAAGACCGGCACAGTCATGCGACTCCTCTTCCTCTCGACAGTCGTCCAGATCTTCCGCATCAGAACTTTCCGGGCATATCTCATGGTGACCGACTAAAGAGAAAAAACGACCATCCGACAGGCCGTACCGGAAAGGAATTGGTCAGGAGCACTCCCGGACATCGGGTAAAGTTCTCCAGGTCAGCAGGCGCCGTTAGCTCAGTTGGTTAGAGCAGCTGACTCTTAATCAGCGGGTCCGGGGTTCGAGTCCCTGACGGCGCACGCACAAGCGAGGCCCCCTCACCGAGTGTGAGGGGGCCTCGCTCATGCTCGCTACGGCGCGGACGCACCCCCAGAACACCTTTCGCTACCCCTGCGCGCCTTCTTCACGGCATATCCTCATATCGCACGTATGGCAGATAACCTGCCCGTTTCACCCTTGTGTTCACGCCGCGTATCGGACAACCCGGCCCGGTGCCGTCCGGAGCCTCGCCTCCCGGCCGGAGAGCACGGATCGGCCCAGAGCGCCCCCGCCGACGCACGACCGGCAGAACCTCACGCAGAGTTGCCGCGTGCGGGGGGACAGCCAGGACGCCGACGGCGTCGGGCGACCGGCGGTGCCACGCTCCACCCCGACAATCCGGCCGCGGCCGCCCCGCGCCCTCGCGCGGGGCGCGGCACCCTCGGGCACCACAGCCGGGCGGTGGCGCGGCACAGCGGCCGGAGCCCGGACGCTCCCACCCGGATCCGGACATCCTGCCGAAACCGCTCGGAGTGCCGGGCGCGGTCGTCCTACAGTGTCGTACCGGCACGAACGACCCGACCTCCCGCGCCGTGTCCGGGCCACTCCCGCGGTCCGGACACCGCGGTCGAGGACCGGCCCGGTCGGCGGCTCCGAGGGGGAGCGGGCGCCGGCCGGGCCGGGTTGCCCCGCGGGCGGTTCAGGTGTGGCTCTCCCCGCCGCTCGCCGCCGCGCTGTTCCCCGTGCTCCTCCCCGCGCTCTTCTCCGCCTTCTTCTCCGCCTTCTTCTCCCCCGTCAGATACGCGGAGACGATGACGTTGGCGGTGTACGCGTGGGACGCGTGGTCGTACGTGCCGCCGCAGGTGATCAGGCGGAGCTCGGCCCGCCCGTCCTCACGCGGCCCGTAGGCCTTCTGCGCGTCGAAGCGCTTCCGCGTGAGGACCTGTACGTCGTCGATGGTGAACTCGGCGATCTTCCCGTCGGACCGGCTCACCCGGACCTTCTCGCCGGGCCGGGCCGCGCTGAGCCCGTAGAACACGGCGGGCTTCGTCTCGGTGTCGACGTGGCCGACGAAGAGGGCGGCGCCCTTCGTACCGGGTTCGGTGCCCTCGGCGTACCAGCCGACGGCTCCCGGGGTCTCGAACGGCGGCGGCTCGATGGCCCCTTCGTCGTCCAGTCCGCGCCGCACGACGGTCGCGTCGATGCCGACGGAGGGGAGTTCGACCCGCTGCGGGGCGGCGCCGTCGAGCGGATCGTGGGCCGGGGGCAGCGGGACGCCCAGGGGCCGGCCGACCGCCGCGACGTCACCGGTCGTCGGGGCCGAGTTGCCGGCGGTGGCGGCACGGCCCCACAGCCACAGGCCCAGCAGGAGTACGGCCCAGGCGACGCCCGTCAGCAGGCGCCCGGTTCCGGCCGGACGGTCCGGGGCGGACATGTCAGTGGGCCGCCGTGCGACGGCGTCGCACGCTGCGCAGCGCGACGGCGACGGCCGCGACGGCGCCCAGTCCGAGACCGATGACCGTGTGACGGGTGCCGGGGCCCTCGTCGGCCGCGGCCTGTTCGGCGAGCAGCGCGGTGCCGCCGCCGCCCGCCCGGACGGGGGCGACGGGCGACGGGCGGCTGTGCCGGACGACGGTGACCGTGCCGGTGGCCCTGCCGTGGCCGTCCTCGCACGTCACCCAGATCTCGTAGTCGTCGGGTGCGGCGTCGGAACGGATCCGGGCGTGGGCGACGAGGCCCTTGCCGTCGGCCGGTGCGAAGCGCGCTTCGGACGTGAACGCCTCGGAGTTGCCTCGGGCCGACCTGCCCTTGCCGCAGACGTCGACCCGGAGCTCCACCTCCCCGTCGGGGGAGACACGGGACGGGCTGACCGAGACCGTTCCCGAACGCTTCTCGTCCCGGGGTTCGTCGGTCTTCGGATCGGCCAGTGCGGCGGACGCGGGCAGGGCTATCGTCCCGGCCACCAGAGCGGCACAGAAAGTGAGGGGCAGTGAACGCATCGTAAACCTCCTGAGGGAAGGTTCACGCGTGGGAGCGTGTCCCGCATCCGCTGTAGCCCGGTCGGGTCACGGCATGGGCAGGTCGACCAGGTCGACGAGGTCCGCGATCGAGTCGACGACCGTGGAGGGCCGGAAGGGGTAGCGGTCCATGTCGGCCTCCGTGGTCAGCCCGGTCAGGACCAGGAAGGTCTGCATCCCCGCTTCGAGGCCGGCGAGCACGTCGGTGTCCATCCGGTCGCCGATCATCGCGGAGGTCTCGGAGTGGGCGCCGATGGCGTTGAGCCCGGTACGCATCATCAGCGGGTTGGGCTTGCCCGCGAAGTACGGCGCCTTGCCGGTGGCCTTGGTGATCAGCGCGGCGACCGAACCCGTCGCGGGGAGCGGGCCCTCGGCGGACGGGCCGGTCTCGTCCGGGTTGGTGCAGATGAAGCGGGCACCGCCGTTGATGAGGCGGATCGCCTTGGTGAGCGCCTCGAAGCTGTAGGTCCGGGTCTCCCCCAGGACGACGTAGTCGGGCTCGTGGTCGGTGAGGACGTAGCCGATGTCGTGCAGCGCGGTGGTGAGCCCCGCCTCGCCGATGACGTACGCCGTGCCGCGCGGCCGCTGGTCGTCCAGGAACTGGGCGGTGGCCAGGGCGGAGGTCCAGATGTTCTCCACGGGCACGTCCAGGCCCATGCGCTTCAGACGCGCGTGCAGGTCTCGGGCGGTGTAGATGGAGTTGTTGGTGAGGACCAGGAAGGGCAGTCCGGAATCCCTCAGCCGCCTGATGAAGGCGTCGGCCCCGGGGATCGGCGTGCCCTCGTGGATGAGGACACCGTCCATGTCGGTCAGCCAGGACTCGATCGGCTTGCGCTCTGCCATGTGACGGGCTCCTGCCGTACGCGCTGTGCACTCGGGGTGCTGGACGCCGGCGGCACCGCGTTGTGCAGCGCCGACGCCCCCGATTTTAGGCTGCCCGTTCCGCCGGACGGAACCGGCTGATCACGGGGAAACGGCGAGCCGGTCAGCGGCCGCTCCGGCGCAGGCGCCTGGAGCAGATCACGGCGGCCGCTCCGGCGAGGAGGAGGGTCCCGGACGCGGCGCCGGCCCAGCGCGCGCGGGCCGGCCCGGTGCGGGCGAGTCCGGGCACGGGGTCGCCCTCCGCGTCCACGGTGGTCCCGACGTCCCCGGGTGCCTCGGTGCCGCCGTCGACGACGGCGAAGGAGTACGCGTCCGACTCCCCCACCCAGTCCCCGTCGGCCCCGGTGCGCCCGTCGTCGTCCCGGGCGTCACGCCGCTGGACGATCGCGGCGTGGGCGGTGACGTTGCCCGGCCGGGTGTCGGAGGTGAACGCCATCCGGACCCGGACCGTCACGGTCTTCCTCGCGGGAACGGTGAAGCCCGGGAAGCCGTCGTCCTGCTCGCCCCCGCCGAAGACGCCGATCTGTTCGTCGCGGTCGGTGGACTCCCAGCTCACGCGGTGTTCCTCGTCGGGGTGCGCCTGCTCGGTGAACTCCAGCTGGATCTGCTCGGCCGTCAGTGTCCGGTCCTCGTCGGTGAGCACGAGAACGGGGTGGATGGAGGTGCACGACCGGTCGGTGGTGTTGGTCAGGTCGAGGTACCAGGTGCCGTAGCCGCCGCCGGAGGCGTAGGTGTCGGGGCCGCCGTGGATCCGGGTGCTGATGGGGAAGTCCTCGCCGTCCGGATCACCGCAGGCGGGGAGCGCCGGGGCGTCGGCGGCCAGGGCTCCGGCGGCGACGCCGGTCACCGCAGGGGTGGTGACCGGGATGGCGATGGCGGCCGGTACGCCGAGGAGACCGGCGGGGACGACCAGGCCCGCGGCCAGCCCGAGGCGGGTGAGGGCGCGGCCGTCGCGCAGTCGTGCGGGGGGTTTGCTGGACATGGGGGGCACCCTTCGCTGCTCGCGAACGGCCGGGGCGGGGGCCACCGGCCGCGGCGGCGACACTGCCCCCGTGTTCGCCGGTCGGTCTGGGCCCGCGACGCTGCCACGCGCGCGCGAGGGGCCGCCACCTCCCGGCGGGGCGCACCGCCCGTTCGGGGGGCATGTTCCGCTCGATCGGCCCCGCGCGGTGGGACAAGGGCGGCGCGGCGCCCAGGCCGATGACGGGGTCCCACTGTCCGGGTGACGGGTTTCCGCACCGCCGGCCCGCCCCGGTGAGGCGGCGACCGGGACCGTGCGGTGACGGGTCCCGCACCGTCCGGGTCGGGTCAGGCGGGCCACCGGGAGCGGTCACGCACCCCGGGCCGTGGCGCGGACCCCGGTCAGCCCCGTTGGCCGCCGCCCTCCCCCGCGCGGCCGAAGAGCGGGGCGAGGACCAGTTGGGCCGCTCCCTCGGCGACGGGGCGGTCGCCGCCGCCCGCCACGGTGACGGGTACGACGGCGGCGCCCTCCCGCCGGGCGCGCTCCTCGATGACGGCGCGGACCCCGCTGACGTAGGCGTCCTCGTGGGCGGCGACCGTACGGCCGCCGAGCACGACCCGGTCGATGTCGAGCAGCCCGACGAGGTTGGCGGCCCCGGCGCCGAGGACCCTGGCCGCCTCCGCGATGTCGCCGCCGGCGTCGGCGGTCAGGCAGAGCGCCTCGACGCAGCCGCGCCCGCCGCAGCCGCACGGGGGGCCGTCCAGCTGGAGGGTCTGGTGCCCGAACTCCCCGGCACCGGTGCGGGCGCCCCGGTGCACGGCCCCGCCGAGGACGAGTCCGGCGCCGAGGCCGGTGCCCAGGTGGAGGTAGGCGAAGTCGGTTCCGGCGCGGCCCCGCAGGGCGAGGCCGAGGGCGGCGGCGTTGGTGTCCTTGTCGACCACGACGGGGAGCCCGGTGCGCTCGGCGAGGGCGTCGCGCAGCGGGTAGCCGTCCCACTGCGGGAAGCCGGTGACCCGGTGCAGCACCCCGCTGCGGTGGTCCAGCGGGCCCGGCAGGGCGGCGCCGACGCCGAAGACCTGCCGGTCCGCGGTTCCCGGGGTCCGGGGTGCGCCCGCCCGCAGGGTCCGCACCGCGTGGGCGGCCGTGGCGAGGACTTCGGCGGCCGGGGCTCCGAGGTCGAGCGGGCAGGTGCGGACCGCGACCGTGGCACCGGAGAGGTCCGCCAGGACGGCGGTGAGCTCGTCGCGGTCCAGGTGGAGGCCGACGGCGTGTCCGGCGTCCGGGACCAGGCGCAGGACGGTGCGCGGCTTGCCGCCCGTGGAGGCGAGCCGGCCGGCTTCGGCGGCGAGGCCCTCCGCCCGGAGCCGGGTGGTGATCTTGCTGACGGCCTGCGGGGTGAGTCCGGTGCGCTCGGCGAGCTCCAGCCGGCTGATGCCCCCCTCACCGGCGACGCGCAGCAGGTCGAGGACGAGCGACGCGTTGTGGTGGCGAAGGGCCGGCAGATTCGCTCCGCCGCTCCTGCTGTTGCTCCTGTTCACGTCACCATTGTCCCTATCGCTTGCACTTTGGCAACAGCGTTGCTTAAGTGGTCGGCATGACTGCCAACGCTCCTCTTCGCGTCGGGCTCGTCGGCTACGGCCTGGCGGGTTCCGTCTTCCACGCCCCGCTGGTCTCGGCGACCGAGGGCCTCGTCCTCGACACGGTCGTCACGTCGAACGAGGAGCGGCGGGCGCGGGCCCGCGCCGAGTTCCCCGGCGTCCGCCCGGCGGCCTCGCCCGAGGAGCTGTGGGCGCGCGCGGACGAGCTGGACCTGATCGTGATCGCGTCGCCGAACAGGACCCATGTCCCGCTCGCGAGGGCGGCCCTGGAGGCCGGGCTGCCGGTGGTCGTGGACAAGCCGCTCGCCGGTACGGCGGCCGAGGCGCGGGAACTGGCGGGGCTGGCGGCGGAGCGGGGGCTTCTCCTCTCGGTCTTCCAGAACCGCCGCTGGGACAACGACTTCCTCACGGTGGCCGGTCTGATCGCGGAGGGCGAGCTCGGCGAGGTGCAGCGCTTCGAGTCCCGCTTCGAGCGGTGGCGTCCGCACCTGAAGGGCGGCTGGCGCGAGTCGGGCGACCCGGAGGAGATCGGCGGACTGCTGTACGACCTGGGCAGCCACGTCGTGGACCAGGCGCTCACGCTGTTCGGGCCGGCGGTGCAGGTGTACGCGGAGTCCGACGTACGCCGTCCGGGCGCGGCGGCCGACGACGACACGTTCATCGCGATCACGCACGTGAACGGGGTGCGTTCGCACCTGTACGCGAGTGCGACCACGGCGCAGCTCGGCCCGCGCTTCCGGGTGCTCGGCTCGAGGGCGGGGTACGTGAAGTACGGCCTGGACCCGCAGGAGGCCGCCCTGCGGGAGGGCGCGCGTCCGGTGGCGGGCGAGCCGTGGGGCGAGGAGCCGGTGGAGATGTGGGGCCGGCTGGGTTCCGGTGAGTCCCCGCTGACCGGTGGCGGCGACCCGGTCCGCACGGTGCCGGGTGACTACCCGGCGTACTACGCCGCCGTGGCCGCAGCCCTGCGCGGCGAGGGCGGGAACCCGGTGACGGCGCTACAGGCCGCCGCCTCGCTGGACGTCCTGGAGGCGGCGCGGCGCTCGGCCCGTGAAGGCGTGTCCGTGACCCTCCTTCCCCACCACGACGAGGAGAAGCAGGCATGAGCCCCGACGCACCGACCATCTCCGAGCTGATCGCGCAGGAGCGGCGCCTGACGCTGCCGCGCTTCGGTTACGACGACGCGTACGCGCTGGGTGGTCTGCTGGTCGCGCTGGCCCGTGACCGGCACGCCCCGGTCGCGATCGACATCCGGCGGGGCGGCCAGCAGCTGTTCCACGCGGCGCTGCCTGGTTCGAGCGCGGACAACGACGCGTGGATCGACCGCAAGCGCAGGGTCGTGGAGCGGTACGGGGAGAGCTCGTACCTCGTCGGTACGCGTTTCCGGGCCAAGGGGACCACGTTCGAGGCGTCCTCGCGGCTGGACCTGGACACGTACGCCGCACACGGTGGATCGTTCCCCATCGCCGTGGAGGGCGCGGGCGTGATCGGCTCGGTCACGGTGTCGGGTCTGCCGCAGGCCGAGGACCACGCCCTGGTGGTGGAGGCCCTGGAGCAGTTCACGGCCCGCCCCCAGGGCTGAGGGGCGCACCCGCCGGCGGGTGTCCACGCGTCCTGACGGGGTGGTGAGGCCGCCGGGTGGTCCCGGCGGCCGTGCCGGGCCTACGCGTCCTTGAGCTCCTGGCGCTGGCGCCCCAGCCCCTGGACCTCCAGCTCCACCACGTCCCCCGCGCGGAGGTACGGCTTCGGTTCCGGCCGGCCCATGGCCACGCCCGCCGGGGTGCCGGTGTTGATGACGTCGCCCGGGTAGAGCGTCATGAAGTGGCTCAGGTAGCGCACGACCTCGCCGACCGGGAAGATCTGCTCGGCGGTCGTCCCGTCCTGCTTCAGCTCCCCGTTGACCCAGAGCCTCAGTCCCAGCGCCTGGGGGTCGGGCACCTCGTCCGCGGTGACGAGCCAGGGGCCCAGCGGGTTGAAGGTCTCGCAGTTCTTGCCCTTGTCCCAGGTGCCGCCGCGCTCGATCTGGAACTCCCGCTCGGAGACGTCGTGCGAGGTCGCGTATCCCGCGACGTGCCCGAGGGCCTCCTCGGCGGAGTCCAGGTAGCGCGCGGTGCGGCCGATGACGACGGCGAGCTCGACCTCCCAGTCGGTCTTGCGGCTGCGGCGCGGCACGAGCACGGTGTCCTCGGGGCCGACGACGGTGTCGGGGGCCTTGAAGAACAGGATCGGCTCGGCGGGGATCGCCGCCCCGGTCTCGGCCGCGTGGTCGTGGTAGTTCAGCCCGATGCACACGATCTTGCCGATCCGCCCGAGGGGCGGTCCGACCCGGAGGCCGTTCGCGTCGAGCGGGGGCAGAACGTCGGGCGTCTGTGCCGCCTCGCGCACCCGGGCCAGCGCGGAGGCGTCGGCGAGCAGCTCGCCGTCGATGTCGTTGACCAGGCCGGAAAGGTCCCGCAAGGTCCCGTTACGGTCCAGCAGTGCGGGGCGTTCCGAGCCCGCCGTACCCACGCGAAGAAGCTTCAACGGTCCATCTCCCCTTGGTCGAGATCGAGCCCGTCGGTGGGTTGCGGCCAGCGAGAGGCTTGGCCGATCCTCCAAGACATCGGATCACTCCGCAAGACCCTGTTCACGCACTGGACCCGGGCCGCTCAGACCGCGGGGGCGACGGCGGCCTCGGGCGCCGGGGCGTCCCGGTAGAGGACGGCGCGCTCGACGGCGGTCCAGGTGGTGCTCGTGACGATGTACAGGGCCGCCGCCAGCGGCACGTAGGCGACGGAGAGGAGGGTGAGGAAGGACATCAGCGGCATGACCTTCGTCATGGCGCCCATGCCGGGTACGGGCTGGCCGTCGGGGCCGGTGGCCGGTGTCATGGGGTTCGCGGCCATCTGCCGCTTGGTGCGTCCGTAGTTGAAGGTGGCGACGGCGGCGACGATCACGAAGAGCGCGAGGTAGACCAGCCCCTGCCCGCCGAACGGCCCGCCGTCGGCGAGGGCGTCGCGCCAGCGCTCGCCGAGCGGGGCGCCGAAGAGTTCGTGGCCGAGCAGGGAGTTGGGGCTGCCGCCGATCCGCTGGCTGGAGATGAGGTGGTAGAGCAGGAAGAAGGCGGGCATCTGGAGGAGGCTCGGCAGGCAGCCGGAGAAGGGGGAGACCTTCTCCTTCGCGTGGAGCTCCATGAGCGCCTTCTGCATCCGGTCCGGGTTCTTGGCGTGCTTCTTGCGCAGTTCGGCGATCTGCGGCTGGAGCTTGGTGCGGGCCTTCTGCCCGCGTGCCGCCGCCCGCGAGAGGGGGTGGACGGCGAGCCGCACGAGGGCGGTGAACAGGACGATCGCGGCGGCGGTGGACGCGCTCTGGAAGAGGGGGTGGAGCAGGTCGGCGAACGCGCCGACCAGGCTCGCGAAAGCGGACATGAATGCGGACATGGATGAGCCCTCCGGGGGTCTCGTCGTGCCGGGGAGTGAACGACTCGGCAGGACGACCCGCGCAGGAAGGGGGTGGTGGTGCGCCTTCTACGCGGCCGTCAGGAGGGCGGTCCCGGGTGCTCGGGGCCTGGTGCGGCCCCGTGCGTCGGGATCCCGCTGCGGGAGGAACGCGGTGCGCTTCTCGCGGTCGCGGATGGCCGTGCGCACTCTCGTACGGGGTACGGGGCAGGCGCAGCGGGCGCTGATGACGGAGCAGACGAGGAGCGCCGAGCCGGCGGCCGCGGTGGCGGCGAGCGCGACGGCGGCGGAGAGGCTGCCGCCTTCGGCGAGGAGGACCTCGGTGAGGAACAGGACGAGGAAGGCGGCGGGCCGGAAGAGGCGGACGAGTGCCCGGCGTACACGGTTCATGTCGTCGTTCATCTGCCCTCCCCCTCTCACGCGCGCTCGGTCATGTCCTCCAGCCGTTATACACGATCGGCGTCCAGCGGCTGAAGGAGCGGCCGTGGGCGAGCAGCGCACGGCCGTCGGGATCACCGGGGCCGGCGGCCGGGCCGCATCGCTTCGCCCCCGGGCGGTGCGCCGGTGTTTCCGCAGGCCGACGGGGCGGTGCCACTGTCCGGTCGGCCTGCGGCGGGGGTCCTCTCCCTCGAAAGGGCCGAGCACGGCTCACGGTCGGCGGCCGGACCGGGGGCCGTGCGGCTCACGGTCGGCGGCCGGGGTGAGGCCGTGGGCTCCCCGACGCCCGGCGGCTCCGCGTCCCCGCCCCGGACCCGGACCCGGTCACCAGCCCCTCGGCCGAGAGTTCTCCCTGTCGTCCTCCGGGCTTCATCAGCGCTCCGTCCGGCTCCCTCCACGTCGCGAGCCTCCCGCAGTACCGTGTGGCCATGCGCCCCGACACCCCTGCCGACCACATCACCGAAGCCGAGCGCCTGCTGCGCACCGCGGCGCAGTATCGCGAGGACCACGAACCGCTGTTCCTCCAGGCCGCGGCCCATCTGGAGCTCGCCGGTGAGCGCGCCCGCGCGAGCACCCTCTACGACGAGATGCTCGGTTCCACCGATATCGCCATCGAGCATCCCCACCGGGTCAAAGCCCTCAAAGCGGCCAACCTCTGGGAGTACGGCCACGAGGCGGAGGCCCGCGCGATCATCGACGGCATCCGCACCGCCGGTCCGCTCGACCCGGCACCGTGGGAGATCGCGGCGGAGACGCTGGAGGCGCACGACGAGCTGGAGGCGGCCCACGACTTCTTCTCGACGGCGCTGACCCTGCTCCTCGCGCCGGGCGAGGAGGTCCCGTACACCACGCACGCGCTGCTGATCGGACGGCACCGGGTCCGCCGGCTGATGGGCGTCGCCCACGACGCGTGGGACGAGCTGGCCGACACCCTGCACACGGCCGCCGTACCCCTGGACGAGCTGCACGACCCGAAGCGCCTGTGGTCCCTCGGCTCGTCGGATCCGGACGAGCTCCAGGCGGAGATCAACCGTCTCCGCGCCGAACTGGGCACCTACCGGAGCGCGTTGTCCCGCCCGTTCCCGGTGGCCGTACTGCACTGGCCCGAGGACGAGCTGCGCGAACTCCTCGCCGCCTACCCGGAGCTGGCCCAGGAGTACGTCTCGCACGCGGACCATCTGGCGCGCCTGGAAGTGGCGTTGAGGGATCTGCACGCCGCCGGGACGCCCAACCTCGGCATCGTGACGGGCACGGTCCCCTCCTACGAGGCGTTCGCCGCCTCGGAGGCCGCCTCCCCGTCCGACCCCGATCTGCTCCCCCAGTACGCCACGACGCTCGCGGCCCGCGGCCGCGCCGTCCCGTGGCCGCCGGCGCGCGGCGCGGCGTGCTGGTGCGGTTCGGAGCGCACGTACGGCACGTGCCACGGGGCCGGCTGACCGGGAGGGTCCGCCTTCGGCGGGTGGGGGGCTGCGCCCCTCACCTGCCCGCGAACACGTTCCTCAGCTCACGGTCCAGCGCCTCGGCGGCCTCCGCGGTGTCGGGTCTCTCCGCGGCGAGCAGCGCGTGCACATGGGACTGGAGCACCTGTGTGAACGCGCCGTAGTACGGCGTGCGCGGTCGCTGCACGGCCTCGGTCAGCGCGGCACCGAGGAGCCGGATGTACGCCTTCCGTGCCTCCGGCCCCTGCTTCTTCGGGGCGCCCTCCCCCGCCACGGCCGCCTTCGGCGAGGCCCCCGCGGGCCGGAGGGCGGCGGCGACCCGGGGCCAGCAGGGTTCGGGGGCGCCGGCGTACACGGAGGTCCGGGTCGCCGCGAAGCCCGCGTCGAGCAGACAGCGCTCGCTCTCCCGCGAGGTCAGGAAGGTGACGAGGGCGCGGGCGTCGTCGGCGCGGGCCGAGTCGGCGGTGACGGCGAGGTTCTGCCCGCCGAGCACGGCCTTGCCCGGCAGCCGGTTCACGGCGTACGCGTCCGGTTCCAGCAGGCCCTCCAGGGCCCCGTACGCGTAGGGCCAGTGGCGCAGGAACACGGCACGGCCCTCGGCGAAGTCGGTGAGTGAGGCCGTCTCGTCGGACGCCGTCGCGGCGGGCTGGACGCGGCCCCGGCCGACGCGGTCCAGGAGCGAGTCGAGCCCCTTCTTCAGCTCCGCCGCGCTGGAGCCGTACCGACCTTCGCTGTCGGCGAGCTGGACGCCCGCGTCGGCGAACGCCTCGACGGTGTTGACGGTCAGCCCCTCGTACTGCTTCAACTGCGTGGTCCAGCCCGCCCGTTCGTCGGCGCGCACCGGGTTCAGCCCGAGGGTCTTGACGGTGGAGTAGAGCTGGTCCCAGGTCCAGGTGGCCGTGGGCTGCTTGTCCGCCTTGATGTCGGCCGCCGTCAGGAGGTCGGGCCGGTAGTAGAGCAGCCCCACGTCGGTGTTGAACGGCCGGGCGTAGGAACGGCCCTTCCAGACGGTGGTGGCGTGGACCTGCCGGATGAAGTCGGCGTCGTCGGCGGCGGACCCGGTCGCGGTGTCGGGCAGCGGGCTGATGAGCCCGGCCTCGGCGAACTCGGGTATCCAGGTGATGTCGAGGTTCACCACGTCGTAGCGGGCGCTGCCGGACTGGAGGGCGCCCAGGAGCTGGCTGCGCTGCTGGTCGGCGCCGCCGGGCAGCTCGACGAGCTTGGCCTGCCGGTCCGCCGCCCCGGCGTGCAGGCGGTTCCACTCCTCTATGAGCTGCTGCCGCACGCTGCCCGACCCGGTGACGTCGAGGCCGCTGGCGACCACGAGGGGCCCCTCCGCGCCCTGGTCCTGGCCGGACCGGTCCGTGGCACCGGATCCTCCCGTGCAGGCGGCGGAGACGAGCGCGAGCAGGCCGCCGAGCGCCACGGCGGCCCTCGCCCGGCGGCGTCCGGTGCGGCCCTCGCCCCAGGTCATTCCGCGTCCCCCGTACCCGCCTTGGCGACCTCCGCCACCAGTCCGACCGCGATGTCGTCGGCGGGGTCGAGGCAGCGCCCGCCGCTCGCGGCGGCGAGCCGGTCACCGAACCGGCCGGCCGCACAGGCTCCGTCCCGCAGCGAGACCGTCACGATCCTGACGAGCGGCGTCAGCCTCGCCGACGCGACGAGCTTCTCCTGTTCGCTCTTCGCCACCGCCTCGAAGTCCTCGCCGTCGGTGACCAGGACGAGGAGTCGCGGTTGTTCCCCCGCGGCCGGGTCCTGGCGCAGTGTCCCGAGTGCTCCCCGGAGCCCTTCCGCGATACGGGCGTCGAGAGCGGCGGTCCTCGCGCCGGCGACGGCCTTCCGCGCGCCGGCCCTGTCGTTCTGCCGGAACTCCACGATTTCCGTGGGCGGTTCGCCCGGGCGGACGGCCGTCATGCGCACCCCGAAGGAGTCCCGGGCGCCCAGGGAACTCATCGAGCGGACCACCAGTTCCTTGGCGCCGCCGGGGCCGTCCCAGACCCGCTGGTCCTCCATCGAGGTCGAGTTGTCGAGGAGGTAGAGCACCTTGCCGGGGCCGAGCGCCTGCCGGTAGCGGCTCAGGGCGGCGTTCAGCGACGCCGACGCGCCGGTGTCCGCGTCGGTGCCGGTCACCGGGAGCCGTTCGCGTACGGCTGTCGCGTTGTCCTCGGACCGCAGCACCGAGTCCTCGCCGGGCGGGGCGGGGCCGCCCTTCTCGACGCTGCGGAAGCCGTCGTCGGTGAAGCACTTCCGCGCGACCGGGTCGGTGGCCAGCCAGTGGTGGAAGTCCTCGACGGCCGACGCCCGGGCCTCGGCGTCCCGGTCGGCACCGGCCCAGGTGACCCGGACGAAGGGGAGGTCCAGCATCGGTACGTCGGAGGGGTAGTGGGCCACCCGGTGGGCCAGTGCCTCCGTGGCGCAGGAGGGACGTCCGGGCTCACCCGCCGAGAGGTTGAACTGCGCCAGGGTCTGCTCCGGCACGAGGACCGCCGCCTGGTCCTCCAGGGCGTTGTGCGTACCGTCGGCGAGGGCGCACATCAGTTCGCGTGCGGTGGAGGGCAGCGACGGCAGGTCCTGCGCCATGCCCTGTTCGAGCGTGGACACCTGTCCGGCACTCGAAGCCGCGTAGAGCGCGCCGGTCGCCAGCAGGGCCCCTTCGGTGTCCTCGGGGTCGGGGCGCAGGATCCTGACCGCCTGGCCGGTCTCCAGCCCGCCGATGATCGCGTGGAGGGGGTCGCCGGTCTGCATGCTCTGGGCCAGTTTCATGGTGTCCGGGACACCCAGGACCATCGGTGTGTAGGCGATGGAGCCCATCCGGTGGAGGCCCACGACGCTCCTGGGCGCGGCGGCGGAGGTCCCGGGTGCGGTGGAGGTCGCCGCGGCGGCCGAGGTCCCGGGCCCGGTGGAGGTCCCGGCCGGGGCGGAGGTGTCACCGCCCGTCCCCGCCGTCGCCCGCTGCCACGCGCTGCCCGCGGCCGGGATCCAGACGTCGGGCTGCGCGCCGACGTCCCGCTGGGGCCGCAGGCAGTCGCCGGAGGCGGGGCAGGCGGCGGGCGGCTCCTGCCAGAGGGAGGAGGACCGGAAGGCCGCCACCGCGTCGGTGGCCTTGGCGTCGTACACGTTGATGCTGACGGCCCGGCAGCCGTCACCGTCCCGCTTGGGGTAGGCGTCGGCGGCCTTCTGGACGGTGGGCCGCAGATCGGGATCGGTGAGGACCCGCAGTTCCAGCGGCGAGTCGCAGCCGCCGCCGCGCGCCCCGCCCAGGAGGTACCAGGCGCCGGCCCCGGCCAGGGCGACGGCGCCCGCCAGGACGAGGGCCGTCGTACGCGTCATGCGGCGGACCAGGGCGGGAGGCAGGCGGCGCAGGAGGGCCGGGGCGGGCAGCCCCGGCCGGCGCCTCCCGGTGGTCCTCCGCACGCCGTCCTGCCGCGGGGGCGGGCGCTCCGGCGGGGTGGGCCGCCCGGGATCCGCCGCGTGCGCGAGCACCACGTCGTCGCCGTGCCGCCGCTCGTCCGGGATCCACGGATGCCCGTCGACGGCCTTGTACGGCGCCATCGCCTCGCGTATCCCGGTGACAATCCGGGTGAAGGTGACCGGTTCCCCCTCGCCCGTCGTCAGCAGCCGGTGCAGGGCGGCCGTGAACTCCGTGCCGCCGCCCGGGTCACCGGGCGGGATCTCCACGCCCGGTTCCGCCGCGGTGAGCAGCGCGAAGTTCTGCCCGGCCGCGGGGCCGAACGCCCCGAGGGCGTTGCCGGCGAAGCAGCAGTCGAGGATGACGACGACCCAGTCGGCGCGGGCGTACCGCAGCACGGGCATGACGTCGTCGCGCCAGGACAGGGTGTCCACGAAGGGGTGGTGCCGGTCCCTGGTCACCCGTGAGTCGGTGAACATCAGGTTGAGGTCGCTGCCGTCGGGACGCACGATGCCGTGCCCGGCGAAGTAGACCACCAGCAGCCCGGTGACCTCCTCGCGGGCCTCGGTGAGCGCGGCACGCACCCGGAGCGGATCGACGGTGGCCCCGGGGCCACCGCTCGCCGGGATCTCGACGAGGTCGTCCGGACCGAGCACGCCGGTGCGTCCGGCGGTGAGGGCCTCGCGCATGAGGCGCAGGTTGGCGGCGACGGCCGGCAGGTCGTTCCGGGCGCCCCCGTAGTGCTCGACCCCGATGAGTACGGCTCGGTGCCGCTTGGCCCTGTTCCCCTCGCCGCGCGCGTCGTACGGCGGCACGGCCGCTAGACCTCTCCGGGCTCGTCGCCGCCGCGCGGTCGGTTCCGTCCGGGCCCGGCACCGGGATCGGGATCGGGAGGGGTTTCGGGGTCCCCGTCGTGGTCGGTGTCACGGCTCAGGCCGGATTCGGGCCCCTGCGGGGGCCCGTCGAGGGTGACGCGGGGCGTCTCCTCCGGGTCGGCGAACCTGCGCCGGTTGCGCAGCCAGGTCTCCACGGACCGCCACGCGTTCTCGGACACGGAACGCGCCACCTCGACGGAGACGACGAGGATGATGTCCTGGATCAGTTCACCGCTCATCGCCTCGGTCTGCGTGAGCGAGTCCTTGTGCGCCAGGGTGAGTTCGCCCCGTTCGAGCGCGTCCTCCAGGGCGGGCGCGCTCCTCAGCCAGGTGCGGAGGTCCTCCAGGTCGTCGCGCCGCGTGTGCGTCCCGCTCACGGCGATGCGTAACTCGACCGTCTCCTGACCCGTCCCGCGTGCGCCCGTGCCGGCCCGGTCCGTCATGCGTGCCCCCGTCGCCCTTGCCCCGCGAGGGGCTGGTAACCGAACACGCGATTATTTCACGGGCGTTGACACAGGGCACCCCTTTGTTGCGTTTCCCCCGGGACCGGTGCGAGCGGCCCGGAGCCGGTGGTACGCCGACCGATCAGTTCCGGGCCCGCCCGCGGTCCTACCCACCGACGGGACGACGATCACCTCGGGGCGCCCCGCCGCGAGGGACCACGACAGGAGACGACGACATGGCAGCCGGAGCAGCGAAGGGCCCCGCGAGCTACTTCCCCTCGATCGAGGAGAGGTACGGGCGCCCGATCGCGGAGTGGAAGGACCTCATCCGTTCCTCGCCCCTCACCAGGCACATGGAGATCGTCTCCTGGCTCAAGACCGAGCACGGCCTGGGCCACGGACACGCCAACGCGCTGGTGGCGCACACGCTCGCCGAGGACGCGTAGGACCGGGGCCCGGCGGCTCACGCGTCCCGGGGCCGGCCGCCCCCGGGGCCCGGACGCCTCAGGCCTGGTCCCCGGGGATCGTCTGCTCGGACCAGACGGTCTTGCCCTCGGGGGCGTACCGGGTGCCCCACAGCGAGGCGAGCTGGGACATGATGAAGAGTCCCCGCCCGCCCTCGTCGACCGCTCCGGCGTACTTCATGTACGGGGCGGTGGTGCTGCCGTCCCGGATCTCGCAGGTCAGGCCCCGGTCGAGGATGAGACGCAGCTCCACGGGCGGACTGCCGTAGCGCACGGCGTTGGTGACCAGCTCGCTGACGATCAGCTCGGTCGCGTCCCCCGTGTCGCCCTCCAGGTGCCAGTCCGCCAGCGTCTTGTGCGCGAGGCGGCGCGCGGTCGCCGGGGCCGACCTGTCGTAGGGCAGTTCCCATGCGGCGTACCGGTCGCGGGGCATGGCGTGCGTCCGGGCCAGCAGGAGGGCCGCGCCCCGGAGGTCGGCGCCGTCCGGGAGGGCGCGGGCGACCGCCTCGCACAGCTCCCCCATCGGCCGGTCCGTCGGTGCGAGCGCCTGGCGCAGCGCGCCGGAGGAGGACTGGGCGTGGCCCCGCAGCGCGTTGCTGTGGAGCACGACCAGGCTGCCCTCGCGGAGCGGGAGGGCGACCGCGGCGACGGGGGCGCGGTCCGTGGTCCCCAGCGGCGGCCCCACGGACAGGCCCACCACGTAGGCGGCTCCGTCCGGTTCGACGACGAGCGGGGCGGGATGGCCGGCCGAGGCGACGGTGCACGTCTCGGTGAACGGGTCGTAGACCGCGTACGCGCAGGTCGCGGCCAGTGGCTCCTGGCGCAGCGGATCGTTCGGGGGCAGCTGGGCGCGTTCGCCCGCCAGCCGGGCCGCCGTGTCGTAGAGGCGCGCGATCAGCTCGTCGGGCTCCAGGTCCAGGGCGGCCAGCGCGTGCACGACGGTGCGCAACTGGCCCATGGTGGTGGCCGCGTGGATGCCGCGCTCGGAGACCTCGCCGAGGACGAGGGCCGTACGGGCGCCGGAGAGGGCGATCGTGTCGAACCAGTGGCCGCCGTCGCCGCCGGGCAGCACCAGGTGGTCCGTCTCGACGGCGGGCTGGGGCGCGGTGGGCTGCGGAAGGAGCCGGCGCTGGAGGGCACTGGCGATGGTGAACTCGTGGACGTACCGGCGTGCGTTGTCGATGCCGAGTGCGGCCCTGGAGGCCATCGCCGCCGCCACGGGGACGTCCTGCTCGTCGAACGGCTCGGAGTCACCGCACCGGTAGAGGCTCACCAGCCCGAGGACCGCCCCGTGCACGGTGAGCGGCGCCACCAACAGCGTGTGCGCGCCGATGTTCCGGATGGAGCCCACCCGGGCGGCGTCGGCGTCGGCCCACGGGGCGTCCTCCAGCGGGATGACGCGGACCTTCAGGTCGGAGAGGGCCCGGTGGTAGGGGGTACCGGGGAGGACGGGGCGGGTGTCACCGACGGGGTGGGCCGCCGGGTTGCGTCCGCCGTAGGCGGCGCGCCGCAGCGGCACCTCCAGGCCGAGCGGACCGGGTTCGGGCGTCTCACCGCGCAGCACCGCGTCGACGACCTCGACGACGCCCACGTCCGCGTAGCCGGGGACCAGCGCGTCCACGAGGTCACGGCAGGTGGCGTCGACGTCCAGCGTCCGGCCCACGCTGTCGCGTACCGCGTCGAGCGCCGTGTCCCGCACCAGGCGTCTGACCTGCTCGCTGACGTCGACCACGGACACGGCGGCGCCCAGTACCTCGCCCTCGTCGCCGGGCCGCGCGCCGTTCCCCCGCTGGAGCCGGAACGCCGTCACGGCGAGGGTGCGCCGCCCTCCGCCGGGTACGCCCTCGCGGCGTGCCCGGAACGGCCGCTCGACACCGGGCACGCCGGTGTGCAGGACCTCCCGGATGAAGGACTCCACGCGCTCGGGTTCCTCGAAGGCGCACACCTCGCGGAACGGCCGCCCGCGCAGCCTGCCGCTCTCGTCCGTGCCGGGGTCCGCGGAGGGGTCGCTGATCCGCAGGAGGCGCAGCTCCGGATCGAGTACGTGGACGCGTACGCGCGCCTGCGTGAACATCACGTCCAGCAGCGCCGCCCCGATGGCGTCGTCGCGGCCCGGCCCGCCGCCGTTCCCGTCGGTCGCCCAGACGGCCCAGCCGTTCCCGCCCAGCGGCTCCAGCCGCAGCCCGGCGTCCGCCGGGCCCGTACGCCGGGAGCCGTACGGTCTGCGGGTGTCGCCCGCGCGCCGGGGGTCGCCCGCCGCGCGGGGACCCGCCCTGCGGGAGTCGCGCGCCAGTACGTCCATCACGCGCATGCCCAGAGCGTCGGCGGTGGCCGGCCCGAAGCGCCGCTCGGCCGCCCGGCTCCACCCGGTGACCACTCCGGCGCCGTCGACGACCATCAAGGGCGCATCAGCCATGAGCGCGACTCCTTCGCCCCCTCACGGGGAACCGGGACCGAGGCTCCGCACACCTCGACACGTACGCAACCAGCATCGGTCCCAGGTCCGCGCCCCGCGACCGGAGGGGCACGGCCCGGGCCCCGCCCTGGCCGTGGTCCCGGGCGGGGCATGGGCCGGGGTCCGGGCGGAGTCCAGGTCGGATCCGGGCGGGATCCGGGCGGGGTCCGGGCCGGGTTCCGGGCGGAGTCCAGGTCGGGATCCGGGTCGGGTTCCGGTCCGGTGGGGGCCATGGGCCCGGGGGGCCGTGAACAGTGCGGGGTCGTGAACAGTGCGGGGCCGGGGTCCGGGCCGGGGTCCAGGTGGGTGGCGCCACGGGCCCGAGGGGCCGTGAACAGCGCGGTCGGGACCGGCCGCGCTGTCCCCGCCCGCCCTGGTGAAGGCGGCGGAGGCGGAGGCGGACTTCCGCCACGGCCACGACGACACTGGCGATGCGCGCGATGTCCCGGTGACAGCGGCCGGCCCGGAACACTGCGGCGGGCCCGGGAACCCTGCGGCCGGCCCGGAACACTGCGGCCGGTCCGGGATCCCTGCTTCCGCTCGCCGATTCAGGCCGGGCTCAGTCCACCACGTCGATGTCGATGCAACTGGCCTTCGCCGGCCGGCCGCTGTTGACGGTGACGAGGACCGGGCTCTTGCCGGGCACGCCTGTGGATTTCTCCACCAGCTCACGCAGGTCGTCGAGTGTGATCTCTTTGCCGGTCTTGGGCTTCACGTGGACGCTCACAGGTGACATTTACCCATCATTCCCCTAGATGACTTCCTGGTCACCAGTGCCCAACGGGGCTGCCGGACATGCCACTTGGCCGGTGCAGGTTCCCCGGTGCGGGACTGTGCCCGAACCGCTGAGTCCGACATCCGGCGCCGACGAGGGCGTGATCACCCCGCCCGCTCCCCGCAGGAGACCGACCGAGAGGGCGGCGGCACCCACCATGACCAGGGCCGCGCCGACCGCCGCGACGTCCAGTGCGTGGGTGAAGGCGTCCCGCGCGGCCGTCAGCACGGCGTCCGCCGTCGCGGAGGGAAGTTCGGCAGCGACGGCCGCCGCTCCGCCCAGGGTCTCGCCCACCACGTCGGCGTGCGGCGTTCCCGCCGGCAGGGCGTCCGCCATGTCCCGGCTGTAGACGGCGGCGCCGACGGACCCCAGGACCGCCATGCCCAGGGCCCCTCCGAGCTCCTGCCCCGACTCCAGCACGGCCGCCGCCGACCCGGCGCGCTCGGGCGGGGCCGCGCCCAGCGCGAGTTCGTTGGCCAGGGTCATGGCGGCGACCAGCCCGCCCGCGTACACGGCCCCGCCGGTGAGGGCGAACCACAGGGGCGAGTCCGTACGCAGCTGCGTCAGCCAGAGGAACCCGCAGGCGGCCAGGAGGAAGCCGCCCCCCATGACGTACGCGCGGTCGGTCCGCAGGGCGAGCGCGGCGCCCGCCGGCGCCATGACGGCCACACCCGCCGCCGGGACCAGGCTCCACAGGGCGGCGGTGAGTGGGCCCAGGCCGAGCACGGACTGGAGGTACTGGGTGAAGAAGACGGCCATGCCGACGGTGGCGAGCATGGCGAGCAGGCCGGCGGACACCGGGCCGCCGAAGGTACGCCGTCCGAGCAGGCCGAGGTCGATCATCGGGTGGGTGAGGCGCTTCTGGCGGCGTACGAAGACGGCGCCGAGCACGAGCCCCACGACGATGCAGAGCGCGGGCAGCAACTCGTAACCGTGCCGGGCCCATTCCTTGATGCCGTGGATGACCGTGAGGAGGGCACCCAGCGAGAGCGCGGCGCTGAGCACGTCGAAGCGGCCGTGAACGACGGTCGCGGTCTCCGGCACCAGGAGGGGCACGAGTACGAGCAGCAGCACCATGGCGGGCAGGTTGACGAGGAACACCGATCCCCACCAGAAGTGTTCGAGCAGCAGCCCGCTGACGACGGGCCCCAGCGAGATGCCGGCCGTCATGACGCCCGTCCAGAGGGTCACCGCCTTCGCACGCTGCTCCGCGTCGTGGAAGAGGGTGCGGATCAGGGCGAGTGTCGAGGGCATCAGGGCGGCCCCGCCGATTCCGAGGAGCGCGCGTACGGCGATGAGCACCTCGGCGGAGTGCGCGTACGCGGCGGCCACCGAGGCCACGCCGAAGACGGCGGCCCCCGCCAGGACCAGCCTGCGCCGCCCGATGCGGTCACCGAGGTCGCCCATGACGATCAGCAGCCCGGCGAGCACGAAGCCGTACACGTCGAGGATCCACAACTGCTGGGTGGCACTGGGCTCCAGGTCCTGGCTGACGTACGGGATGGCGAAGTAGAGGACGGACACGTCCATCGAGACGAGGAGCAGCGGCAGCATGAGGACGCCCAAGGCGGTCCATTCCTTGCGGCCCGCGCGGGGGCCGGGTGAGTTCTCCATACGCGGCACGGAAGCGGGCCCGTCCCGTACACCGCAAACAGCGGCCTAGTGCACCGGACGGAACCCGCAGCCGGCCGGGGCAGGCCATGCCCAGGTGCACTAGTACGGTCAGGCCATGACGCCCGAACCGCCCTACCTCCGCATCGCCGGGGAGATCCGCCGCCGTATCGCCTCGGGGGAACTCGCTCCGGGCGACGCGGTCCCCTCCACCCGCCGGATCACGCGGGAGTGGGACGTCGCGATGGCCACCGCGACGAAGGCGCTCGGCGCGCTCACCCGGGAAGGGCTGGTGCGGGCGGTACCCGGCGTGGGCACCGTGGTCGCCCAGAGCGGCCGGGAGCGGGCCACGACGCGGGGCCGGCCGCTCAGCCGTGACCGCGTCATCCGCACGGCCATCGCACTCGTGGACGCGGAGGGCCTCGCCGCGCTCTCCATGCGGCGCATGGCGACGGAGTTCGGCACGTCCACCATGGCGCTCTACCGCCATGTCCCGAGCAAGGGCGAGCTCGTACGGCTGATGGCGGAAGAGGTCTTCGGCGACGGCCCGCCCGGCCCCCGCCCGACGGGCTGGCGCCCGCTGCTGGAACGGGAGGCCCGCTGGCTCTGGAAGCAGTACGCCCGACACCCCTGGCTCGCCCGGGCCCTGGCCGGCCTCACCCGCCCGACGGCCTCCCCGAACGCGATGCGGTACACGGAACGGGTCCTGACGGCCCTGACCGGCCTCGGCCTCACCCCGGAACAGATGCTCCACGTCCACCTCACGATGCTCGGCTACGCCCAGGGCATCGCGATGGCGGTGGAACTGGAGACCCAGGCCCGCCAGGACAGCGGTATGACGGCGGACGAGTGGATGACGTCGATGGAACCCCGCATGGACGCGATCCAGACGACCGCGGCCTACCCGGTGCTGTCCACCCTCTTCGGCACCGACGGCTTCGAACTGGAACTGGGCACCCTCTTCGAGTTCGGCCTGGAGCGGGTGCTGGACGGGGTGGAGGTGCTGGTGGAGGGGGTGGGCTCCTGAAGTGGCCGATCGTCTCGAACCTGTATCAGCCCTGCCCCGGATTCATCAGAGATTCCCCTCCATGTCGCACCTTTGCAATACGATCACATTCAACAACTCACCTCGGGCCGCTCATCCCCCTCACGGGCCCCGTTCTGTCTGTGCGAGGAAGTCATGTCGCCCTATCAGCCGTCCTCGGACTGGCAGTACGAGATCCCGACGGCCGGCAGCAAGAGGCTCCCGCCCGCCGCCCGTTACGTGGAATCTCTCTCGCATCAGGGCTACGGATTCGAGGCGGCGATCGCCGACCTCGTCGACAACTCGATCGACGCGGGTGCACACAACGTCGTCATCAGCTTCCTGAGGGACGACGACCGCCTGGTCAGCCTCCTGGTCGTGGACGACGGCCAGGGGATGAACGACGAGGCACTCGACACCGCTATGACGGTGGGCGGCAGGCAGGAGTACGGAGACACCGCGCTCGGCCACTTCGGCGCGGGCCTCAAGGCCGCTTCGCTCTCACACGCGGACTCCCTGACCGTGATCAGCCGCACCAAGCGCAGTCCGTCCACCGGGCGCCGGTGGCTGACGGCACGCGCCCAGGCCGACTTCACCTGCGACATCGTTGACCCCGGGTACTGCCAGGATCTCGTCGACCGGTACGACGGCATGATCGCTTGGCACGGAACCATCGTCCGCTGGGACAGAGTCCGGGCCTTCGACACGATCACCGCCGGGCAGGCCGACCGCTATCTCGACGACGCCATCGAGAAGCTGGAGACCCATCTCGGACTCCACCTGCACCGCTTCCTGGCCGACGAGGCGTTCAACGTCGACATCGTGGTCGAGGACGTCACGACCAAGGAGGAGCTGGACCACCGGGGTGTGCAGCCGATCGACCCGTTCGGCTACCGCCTTCCCGGCAGGGCCGGCTACCCGCGTACGTACACCGCTCCCGTCGAGGGCGTCGGAGACGTGGCACTGACCGCGCACATCTGGCAGCCGAAGTCCCCGCTGGTCAGCTTCCGCGGCATCGGACCGCTCGCCGAGCGTCAGGGTTTCTACATCTACCGCAACAACAGGCTGGTCCAGGCCGGCGGCTGGAACAGCACGCGGAGCGCCGAGGGGCACCTGGCGCTGGCCCGCATCGCGATCGATCTCCCTGCCGGGGCGAACGACGTCTTCAGCCTGACGGTCAAGAAGGACGGCGTAACGGTCACCCCGGCCTTCGCCCGAGGCCTGGAGCGGGCGGAGGACGGGACGGGCCACACATTCGGCGAGTACGTCCAGGAGGCGCAGTCGACGTACCGGGAGGCTGCCAAGCGGGTCACCGAAGTGACGCGCGACGCGGTCATCCCCGCCGGCAAGGGGCTCGATCCGAAACTGCGGAGGACCCTGCGTGACGAACTGCCGGAGCTGGAGGGTGAGGAACCGATCACCTTCCGCTGGGCGTCCCTGGCACCGGATCTCTTCTTCGAACTCGACCGCGACGTGCGTGAGATCAGGCTCAACAAGCTGTACCGGACGGCTTTCAACGGTGACCGCAGGGGCGGGCTCAACGACGCTCCGGTCGTCAAGAGCATGCTCTATCTGATGGTGGAGGAGATCTTCCAGAAGTCCCGGGTCCGTGCCACGCGAGCCGACAAGATCGCTCTGTGGAACAGCGTCCTGGTGACAGCGGCACGCTGCGAAATGACCCGCTGAACCCTGCCAGGATCCGCCCGCGCTATGCCCGTCATGTCTGCCACGCCTGCCATGCCTCCGAGAAAGCCGTCTTGCCATGACCGACCATCTGTTCAATCTGCACGGTGACGTCCTCGCGGCCATGCGCCGGGGCCCGAAGGCATTCGCGAAGCTCGCCTTCGCGCTCTCGGAGTCGGAGGAACCGGCCGATATCGACCTCGGTCATTTCCGGGACCGGCTCGTCGCGGCCGGCCCGGGGGACGAACTCATCGCGCTCTGGCACCGCACGCTGACCAAATGGGACCTGGCGGAGCAGACGGACTGGTCCGATGCCCCGGCCCGCACGGATGCCCGGCGCACCGACGCTTTTGACCGCCTCGGCTTCGGCGCGGACCTGCGCAAGGCCCTGGACGAGGCCGTGCCGGTGTTCAAAGAACCCGGCGCCACCGTCATAAGCAAGGAATTCACGTCCTGGTACTCCAGGGACGCAGCGGCGGCACGCGCCTTCTACTGGAACTCCTACGAGCAGACACTGCGCCGCAAGGGCTGGTCCGACGCGGCCGTGTCGAGCCTGGACGAAGCCAGTCACGCCGTGGTCGAGCGTCTGTCCGATCCCACCCGCACGGAGGCCTACGGTGCCCGGGGGCTGGTCGTCGGCTATGTCCAGTCGGGCAAGACGGCGAACTTCACGGGCGTCACGGCGAAGGCCATCGACGCCGGCTACCGCTTGGTCATCATCCTCGGCGGCACCCTGAATCTCCTGCGGGGTCAGACCCAGCGCCGCATGGACATGGAGCTGATCGGCCGCGAGAACATCCTGCGGGGCGCGGACCCCGCCGACACGGACGCGCTCATCGGTGTCGACTACCAGGACGACGAGGACTGGCCGGCGAAGTTCGTGAGCCATGGCGGCCGCCCGTCGACGCGAGGGGCGTTCGACATCGAGCGCCTCACGACGCGGGACAACGACTACAAGAGCCTGGAAACCGGCATCCGGGCCCTCGAATTCGACAAGCAGGACCGCACCCAGCCTCTGTACTCCCCGGACAACCTGCATGGCGCGGCCGCACGCGTGATGGTGGTGAAGAAGAACTCCTCGGTCCTGGCCAAGCTCATCAAGGATCTGAAGAAGATCGGCCCGATCCTGTCCGAGGTCCCGACTCTGATCATCGACGACGAGTCCGACCAGGCGTCCGTGAACACGACGGATCCCAAGAAGTGGGAGGACGGCAAGGTCGCCCGGAAGGCCATCAACGGCCAGATCACACAGCTCCTCGGCTTGCTTCCGCGCGCCCAGTACGTCGGCTACACGGCGACGCCCTTCGCTAACGTCTTCGTCGACCCCGGCGACGAGGAGGACATCTTCCCCAGGGACTTCCTGATCTCGCTCCCCAGGCCCACCGGCTACATGGGGGTGCAGGACTTCCACGATCTGGAGTCCGACGGGACGGCCGAGGAGACGCACGTACGCGGCATCTACGACGACACCGGCGACCGCCTCCAGGAAGCACTGGACGCCTTCGTCCTCACCGGCGCGCTGAAGCTGTACCGGGCGGACCGCGGCGTGCCGGAGGGCGCGTTCCGCCACCACACGATGCTGGTCCACGAATCCGTGCAGCAGCGGGAACACGCGGCCCTGGCCCTGCGGATCAACTCCATGTGGCACCGGTCGGCGTACACGGGCCAGGAGGGCCACGCACGTCTCGCCGCTCTGCTGGCCTCCGACTTCCAGCGCTTCGCGGACGACGGCCTGCCGACCCCCACGTCGTACGACGACCTGAAGCCGTACGTCTCGCGGGCACGCCAGTTGATCAACTCGGGCGGCGAACCGGTGATCATCGTCAACGGTGCTACCGAACGCGACTACGAACAGGCCGAGCTCGACTTCGACCGGACTCCACACGTGTGGAAGATCCTGGTCGGCGGCACGAAGCTCTCCCGAGGCTTCACCATCGAGGGCCTCACGGTCACGTACTACCGGCGCACCACCCAGCAGTCCGACACTCTCATGCAGATGGGCCGCTGGTTCGGGTTCCGCCCCGGCTACCGTGACCTGGTGCGCCTCTACATCGGCCGCGAAGTACCGATGGGCAAGAAGAAGACCGTCGACCTCTATGAGGCCTTCGAGGCGATCTGCCGCGACGAGGAGACCTTCCGCGCCCAGCTCACCCGCTACGCCACGCTGATGGACGGAAAACCGCAGGTCACCCCGGCACAGATCCCGCCGCTGGTGTCGCAGCACCTGTCCTGGCTCAAGCCGGCGGCCCGGAACAAGATGTTCAACGCGGAGCTGGTGGAGATCCGGTCACCGGGGCAGTGGGTGGAGCCCACGGCGTATCCGACGGACGGGGCTGAGCTGCGGCACAACGCGGAAGTCTGGCTGCCGGCCTTGAACGCTCTGAGTGAAGACAGCTCCGTGTTCGTCACCCTCTCCGAGGAGGACCGGGGTAATTACGTCCGCTATCAAGCCAGGACAGCGGTACTCAGCCACGATCAGTTCCTCGGCATCATGAGCACGCTGGCCTGGGGCCGCCCTGAACTCTTTGAGCCTCACCTCACCTATCTCAAGGACAACAGTGACGTTGGCTGTGCCACCGATGACTGGGCCCTGATCCTCCCGCAGACCTCTGGTATCACGAGCACGGCAGCGGGCATCCTCGGCTCACGGCCGCTCACCCTGGTACAGCGCAAGCGCAACGCCCGCGGTGTCTTCAACCGAATTTCCGGCGTGTCCCACCGCCAGTCCGCCGAGCGGATCGCTGGGCTCCGCCCTCCGAGCGAGGATGATCCCTTCGCCTCGCACTTCCACCAGCCACGACGCGGAGCAGTGCTTCTCTATCCGGTGGTCGATCCGGACTTGGGTGACCCCGCCGGTCTTGTGGTCGCAGGAGGTGTCGATCCGGCCAAGATCGTCCTGGCTTGCGCGCTCATTCCCGCGACTGACCCCCTGAGCAAGCCGGTGCCCTATGTCCGCTTCAGGGCGATCGATTCGACTCGGGCCAATGAGCCAATCACCAATTCAAATTAAGGCCCATTGACGACGGGCAGGGACATACAGGACCAGGGACAGGAGAACTTCCGTGGCGCGACTCATCCTTCAGGAACCAGGCGAGGTCTGCACCAACTCAGACGTTTCTGAGCATGTATTGGCCGGACCTGATGACGACGCGGAACTGCAGGCCGTACTGTCCTGGCTGAACAGTCACCCCACAGCCCACCTTTACACCGAGGCAATCAGGAATTCAATCGATTATGTTCTCGATGGCGGACGGACAGGGCGATTCGACCTCAAGTCACCCGATGTGCATCCCGGTGAACGCGCATCCGTCGGCGCCAAATTGGAATATGAAGTACTACGAGTTTTCAGCCTGCCGAAGACCAAGCCCCTGGACACGCTGATTGCTGGCGCTCCGGTTGACATCAAAGCTACCATTGGAAACAACTGGTCAATCCCTACAGAAGCACACTGCCAGCTCTGCATTTGCACACAGATACAACTCAAAAAGAACCGCCACAGGTCATGGCTCGTACGCACCCACCGATCCTGGCTTTATCGAGGAGCAGGGAACAAGGACGGGAAACGTGGGCTAGCAGTCGATGCCCGCAACAACTGGAGCGTTCCCCTTTACGACTGGGCGGATCTTCCAGTTAATCCATTGCGTCATCTGAACGACGAGGAAGCAGCCCAGGTCCTGGCGGAGAAGCCAGGACAGGTGAAACGCCTCCTGATGATGTTTCGCTTTCTTGAAGGACACATCATTCCACGAAACGTCATTCTTACCGTCGGCGCAGGCAGGGACGATCCCATGCGACGGGCCAGGCAAGCGCGGGATGAGGCAGTTAAGGAAGGACTTACAATCCTGTGCGGTGACTGGGTTGACTCCCGCAGTGAGGCGGCGGCTCGGGGCATCGCCCTCGGGGCCGGAGAGTGGATCGCACTGCGCGACGAAACGGCCGGAGAGGACCGGTAGACAGCCCTCGGCCGCGAGGTAAGCGCAGGCGGCGCCGAAGAGGAGTGGATGAGAGTGCCTGAGCCCGAAGCCTGGGTCCCGCCGGAGGGGTCGTGGGCTTCCTCTGCCTCAAGGCGCAGAAACATGCAGGCCATCAGGAGCCGGGACACCAAGCCTGAGCAGTTGATCCGTCGGCTCGTTCACGCGAACGGACTCCGCTACCGTGTCGCGGCCAGGCCCCTTCCAGATCTTCGCCGGACGGCAGACCTGGTCTTCCGCCCGGCGAAGGTTGCCGTGTTCGTCGACGGCTGCTACTGGCACGGCTGCCCCGAGCACTACGTCCCGCCGAAGACCAATCCCGGCTACTGGTCAGAGAAGGTTGCCCGGAACGTAGCCCGCGACCGGGACACCGATCACCGGCTCGCCGAGGCCGGCTGGCTCGTTCTGCGCTTCTGGGAGCACCAGAACTCAGACGCCTGCGCCCTGTCGATCGTCAACACCGTCCGCGAGCGGAGGCACGGCCTGCCCGGGTAGCGAGTTCTGCGGTTCTGCCTTCGCGCGGTCGCGCTCGTCACGCTCACGGGCCTCGCGCAGCACGTCAGCAACTGCCCGCCCCACCGCCTCAGCGACAGGAGGCGGAAAGGCGTTTCCAACCTGACGGTACTGAGCGGTCTTACCTCCGGTGAAAATCCACTCGGGCGGAAAACCCTGGATAATGGCAGCCTGATCGACGGTCAGCATCGGGCCAATAGGACCGAACAGGTCACGCCCCTGACTCTTCTTCTTCAGACCGATTTCATAGTTGTTAGCCACACCCATACCGGAAACACCCAACTGCTTCCAGGCAGCCTTGGCGCGACTGGGACCCAGGTCCGCTCCCCCATGCTTCTTGGATCCGCCCACCAGGGTGGGGGCAATACCGCCGTCCTTCTTGACCGAAGCAGCGGAAGACGCCTCACTCTTCCATTTATCGAGGCAGCGTCGGGCGTCCTCAGCAATATTCCCGCCCATTTCCAAGTACGGCCGGTAACGATCCTCCATTGATTCCCGAAGCGCCTCGAAGACACTCCTGGGGCGGCCAGTAGGCGTTGGCCAAACAAACTTAATATCGCCTAGAACTGATTCCTTGATGGCGACGAGAACCGCGCGTGGGCGCAATTGCGGAACGCCGAAATCGCTCGCTTCAAGGACTTCCCATTCACACACCTTGTAGCCGAAACCATCGAAGTCCTGCTCCTCACCGGTCTCGGGATGCTTAGCCCGCCCGCCCTGAAGCCGCGCTTCAATGTAGGTGCGATAGTCTACAAATTTCGCATCCTTGATACCGCGAACATTTTCAATCATTACCGCTTTGGGGTCCAGCTCTTCAACGAGCTCCAGCATGCGGGGGAAGAGGTCACGCTCGTCATCCTTCCCGAGCTGCTTCCCTGCATGCGAAAAGGGAGGACACGGAACGCCGCCAGCCAGCAGGTCCAAGTCGCCCTTCGCGAGGGGTTTACCGAGGAATTTAACTGGATTCTTCAGGCCAGCTTCAGGGTTTCCCTCATCGGGAAGCGGGAGGAAATCATTAACGTCACCTGAAATGACATCACAATATTCGCGCTCCCAGCTCCAGCCGTCCAGGAGTTTGATGTTCTCCTTGAGGGTCGCAACGGCGTGCTGATCAATCTCGACGAGCGCCAGGTGCTTAAAACCGGCCTTGTGAAGACCGATGGCCTGCCCTCCCGCCCCCGCGCAAATCTCGATCGAGGTCAGCAGGTGGTCGCTGGGACCCATCGGATCCTCCTGGCGGGACTGGCGGCCCATCGGCTTCGGCTCCTCTAAGTAATGGCTGACAGAGAGGCCAAGTGTCGCACCTGGGTACGACACCCACTCAATCCTCGGCAAGCACAGCCGCCCAGCCGTCCTTGGCAGTCCCTCCAGGTTCTGCCAGGGCCCGGTTTCGCGGGCGTGCCAACGGTGGAACGGCCCCGCCAACTCGCGTCGCACATGATCAGGGAGGGCCTCAATCAGCCTCGGCTCCCAGCCGGAGCCTACCCGGGAAGCACCCGGCTGAGGCTGTTGCCGGGCCCCGGTCGCCCTATCCGCCTGGCAGCCTGCGGCTCAGCCCGTCGAGCCTGCCAGGTATGCGACCACTGGACCTGAACATTCACCAAGACAACAGTTGATCCAAACGGACATTCGACCTGTAGGTGCTCCGAGTGGTTCCTCCGACTTGCCTCCCCCCGCCCAAGCCAGGTCGGCAACCTACGAGTACTGGCACTTGCCAGTGGCAAGAAACAGGAGAACCCAGAATGGTCTCGATGCCCAGCGCCGCACGGCGGCCAACGACTCCCACATGCGTGGAGATCTGCGCTGGTGCGGGAGGCCAGGCACTGGGGTTGGAGCGCGCCGGCTTCACCCACACGGCCCTTGTTGAAGTGGATGACGATGCCGTCCGCACGCTCAGGGCCAATCGCCCCAGCTGGAAGGTCCTGCACAGGGACCTACGCGCTCTTTCCGCTGCGGACATCCAGCGGCACCGCCAGGAACAGACCGTGTCACTCCTCGCCGCCGGCGTGCCGTGCCCGCCCTTCTCGCTGGCAGGCCAGCGGCTCGGTGCGGCAGACGAGCGCGATCTCTTCCCTGACGTGCTCCGGCTCACGGCCGGGCTGATGCCGCAAGCGCTCATGATCGAGAACGTCAAGGGAATCACGCAGGCGCGTTTCGACGGTTACCGCGGGGAGGTGCTCCGACGCCTGGCGGACCTCGGATACACCGCAGACTGGCAGCTGCTCCGGGCCTGTGACTTCGGCGTGCCACAATTGCGGCCGCGGGCCGTACTCGTCGCGATGCGGCCGGAGTCCTTCACACACTTCATCTGGCCGGCTCCCACGACCTGTCCGGACACCGCTCCCTCAGTGGGCGGCGTACTCTATCCGTCCATGGCCTCCCGGGGCTGGGAGCTGGCCCGGGAGTGGGCCGACTCCGCGACACGCATCGCACCGACACTGTGCGGCGGTTCCCGCAAGCACGGTGGACCGGATCTCGGGCCCTCCCGGGCACGACAGGCATGGGCTGCACTGGGTGTGAACGGCTCCAGCGTGGCCGACGATCCGCCTCTACCAGGCGCCTCTCTGCCGGTGAAGCTCACCGTGGCTCAGATGGCATTGCTTCAGGGTTTCCCTCCAGACTGGATCATCACTGGTCGCAAGACTGCCGCCTACCGGCAGGTGGGGAATGCGTTCCCGCCTCCTGTAGCAGCGGCTGTGGGCCGCAGTATCGCAACCGCCCTGGCTCAGGCAGGCTGCGGCGCTGGTGACCGTGAGGCCCAGACGGACTGGATCGGCAGCAGCTCGTCAGGGACCAGCCGCCATGTGTCGGTCGAAAGTCCCGGCACGATGGCGTAGGCCGGAACCTCCAGTCGGGCGGACTCCCATCGCCCGCTCTCCGCCCGGTCCGCCGGGACAGCCGAATGCAGCCACCTCCGGCACACGGTGGCCACATTCACGGCACTGCCATCGACCCCGACAAGCACAGCGGCCAGGCACCATTCGGCGTCACGCACCATGACGTCGTACTCGTGGCGTGACAGATGGATCACCAGCCTGGTCGGGTCCGTGGTGGCCTTGACCTCCACGTGCGCACACTCGGTTCGGGATCGCGCGGCTTCTATGTCGTACCCGTAGGCATCGGACCGCGCCGCGACGTGCCGGACCTGCGGCACACCGCCCTGCCGCAGAATCCGGAGCAGCGCTTGCTCGCCGGCTGCGCCCACGGCTCTCCTCGCCTCCTCCGCAGCCTGGCTCCAACGGAACTGAGGAACCCCTGCCGCGACCTCCACGGTGTTCAGTTCATGGTCACCGATATCCACAACGGGGCGTCCAGCGCAGGTGAGCATGCCACTGTGCCTGAGCCAGGCAAGACCTTCCGCGTACTGAGCCGGAGTGAGGTCCGCGTAGCGTGGATGGTGCGTGAACAAGGCCCGGGCACGCGGTACGCCGGCGACGCGCAGCTCACTCAGCCAGCGGAGCGCCGCACGGCGCGTGGCCTCAGTGAGCTGCGACGGCATCGACGTGTCTCAGCAGCGCGCGGACGTCAGCCATATCCATACCGGCGGATCCAGACGGCTCGTCCTCGAGGTCCGCCAGCTGCTGAACGGACGGATCGTCCAGGATCCGGCCCATGAATTCGAGCTTCTCCTCCAACCTCATAGCCACGACCTCGTCGATCGTGCCCTCCACCGCCAGAACCGTCACCCGCGTCTGTGTGTCAGGAGCGAGACCGAGGCGGTGAATGCGGTCGAGGCTCTGGAGGAAGCGCCCCGCCATGAAGTCCCGGTCTACGTAGACCGCGTCGTGACACACATGGTGCAGGCTGATTCCTTCGCCCAGAGTCGCCGGGTTGGACAGCAGTACGTGACAGTCCGGATCCTCGCGGAACCGTCTGATCTGTTCCTCGCGATCCGGGGTTCCACCGTGCACGACAGCGGGCTGGTAACCCGCGAACAGCTTCTGCATCGTGGTGATGCTGCGTACGAAGGTAGTCCAGACCAGCGTCTTACGGCCGAGCGAAGCATTCGTCGCAACGATATTGAGTGCCTCTTTGTACTTCGGCGAGAGTTCATGCGCTGGCAGACTCCGCATGAGCGAGTACAGCGACTCGTCCTGCGGAACATCGAGCGGCGGTACCCGGTAGGCAAGTGGTTCGTACCGGCTTCCGCCCTCAACAAGCAACGCGGGGCTGGTGGCAGCCATGAGCAGGCGAAGCATCGCCTTGCCGAGTGCGTCGAAGTCGGCACGGGACGCCTCAGCCCTTGACGTGAAGCGCCCGACGAGTGCGTCGTACACCTCACGGTGCAGATCCGGCATCTGCAAACGGCGGATACGAGTCTCGAAGGGGGGCAGTCCCAGCTCACTCTTCGTCGTCCGCGTGAAAAGCGGCCGCAGCACCGAACTGGCATGCGCGAGGTCACCGCCCGCAACAGCCTGTGTCACCACTCTTCGGCCGTGTCCAGGCCAGACGAAGGACAGCAGGTTCTCCAGATCCCGCGCGCCATTCGGTGCGGGAGTCCCTGTGAGAATGAGCCTGCGGCGGCTGAGGGGCCCGAGAGCCATACACGCGCTTCCGTACGTCCCCTGCGCCCCCAGTTTCATCCGATGGGCTTCATCGAGGATGATCATGGACGGTGCGCCACGCAGCCACGACGCGAGTGAGGCCAGCGACTTGTCGAGACGCTCATAGTTCACAATGAGGATCTCAGCCCTGAAATCCGGGTTCTTTCCCATGACCGCGGTGAGCGGCGGTTCCTGGAAACAGAGTTCGCTCTCCGTCAGCCAGGACTCGTATGCGGACTTCGGGCTGACGACCAGCAGCTGTCGCACCGCGTCACGCTCACGCATCGCCGCGTAGACGGCCAGCCCCACACGGGTCTTCCCCGCGCCAGGGACACTGAAATTGGCCCCGTGCTGCAGCGCCAGCAACTGGGCGATGTCGCGCCGTTGGAACTCCGTGAGGCCGGCGCGCCAGGTGATGCCGAGCGCCACCGCCACAGCGCTGTCGTCCCAGGCGGGAGCAGGGCTGGGAGCCTGGATCCGCTGTTCGGCCTGATCGGCATCGTCCAGGACTTCTCCGACCAGAGCGCTCAGCTCATCCGCCCAGACGACGGACTCCGGGAACGGCCAGTCCGCAAGAACGTCAATACCGACGAGAAAATCGTCGAGGGACAGCTCCAGGCTGAGCCGGCCGCGCAGGCCGGCCCCTGGAAATCTGGCAGCCAGGCGGATCAGGTCGCCGCGGTACGGCTCGGGGGAACGCAGGACAGCCTTGGTCCGCGAGACGTCGAAGCCGATATGCAGGGACGGTTCCTCTGCACTTGTCGTCACGGCTGATCCTGCCGCACCGCATCGCGCAGCCACTCAACGCCTTCACCGGGCACCGTGATGCTCCCCGCGGTGGCGCGGGCGAGCTTCGTCAGAGTGGTTCTCAGCTTGAGGACGGCCTCATCCAGTGCCTCCTCGTCCAGGCTCCGTGAACCACTCGCGAGGATCATGTCCGTAATGCACTGCTCGATGTCCTGGCAGGCATCGTTGAGCCTGTCAGGGGCCGCCTGCTTCCGCTTGCGCACACGGGCGTCCTTGCCAGCCGGCTCAAGAGCGTCCTCAACCGCCCTGTGGGCTGCGTCGAAAGTAGCGGCTGCCTGTTCCAGCTGGGCCACGGAGACCTTGTCCTTCGACCGGACAACGGCCTTCGCGCGGAGAACCGAGTCCGTGAACGCCCGAGCAGCCGCCACCTCTGGTGCCTCGGCCCTCACCGCACGGTTAATCCCCGGAATGACACGCGCGGGAGCCACGGCGGGCGCCGGCTTGAGCTCGTCCGGCAGCCGTTGATCCAGATACCGCGACCGGAAGTTCGCTTCGATCAGCCGGACATCGGTCTTCGAGAAGTCCATAACGATAGCGGCGAGACGGCTCTCCTTCAGCAGCTCAGCGCTCCTGGGATCAGCCTTCGACTCCTTGGCGTAGGCGCGGTGCACCTCGCGAAGCTTCTCCTGGGCGTCCTCGAAGTCCAGCAACCGAAGAAGAACGTCCCCGTTCGCGGACCTGTCACTCAGGTCCCTGAGGCAGGAGAGCACCCAGAGATCCTGGTCGGCCGTCGACTCCCTGATCCGGAAGTCACGGGCCACCTCCTTCAGCGGCCGGCCAGCTTCGACCTGCTCATCGATGGTGAGCAGCCGGTTGATGTAGGAGTACGGGCGCCGGGTGTCATGCCTGAGCTGTAGTGAGAGTTCGACCTTGTTGATATCCGCCCACGTGCAGGATTCGGGCAGTACAGCCACCCGGATATCGGCAACGCCGAGCTCACGCAGAGCCGCCGCCCGGGTGTTGCCGTTGACCAGAACGCCCTCCCGCGTGATCAGCCCCGGCTCGTTCTGACGGAAGTCCTGCAGACTCTGCCGCAGTTCGTCAAAGTCCTTGTCCCGCTTCGTGGGATCAGAGGGCTCAGCCTTCAGAAGGAGATCAAGGTAGGACTGGCTCTCATCGCTCCACGGATCCTCATCCAGCCGGCGGTCCTGCTGGACGTCGAAGCTGCGCTGAGCGCGAATCCGGTGAGTCCCCGGGTTGTAGTAGAGCGAGTGCACCGGCATGTCGATGACCTGTACCACTTGCGGCTTCGTACGCCATTCGATGGTCAAGGTCTCCTGGAGTCCTGCGCCGGCGGCCACATCACCAAGGCGTTGCTCCACGATCTCCTTGTTCTCGGCGGCGTGGGGCGGCAGCCCGAAGTCCCCGACAGCTCTGCTCACAGTGCGTTCTCCTCTGGTTCACGGCAAAAGATGCGTATCTGCCCGGCGGTGGGGTCACTCGCGGGAGCGGCCCCACCACGGCGTTGCTGGAGCGCTTCAGGCGGGCGGCAGCCCGAGTGCGCTCCGGACCTTGTCCCTGGACTCCGCCGGCAGCGTACGGAAGTCTCCCCAGAGCAGCTCCACCACTCCGAACTCCCGCTCGTCCGCCGCAACCCAGTCCGCCAGCATCTGCCGCTGGAGACCTCCGAGCTTGGAGACCCGGTCAAGCACGGTGTCCAGGTCCGCCTCCAGCCCGCGTCCGCCGACGCGGCACCGGTTGCACTCCGCGACGAGTTCCACCTGGCTGCTGCCGTTGTGCCTCACCTTGCGCCGGGCGATGTCGATCTGGGCCGTCTCGAACGAGCCGGCGTAGGCCTGCCCAGGGGTGATCCCGCACGACCGGCAGCGGTTGCCATCGCCCGCGAGGATCTTCCGCCGCTGAGTGTCCGTGATGGACGAGCTGTCCTTCGTGGCCTTCACCCAGACCGGCTGCCCCTGGGAAACGAATCGCTGTTCGCTCTGGCCCAGCTGTCCGTCTTCCCTGTGAGTATCGATCTGCCAGCCATAGTCACGCAGGTCACGCACCCGCCGGTCAGCCTGGCTGATTCCGGGAAAGGCGTTCTTCACGTCTTCCTTGGTGAACACGTTCCCCTCGCCCACGACCGTCACCAGCCACAGCGCGGCACGCTTCATGGTTCCGAACTGCTGATCCCGCCACGACGGCAGAGTCATTCCGCATCCCTTCATGTCAGGCACATGACGGCAGGTTGAGGTGCCAGAAACACTCTCGCTGGCACCCCTTGCAGCCAACGCCAGTCTTCTCGCATGACGGGACATCACGCCAGGCTCTACGAGGTTTCGAGGGGAAACGGAAAATCTCAACTCCGGTCAGTACACGGCTTCCCGCGACACAATGAGGAGCCTTAGCGCCGCCGCCGAAGACGAACGGAAGTCGTGCGTGACACCTCAGCGAAAGAAGTGGAAAGAGCTGCCGGGCACCATCACAGCGGCGCATCGGACCCTGGTGACGGCGATGCGTGAGGTCCGGGAGCGCAGTTCACGCACCCAGGCGGAGATCGCCAGGGATGCCCACCAGGCGCCCACGACCCTGTCAAACCATCTCAACGGTGGCCGCATCCCCGAGACACCTCTGCTGCGGGACTTCTACGCGGTCATCGAGAAGGACGCCGCAGGGCACGAGCCTCTTCCACATACCCTTGACGCCTTGCTGGACATGCGTACCCATGCCCAGAGGAAGCACTGCGAGTGCTGCACCGTCGGGTATCCGCCTGGCCCGGAAGGGCAAGACGCAGGGGACGCAGTACTGCCGGCTTCGCACCGCGTCCGGGAATCGCCGGTGACGCGAGCCCGGCGTCTTCGCCGCCTGGCCCGTCGGCGCGAACTTTCCGTGCGGCGAGCGCATATGAGGGTGCCGGTCCCCCGCACCGAGGGGGACCGGCACCCCTCCGGCGCCGCAGAGCTCACCTGGACGGAGACCGGGCTAGTGGCCCGCTACCTCGCCGACGGACAGAACCGTGACGCAGACCTCCTGCTCTGGCAGGCCGGTACCACGTACTCCGCGAGCGGCGTCCTGGAGGCCGTCGTGTCGTGCCAATCGGCAGGCTTGCGCGCAGCAGCCGAGACGATACTCATCAACGTCGCCGAACGAACTGACAGGCAGGCCGTGCTCAACGTGGCGGCCGCCTTCAGTCATGCCGGCCGGCAGGAGGACGTCGCCTTCATCCTTGCGGCTGCCACGGTGGTCAGCTGAGGGCACCGCATCGCTCCGCCTCAGGCGGCATCAGCCTCGAAATGCATCTGCGCACGGTCCAGAAAGCCGTCTGGGTCGCCGCCCCTGGCCACGACCCAGTGCAGGATGTCCGCGATGAGACCGGTAGCGGATTCCTCGAGGGCCTGTGCTGACCTGCTCCGCAGAGCGGCCGGCGCACCTACGTCGCCCTGATACCTCGTCAGCACCGCCTCGGCCCGCCGCATCCGGCGACAACATAGCGCGGCTCCCGCTGAGAGTTCGCACCAGACCGCCTTGCCCGTCACCGTCAGCGATGTGCCCCAGTCGGCCGTGACGCCGGCCAGCAGCCGCAGCCCTCGGCCGCCTTCCTCGTCGTCGCGCGCCAACGGCACCAGGACCGGCGGGCGACGGCTCATGTCGTGCATCTCGATCCGCAGGCGCTCGCCGGCGTGCTCCAGTACGAGAGTGGCGGCGGTCCCTCCTCCCACGTGCTTGATCACATTGGAGGCAAGCTCGCTCACCGCCAGTTCCGCCTCGTCAGCCATAGCCGCGAGCCCCCAGTCCGTGAGCTGCCCTCTCACCGCGTTCCGCAGATTCCGCACCCTCGCCGGTTCGGCCTCGAACGGCAGCACGCTGCGGAGCGGGGAACCAGCGTCGTATTCGGGCATGCGCTCTCCTTTCGGCGCCACGTCAGCCCTGCGCCCGCCGTATCCAAACGACCGCGCTGAGTGGCCTTCGGTGGCAGTATGTCACCGTAACCTCTCGCGGTGTAACTTCTCACGTCGCACTGTCGAGTGAACCTGTTGGTGCCGAATGTCGCGTCAGCCCTAGCCTTCTGAGGCCGCCGGGCCGTCTCCGGCGTTACCGGAAGGACACCCATGTCAGCCAGGGCCACCACTCGTCGGCGCCATCTGGGCGCGACGATGCGCAAACTCCGCGCCCGCACGGGGATGACCCTCGAAGACGCCGGTCGGCTCGTCGGCGTTTCCAAGGCCACTGTCAGTCGCTATGAAACGACGGAGGGCCCGGTCAAGTGGCTCGTCATCGACGCTCTGTGCCGCGAGTACGGGGCAAGTGACGCTGAACGTGCGGTAATCGTCTCCCTGGCCAAGGACGCGAAGCAGCAGGGGTGGTGGAGCTCCTTCGCCGACCACATCCCGGAGACGATGAACCTCATGCTCACCCTCGAAGACGAGGCAGTGCGTGAGGATCATTTCTCCTGCGTGTACGTCCCCGGCCTCCTCCAGACGCGGAGTTACACAACCGCTCTCCAGCAGGCCAACGAGATGCGCCGCTCCGCTGAGGAGATTGACCGCCTCGTGGACATCCGCATGCGTCGGCAGGAGATCCTCAGCCGGCCCGACGCTCCGCACCTCTGGGCGATTCTTGACGAGTCCGTGGTGCGCAGAGTGATGGGCTCTCCCGCCATCATGCGCGAACAGCTCGGCCACCTGCTCACCAGCAGCGTGTCCGGAAACGTGACGCTGCAGATCCTGCCCTTCTCGCGCGGTGCGCACAGTGCCGCACTCGGTAGTTTCGTCATCCTCGGCGGCCCGGAGCCCTCCCTGGATGTGGTGTACGTGGACCTCCACGTCGGATCCCTCTTCATGGAGAAGGACGTGGAACTGACCCGGTACCGGCTTGCGTTCGAATATCTGCGCGCACAAGCATTGGATATCGAGGCATCACGGGAGCTGATCAGCCGTGCCAAGGAGGACCTGAACGATGACAAGAGCGAGCAATGAGGTTCCGGAGTCCGCCTGGTTCAAGTCGTCGTACAGCGGCGGCAACGAGACGGAGTGCGTAGAAGCGGCCTTCGCCAGCGCCGGCACCTCAGTACGTGACAGCACCCGCCCGCACGAGGGGCGGTTCCATGTGCCCGCCGCGGCATGGGCCGAATTCGTCGGGTCCTTGCGTAGTGGTCAGCTCAGCTGAGGCGTGAAGCCAGGTGTCCCGGCGGCGAGTTTCCCTCCGCTGCGACGCCTGGCACACCTTGCGCACCGGTCAGTGTCACCGCCCCGCCGGGAACGCCGCGCGGCGTCCCGAGCCGGTCGCGGCGAGGGCGACGAGTGCGAGTGCGGTCATCGCGGCCGGGAGGGTGCGGGCGCCCGGTCCGTCCACGAGTACGGCTCCCGCCGCTCCGCCCGCGAAGATCGCCAGGTTGAAGGCGGTCGTCAGCATCGCGTTCGCCGCGTCGGCGTCGGTGCCCGCGGCCTCGCCCATGGCCGTCTGCAACTGCGTGGCCGCGCCTCCGAACGCGATGCCCCACAGGACGACCGCCGACAGCGTGATCACGGTGGAGTGCCCGGCCACCGCGAGCGTCACGCCGGCGACGACGAACAGGGCCACGCTCGCGAGGGTGAGCCGGCGGAGCGCCCGGTCGATGAGGACCCCGGTGATCCAGATTCCTCCCAGCGCCGCGACGCCGAAGACGAGCAGCGTGAGGTCAGGTCGGAGCGCCAGGTGCGCCTGGCGCAGGTAGGAGGCGATGTAGGTGTAGAGCAGGTTGTGCGCGAGCATCCAGACGAAGACGACGCCGAGGATGGTCGCCACCCCGGGGATGAGCAGCACCCGGCCGAGCCTGGCGCCCGTCCTCGCCGGCTGTCCGGGGGCGTCGGGTACGAGGTACTTCGCGAGGGCCACGACGACGATGCTGAGCAGCGACATCGCCGCGAAGGACCAGCGCCAGCCGACCGTGGACCCCAGCCAGGCGCCGAGGGGGGTTCCCACGGCGAGCGCGACCGGGGTCCCGGTCATGGCGATGGCGAGGGCGCGCCCCGCGTGTTCGGGTGCGGCGATCCGGCGTGCGTAGCCGGCCAGCATGCCCCAGAGCAGGCCGGAGAAGGCCCCGCCGATGAACCGGGCGGCCAGGGCGACGGCGAACGTCGGGGCCACCGCGGTGACGGCGTTGGCGACGAGGAACCCGAGCAGGCCCGCCAGGAGCAGCGGCTTCCGCCGTGTCCCGCGTGTCAGCGTGATCGCGGGTATCGCCGCGAGGACCGTCCCGAGCGCGTAGGCGCTGACGAGTTGCCCGGCGCTGCCCTCGGAGACGCCGAGGCCGGAGGAGAGCTGCGGGAGCAGTCCGGCCGGCAGCGTCTCGGTCATGATCACGATGAATCCGGTCCAGGCCATCACCAGCAGCGCCGGAACGGGGAGCGCGGGCCGCGACCGCTCGTGGATCGGTGGGGTGGGGCACGTCGCCGTCATGGTCCGGACTCCCTCAATCAGTTATGGATCGAACGATCCGATATTGACGGGGGTGTCCGCCGGTGTCAAACTGGAACAGTCAGTCCGCAATAGAGGAGGTTCGCCATGTCCCCCGCAGGCCGTCCCCGCTCCTTCGACATGGACGCCGTCCTGGAGGCGGCGATGCTGCTCTTCTGGGAGCAGGGCTACGAGTCGACCTCGCTGGCCCAGCTGCGTGAGGCCACGGGGCTGTCCTCCGCGAGCCTGTACGGCGCCTTCGCGTCGAAGGAGGGCCTGTTCGAGAAGGCCGTCGAGCACTACGTCGCGGGGCCGGGCCGTGTCACCGATGTCATCGCCGATGAGGCGATCAGTCCCCGCGAGGCCGTGTCCGGGCTCCTCCACGGGTCGATCAGCATGCAGACCGACCCGTCCCACCCCCGTGGATGCCTCGTCGCCCTCGCGGGGACGGTACGCGCGCCGGGGGCCGACGAGGCCGGGGTCCGTGAGGTCGTGGCGGCGCGGCGTGCGGTCGACCGGGCGCGCATCAGGGCGTGCGCCGTGCGCGGTGTGGCCGCGGGCGAGCTCGCCGAGGACACCGATGTGGACGGCCTGACCTCGATGATCCACGGCTTCCTGCTGGGCGTCTCCACGCAGGTGTGCGACGGCACCCCGGCGGCGCATCTGCACACGGCGGCCGACGCCGTCCTCGCCAACTGGGGTACGACGGACGGCAGCTGACGCTCGGCCCCGGCCGCAGGCCCGCCACCGGCACCAGCACCAGCACCAGCACCAGCACCAGCACCAGCACCAACACCGCCAACGCCGGCGCCGGCGCCACCGGAACCAGTACCGCGACCGCGACCGCCATCCGCACCCGCACCCGCACCCGCACCCGCACCCGCACCCGCACCCGCACCAACGGCAGCACCAACCGCAGCGCCCCCGCGCCCCCGCCTCCCCGTCTCAGCCCAACCCGCCTCAGCCCAACCCGCCCCGCACAGGCGCCCGCCCGCCTCGCCCCGCCGAGCGCCGCCCCACCGGCCCCCGCCCCATCCCCTCAGAGCCAGCCGTGCTCCCGCGCGACGCGGGCCGCGACATGGCGGTTCTCCGCGCCGAGCTTCATCGCGGCGGAGGAAAGGTAGTTGCGTACGGTTCCGCTGGACAGTGAGGCGCGGGCCGCGATGTCCGCGACCGGCGCCCCGTCCTCGGCGTACGACAGGAGTTCCGCCTCGCGGGGTGTCAGCGGTGACTCGCCGGCGGCGATGGCGTCGGCCGCGAGTTCCTGGTCGACGTAGCGGCCCCCCTGGTGCACGGTGCGGATGATCTGCGCCAGGTCGTGCGCGGACACCGTCTTGGGTACGAAGCCGCGCACCCCCACGCTCAGCGCGCGTTTCAGCGCTCCCGCCCGTGCGTGGCTGGTGACGATCATCGCGGCGCACCCGGGCACCGCCTCGCGCAGGCGCGCGGCGACCGCCACGCCGTCCAGGCCGGGCATCTGGAGGTCGAGCACGGCCACGTCCGGGCGGTGCGCCGTGGCCATGGCCACGGCTTCGTCGCCGGTCCCGGCCTGTGCGACGACGGTGATGTCGTCCTCCAGCGTGAGAAGGGAGGCGAGCGCCCCCCGGATCAGATGCTCGTCGTCCGCGAGCAGGACCGTGATCATTCGCTCTCCTCCCAGGGGATGCGCGCGGTGAGGCGGAAGATCCCGCCGGGTTGCTGTTCGGTGGCCAGTGTGCCGCCCGTGCCGGCCAGGCGTTCCTTCAGGCCGGTCAGGCCCGTTCCGGCGCCGGACGGGGTGTCGGACGCTCCGTCGTTCTCGACCACCAGCAGCGCCTCCGTCGGGCCCGCGGTGCGCAGGGCCATCGTGCAGCGGGAGGCGCCCTGTGCGTGGCGGAGCACGTTCGTCGTCCCCTCGCGCACCACCCAGCCGAGGGCCGACTGGACGGCCGTGGGCAGGCGGTCGGCGGGTCCGTACTCGATACGGCAGTCGATGCCCGCGGCCTCCAGCACGGAGCGGGCGCCGACGAGTTCGGTGTGGAGGTCGGCGGTGCGGTAGCCGCGGACCACCGAGCGGATCTCGCGCTGGGAGTCCCGCGCGATGCGCTGCACCTCCACCATGTGCTCCTCCGCCTCGGGCAGGCCGCGGCGGGCCAGTTGGGCCGCGAGTTCACTCTT
Source organism: Streptomyces sp. NPDC058008 (assembly GCF_042886395.1). Taxonomy (NCBI): domain Bacteria; kingdom Bacillati; phylum Actinomycetota; class Actinomycetes; order Kitasatosporales; family Streptomycetaceae; genus Streptomyces; species Streptomyces sp. NPDC058008. The sequence goes on along the minus strand of NZ_JBHVQX010000001.1, from coordinate 142,513 downwards.
GAGCGCCACGACGGCGAGGTTGCGGCCCAGTACGTCGTGCAGGTCGCGGCCGAAGCGCAGTCGTTCCTCGGCGACGGCCAGGCGCGCCTGCGTCTCGCGTGCGGCGGCCAGTTGCTCGATCAGCCGGACGCTCCAGCCCGACGCCCGGGACGCGACGGCCATGAAGGGCACCATGAACACGCTGGCGCTGACCGCGAGGAGCAGGGACGGGCCCGCCAGCCCCACCACGCCGGCGCCCGTCAGGCACGCGACCGCGACGGCCGCCACCAGGACGGCTCCCCGGCGGGGCGACAGCGCGAGGGCGGGCGGACCGGCCCAGAACATCAGCAGCCACACGAGGAAGGCCGTCAGGTCGCCGTCGTCGATGCGGCCGGAGGACAGCAGTGCGCAGCCCAGCGCGGCCATGACGACGGTCAGCGCCGTGTACACCGTGACGAGCGGGACGGGCCGTCCGGCGGCGGTGAGGTAGTGGCGCAGGGCGACCCGCCAGAGCATGAACTGGAGGGCGGCGTGCACCGCGCCCAGTGCGGCCACGGCGGCCGACGCCGCACCGGCCCCGTCCGACTGGACCACCCAGATCGTCCAGAGGGCGATCTCGCTGACGGCGAGGAAGCCGACGCTGCCCACCGCGTAGTGGCGGTACCGGTCGGGGCCGTCGGCCCCGCTCAGCCGCTCCACCCAGTCCTCCACGCTCACACTCACGCTCATGATCCTCGACTTCCCCCTCCGGCGGCCGTCGCACGCGGCGGCCCGGGGTCAGCCGCGCGGGCCCCACCGGAACCAGCGCCGCACACCGAGGACGGCCACTCCCGTCCAGGCCAGGGCGAGGAGCAGCGCGCGGCCCTGGTCCGCGACGCCGAGCTCACCCGTCCAGCCGCCTCGCAGGAGGTCCATCACCGGCGAGAAGGGCAGCCAGGTGCTGATGTCGGCCATCAGGCCGGGCAGCACCTCGCGCGGTACGAACATCCCTGAGCCTGCCATGCTCAGCAGCCAGAACGGCAGGAACGTGAGCTGCGCGCTCTCCGCCGTCCGGGTGATGGCCGCGGTCAGCGCGCCCGCGGCCACGAGCATGGCCCCACCGGTCACGAGTCCCAGCACCAGCAGGTGCGGTGCGGGTGGCGCGGACGCGTCCAGGACGACCGTCAGGCCGATGACGAGCAGGACGCACTGCACGAGTGCCAGCAGCAGGGCGGGGAGCGCCCCGCCGACGAAGATCTCCCAGTCACGGACCTCGCCCGTACGCAGCCGCTTGAGCACGAGGCTCTCGCGCCGTGTGACGTACACCCCGACGAGGTTCGTGTAGACGGAGAAGATCAGCGCCAGTCCCAGCGAACCGGGCAGCAGGACGGTGGCGATGGACAGGCCGGTGCCGTCCAGGTCCAGGCCGTCGACCACGCCCCGCATCGAGAAGGTCGTGACGGCCGGTACGAGGAGGGCGGTGATCAGGGCCGCCCTGCTGCGCAGGAGGAGGCTCAGTTCGGCGCGGCCGAGCGCGGCCATGCGGGACGCGGAGCCGCGTCGCACGGGCGGGGCGGTGTCCAGCGGTCGGGCGGGCGCGGTCGTCGTCATCGTGTCTCCCCGTCGTCCAGGCCCTTGGCGATCTCCATGAAGGCCTCTTCCAGTGATGCGGACCGGGCGTCGAGGCCGTGCAGCGTGACGCCGGTGCGGTGGGCCCAGGTGAGCAGTTCGGTGGCGGTGCGCTGGAGGTCGCGGGTCTCCAGGCGGATCGTCTCCCCGACGGTCTCGTGCCGGGTCACTCCCATGGCCGGGAGCGGGGGCAGCTCGCCGAGGAGGCGGTCCTGGGGCAGCCGGAAGCTGATCCGGGCCGGCCGCTCGGCCACCACGTCGGCGACGCGCCCGGTGGTGGCGATCAGCCCCTGGTGCATGATCGCGAGCCGGTCGGCGAGCTGTTCGGCCTCCTCCAGGTAGTGCGTGGTGAGCAGGACGGTCGTGCCCTGGCGCTTCAGTTCGCGGATCAGTTCCCAGGTGTCCCGGCGGGACTGGGCGTCCAGGCCGGTGGTCGGCTCGTCGAGGAACAGCACCTCGGGACGCCCGAGCAGGGCGAGGGAGAGGTCCAGGCGCCGGCGTTCGCCGCCGGAGAGCTGCTTGACCCTCACCTTGCGCCGGCCGGACAGGTCGGTCAGTGCGAGGGCCTCGTCGACGGGGCGGGCGCCGCTCGTGCACCCCGCCCACATCTGGACGGTCTCCAGCACCGTCAGTTCCGGCGGGAAGCCGCCTTCCTGGAGCATCACACCGATGCGGTGCCGCACCGCCGACCGTTCGCGGAACGGGTCGCGGCCGAGCACTCTGACGGACCCGCCGGTGGGGGTGGCCTGGCCCTCCAGGAGTTCGAGGGTGGAGGTCTTTCCCGCTCCGTTGGTGCCCAGCAGGGCGAACAGCTCCCCGCGGGCGACCGTGAAGTCGATGCCGCGCACGGCGTCGAAGTCCCGGTAGCTCCGTTTCAGTCCGACGGTTTCGATGACTGTGTCCATGCCCTCCACCCTCCCGGCGGTACGGGGCGGGCGGCAGTGCGCTCTGTCATCAGGTGCGTATGACGGTTGTCATGCGGGACCGTCGCGTGCCGGGCAGCCGGGCCGCGGGACGGGCAGCGGGCCCGGTTCCGGGGGCGCGGGGCAACGGGCGCCGGACGCACGAAATCCCCTGTCCCTGAATTGCGGACCGGGGATTTCCTCACGTATATTGAGTGGTTCTGTGCGCCCACAGAAAAGGCCCCTCACCGGGGGCCACTAGAAACACCATATCCGGCAGGGAGCGATTTTGTCAACTCGCGAAAACGTCGAATTGCAGAAGGAGCAGGAATTCATCGACCGGCTCTACGACCGTGTCGACGAGCTGCGCGGGGACACCGCACGGCGCGTCGAGGACGCGTTGGTGCCGGTGGGGAACGGCTTGCAGGCGCGGCTCGAACGCGATGTGCTCGTCGCCGAGCGTTCCGGCCTGCTGGCCTCCCTGAACGCGGTGGACGGCTCGCTGTGCTTCGGCCGTATCGATCTTCGCGACGGCGCCGCGCACCATATCGGCCGTATCGGAATTCGTGAGGACGACACCGAACACACCCCTCTTCTGATCGACTGGCGTGCCCCGGTCGCCCGGCCTTTCTATCTCGCCACCGGCCATACGCCCATGGGGCTGCGCCGGCGCAGACACATCACCACCGAGGGCCGCACGGTGACCGAGCTGCACGACGAGATCCTCGACCTGGGCGACCGCGAGCGCAGCGGCTTCGAGGACCCGAGCGGCGACGCCGTGCTGCTCGCCGCGCTCAGCTCCGCCCGCACCGGTCGTATGGGCGACATCGTGCGGACCATCCAGGCGGAGCAGGACCGCGTCATCCGCGCCCCGCACCGTGGTGTCCTCGTGGTCGAGGGAGGCCCCGGCACGGGCAAGACGGCGGTCGCGCTGCACCGGGCGGCCTTCCTGCTGTACGAGCACCGCGAGCTCCTGGCCAAGCGCGCGGTCCTGGTCGTGGGCCCCAATCCGGCGTTCCTGCGCTACATCGGCGAGGTGCTGCCCGCGCTCGGCGAGACCGGCGTCATGCTCGCCACCCAGGCCGAGCTCTTTCCCGGCGTGCACGCCCGTGGCACCGACACGCCCCGCGCGGCGGCCGTCAAGGGCGGCGCGGGCATGGCCGAGGCGCTCGCCCTCGCCGTACGCGACCGGCAGGCGCTGCCCGAGCCCGGCGCGCCCCTGATCGTCCCGCACGACGACGGTGACCTGGTCCTGGACTGGGAGATCGCCTACGAGGCACGGCAGGCGGCCCGCGAGACGCGGCTGCCGCACAACCTGGCCCGTCCGTACTTCACGTTCCGCGTCATCGACGCGCTCACGGAGCAGCTCACCGAACGCATCGGCGCGGACCCGTACGGCGGCCCCAACTTCCTGGGCCCTGACGACGTCGCCCAGCTCGGCAAGGGCGTCGCCACGAGCGCGGAGGTGCACGCGGCCGTCGGCGAGCTGTGGCCGGTGCTCACCCCCGAGGAGTTCCTCTCCGGCTATCTGTCCGAGCCGGTGTACGTACCGGACGAGGACGCGGAGGCGATCCGCCGCGAACCGGGCGGGGAGTGGACCCCGGCCGATGTTCCGCTGCTCGACGAGGCGGCCGAGCTGCTGGGGGACGACGACAGCGCCGCGCGGGCCGCCGCCGAGGCCGAGCGCCAGGAGCGGGTCGCCTACGCGCAGGGCGTCCTGGAGCTGTCCCGGGGTTCGGAGACGTACGAGTTCGAGGACGAGGAGGACTCCGAGGTCCTGGCCGCCCACGACATCATCGACGCCGAGCGGATGGCCGAGCGGCACGAGGAGGCCGACCACCGGAGCGCGGCCGAGCGTGCCGCCGCCGACCGGACCTGGGCGTTCGGGCACATCATCGTCGACGAGGCCCAGGAGCTGTCGCCGATGGCCTGGCGCCTGCTGATGCGCAGGTCACCGACCCGCTCGCTGACCCTGGTCGGCGACCCGGCGCAGACGTCCGAGGAGGCGGGTGTCGGCTCGTGGGAGCGGATCCTGGAGCCGTACGTCGGCGACCGCTTCGAGCACGTACGGCTGGGGGTCAACTACCGTACGCCCGCCGAGATCATGGAGCTGGCGGCCCGGGTCGTACGGGCCCAGGACCCGTCCTTCGAACCGCCCGGCTCGGTGCGCTCCACCGGCGAGGCGCCGTGGATCCGGGACGCGGGACCGGACCTGGCGGGCGCGGTGGCGCGGGCCGTGGAGGAGCTGACGCCCGAGGAGGGACGCCTCGCGGTGATCGCGCCGCGCGAGCTGCACGAGGAGATCGCGGCGCCCCTCGACGGGATCACGGCCGGCGCGGAACCCGACCTCACCCGCCCCGTGGTGCTGCTCGGCCCCCGCGAGGCCAAGGGGCTCGAATTCGACCACGTCCTGGTGGTGGAGCCCGGCCGGTTCGGGACGAGCGACCTGTACGTGGCCCTGACCCGTGCCACCCAGCACCTCGGCATCGTCCACCGGGAGGAGCTGCCCGGATCGCTGCACTGATGGTGCGTCAGGGCGCTCCGGCGCTCGGAACCCGGGCCCCGGGACCCGAGCGCCGGGACCGGCCCGGTCATCCTTTCGGGGCCCGGAATCAGGGCCTCCGCCCGGAGCTCGGGCTTCGGGACCCGGGCGCCGGGATCCGAGGTACGGGATCCGAGCGATGCCTTTGACCGGTGGGAAAAGAGGGGGGTTCAGGAAACCCTCCCTGACCTCCCCGACCCGTCACGGCCAGCAAGTATGACTAATAGTGAGCAACTTGCGGCGGAACGTGGCGACTGCTTACGGTGCGAGAACCAAACGACCCCGACGCGGTGTTGTAGCACCAAGCCGGGGTCTCACCGCAAGATCGCACCCTAGGACGATCCCGTGGCTATCCAGCACCCTAGCCTCGCCCTGCGAGCACCCGCATCCTCGCGCCCGTACCCGATGGCCAGGCCCGGTTACGGCAAGCGCTCGATGCCCGACCAACTTCCCGCTGATCCAGGTCACTTCGCCCTGCTCCCCGCCCGTGAGCGGTACATCGCCGGGTTCATCGACCACCTCCCCGACGGCGCCGCGATGGACGTCAAGAGCCTCGCCGGGCAACTGCCGCTGTACGGCCAGCAGGCCGTCGGCTCGGCGCTGAGGGCCCTGGCCACCGCCGGTCATCTGCGCCGCGTGCGGTGCCTCGTCGGCGAACCGGGCCAGGTGCGCTGGGTGTCCCGGACGTTCTGGTCGCGTACCGCCCGGGACAACGAGTGGTGGGCCGCCGCCGAGGTGCCCGGGCCCCCGGAAGCCGCGGCTCCGGCCCCCGCGCCGCCGTGCCCGCAGGCTCCCGTGGACGGACCGCCGACGGACGACGGCGCTCCGGAGGCCACGGAGCCGGTGGCGGGACGGCCCGCACCCGTGACGGCACCCGCCGCGCCTCCCGGACCGGCCGCTCCCGCCGCCCCCGCCGTGCCACGGCAGCGCACCGCCCCGGCGGCCGGGGGCACCCCCTCCCCCGCCTATCTCGCGCTCGCGCGGCTCGGCCTCGTCGACTCCCGCCTCGCCCTGTCCGCCGCCGACTGCGCCGCCCTGGAGGCCGGAGCCGCCGAGTGGCTGGCGCGCGGCGTGGACACGGACTACCTCACGCGGGCACTGACCGCCGGGCTGCCCGCCCGGGTCGGATCCCCCGTCGGCCTCGTCCGCCGCCGCCTCGCCGACAAGATCCCGCCGCACGTCCCCACCGCCCCGGCGCCACCCGCACCGGGCACGCCCGTGCACCGCGTGATGCTGGAATGCGTCAGGTGCGGCGCCCCGGGCCGCCCCGAGGCACTGCCCGACGGCCTCTGCCGCCCGTGCCGCACCTCCGGCCGGGACACCGCACCCGAGGCACCCGTGGGCAGGCCCAGCGAGGAGGACGTCCGCACGTTCGCCGCCGGACTGCGGAACCTGCTCAGGTCCCCGTGACCACAAGGCCCGTGGCGTGCGGAGCCGTTCTCCGGTTGTCGCGTCAGCCGCCGTACGGGCGTGGCCGGACCAGTCCGCTCTGGTAGGCGACGACGACGAGCTGGGCGCGGTCGCGGGCGTGCAGCTTGTTCATGGCGCGCTGGATGTGGCTGCGGACGGTCAGGGGGCTGACCACCAGGTGTTCGGCGATCTCGGTGTTGGACTTGCCGTGGGCGGCGAGCGCCATGACCTCGCGTTCGCGGTCCGTGAGCGCGGCGAGCCCTTCGGGGGGTGCGAGCGGCGTGTCGTCGGGGGCGGCGAGGAAGCGGGTGATGAGCGCGCGGGTCGCCGTCGGGGAGAGCAGGGACTCGCCCGCCGCCACGGTGCGGATGCCGGTCAGGAGGACGTCCGCGCCGACGTCCTTGCCCAGGAACCCGCTGGCACCGGCGCGCAGGGCCTCGGCGACGTTCTGGTCGTTCTCGAACGTGGTGAGGATCAGGACACGGGTGGCCGCCAGCTCCGGCCGTGAGCAGATGCCGGTGGTGGCGGCCAGACCGTCGGTGCCGGGCATGCGGATGTCCATGAGGACGACATCCGGCCGGTGTTCGCGGGTGAGGTCGATCGCCTCCCGGCCGTCGGCGGCCTCGGCGACCACCGTCATGGCGGGGTCCGACTCGATGAGGATGCGGAAGGTGGCCCGCAACAGGGCCTGGTCGTCGGCGAGCAGGACGCGGATGGTCATGGGGAGGTGCTTTCGTCGTGGCTGTCCAGGGGCAGGGTGCAGGCGACCTCGAAGCCGCCTTCCGGGCGGGGCCCCGCCCGGAAGGTGCCGCCGGTGGCGAGGGCACGCTCGCGCATGCCGAGAAGCCCGAAACCGTGACCGGGTCCGGGCCGGTCCGCGGGGCGGACGGCGGCGCCTTCGTCGGTGACCGTGAGGGTGAGGAACTGCGGGGCGTACGCCACCCTGACCCGCGCCGTGCGGGTCGCCGCGTGCTTGGTGACGTTGGTCAGGGCTTCCTGCACGATCCTGTACGCCGTCAGGTCGAGCCCCGGCGGCAGGGACCGCGGCCGGCCGTCCACGGCGACCGTGACCTCCAGACCGGCGGCCGCGCAGGCGGCGACCAGGTCAGGCAGCTGACCGAGACCTGGCGCGGGGGCCAGCCCGTCGTCGGCGTCGGTGTCCTGGCGCAACAGGCCGACCGTGGACTTGAGTTCACGCAGGGCGGCGGCCGTCGTCTCCGAGAGCCTGCCCAGGATCTCGTACGCCTGCTCGGGATCGGCCCGTGCGAGGTGGGCGGCCGTGCCCGCCTGGGCGTTGGCCAGGGCGAGGTGGTGGGCGACGACGTCGTGCAGCTCCCGCGCGATGCGCATGCGCTCCTGGACGACGCGGTGCCGCGCCTCCTCCTCGCGTTCGCGGGCCGCGTGCTCGGTGCGCGCCGCGGCGTACTCGCGTCGCACGCGTACGTAGCTCCCGAGCGCGGCGGACAGCAGGACCCAGGCCGCCGGGTTGACGAGGCTGATGACCCACTCGTGCTGGAACCCCCTGTGGAACAGCCCGGAGACGACCATGACCGCCGTCGCCGCGAGCGCCCACGTCCACGCCGTCCTGCGGTGGCCGCGCAGGCTCAGGGAGTACTGCGCGGCCATGAGCGGGGCCATCACCAGGGCCGTCACGAGATGGCCCAGCGCGGACACGGCCACCATGCTCAGGGTGGCCAGCGCCAGCACGGGGAGCGGGTGGCCGCGCCTCCAGGGCAGTGCCGCACAGGCCAGCGCGCACAGCAGGACGGCGGGCCACAGCGGGGGTGGGCCGGGCGCCACCCAGTAGGAGAGGAGGCAGCCGCCGACGGCGACCGCGAACAGCAGGCCGACCGTCATGCCCTCGGTGGCGGGGGGACGCCGTGCCGTCAGTAGCCGCCGGCTGGTGCTCATCGCGCGTTCTCCCGGGTAGGGATGGCTGAGGGACATGGTGACAGACGGGACCGCGACGCCGTCGTACACGGCGCCGCGGCTCACCCCGCTGTCGGTGCGCGTCAGGTGCGGGCCGGCTCCCGCTCGTGGGCCGGGGCGTCGGCCGCCCCGGCGGGCCGGGCGGTGAGGCTCGCGCCCTCCACGTCGACGTGGGGGAGGATCCGGTCGAGCCACCGGGGCAGCCACCACGCCCGGTGCCCGAGCAGGGCGAGGACGGCGGGCACGAAGGCCATGCGGACGACGAACGCGTCGAACAGCACGGCGACGGCGAGACCGAAACCGATCGTCTTGATCATGGACTCGCCCGATCCGACGAACCCGGAGAAGACCGCCATCATGATGACCGCCGCGGCCGCGACCACGCGGGCGCTGTGCCGGAAGCCGGTGACGACCGCCTGCGCGGGGCGCTCCCCGTGGACGTACGCCTCGCGCATCCGGGCCACGAGGAACACCTCGTAGTCCATGGCCAGGCCGAACACGATGCCCACCAGGAAGATCGGCATCAGGCTCATGATGGGCCCGGCCTGCTCCACCCCCAGCAGCTCGGCGCCCCAGCCCCACTGGAAGACGGCGACGACCGCGCCGAGCGAGGCCAGCACCGAGAGCAGGAACCCGGCGGCGGCCTTGACGGGCACCAGCACGGAGCGGAAGACGATCATCAGCAGCACCAGGGACAGCGCCACGATGACGATCAGGTAGGGCACCAGGGCGTCCTGGAGGGCCTGGGCGACGTCGATGTTCATCGCGGTGGAGCCGGTGACCTCGAAGGTCGCCCCGGTCCCGTCCTCCAGGGCCGGCCGCTCCGCCCGGATGGTCTGCACGAGGTCCTTGGTGGTCCCGTCGCTGGGCCCGGTGGCCGGTACGGCCGAGAAGATCGCGGCGTCGCCCTGCGGGTTGAACTGCGGCGGGGAGACGGACACGACCCCGTCCGTGCCCTTGATCTGCCCGGCGATCGTGGCGGCCGCGGCCTGGGGATCGGCCGCGCCGCCGAGGTCGGTGACGATGGTCAGCGGACCGTTGAAGCCCGCGCCGAAGCCGTCGGCGAGCGCGTCGTAGGCGCGCCGCTCCGTCGAGGAGACCGGCTTGGCCTCGTCACCCGGCATACCCAGTTGCAGGTCGGCAGCGGGCAGGGCGAGCACGCCCAGACCGGCGACGCAGACCAGCAGCACCGCCACCGGGCGGCGCAGCACGAACCGTGCCCACCAGGAGCCGCCGTTGTCCCGGGCGGGCCGGGCCGGGGCGCCGCCCGCGCGCCGCCGGGCCCGGCGGGACAGGACGGCCTCCGGCCACATCCCGAGCAGCGCGGGCACCAGCGTCAGCGCGACCAGCACACCGAGGACGACCGCGCCCGCCGCGCACAGGCCCATCTTCGTCAGCATCGGAACACCGATCACGGAGAGCCCGGCCAGCGCGATGACGACCGTGAGCCCCGCGAAGACCACGGCGGAGCCCGCCTTGCCGACGGCGAGCGCGGCCGCCTCCCGCGCCTCGTGTCCGCCCGCACGCTCCTCGCGGTAACGGGACACCACGAGCAGCGCGTAGTCGATGCCGACGGCGAGGCCGAGCATCGAGGCGAGCGTGCCGGTGGTCATGGACAGGCCGAGGGTGCTGCCGAGGGCCAGGATCGCGCACATGCTGACCCCGACGCCGATGACCGCGGTGAGCAGCGGGAGCCCGGCCGCCGCGACGGAACCGAAGGTGATCAGCAGGACCACGGCGGCGAGCCCGATGCCGATGGCCTCCCCCGCCCCGCCCGCGGCCGGCTGCGTGGCGAGCGCGGTACCGCCCGCCTCCACGGTGAGACCCGCGCCGCGGGCCTGGTCGATGACGTTCTCCAGGGCCTTCTTGTCCGCGTCGGTGAGGTCGTCCGCCGCGACCTTGTAGCTGACGGTGGCGTACGCCGTGGAGCCGTCCTCACTCACCGCGCCGGCCTGGAAGGGGCTGACCGCGCTCGCGACCCGGGGCTGCCCTGCCGCCTCCTCGACCAGCGAGTCGATGGCGGCACGGTGACCGGCCGCGGTCACCTTCTGCCCGTCGGGGGCGATGAACACGATGCGCGCGTCGGCGCCGTTGGCGTCCGAGCCGGGGAAGCGCTCCCCTATGAGGTCGAAGGCCTTCTGCGCCTCGATGCCCGGCATGAAGGAGGTGCCCTCGTCACCGGCGCCGGGCGCCTTGGCGGCACCGGCCCCGACGGCGCCGAGGACCACCGCCCACAGAAGGACCACGAGCCAGCGGCGCCGGAAGGCGGCGCGGCCCATGCGATACAGGAAGGTAGCCACGAGTCTGGGATCTCCGCATTCGGTCGGTCCTGGGTACCGCTCAAGACTCGCGAAACGGGGCCCTCCCGGCGTCATGCGCCAACCGTCACTTCCTCCTGGTGCGCTCGCACGAGCCGTGCCGCGCACTCCTCCTCAGGAAGGAGCGGTCCGGGGGGAGCGGGTGTACGGGACGGGTGGAGACCCCGGGTGCCGCGTCGGCGACGGCCGGCCGTTCGAGCCGGCCGGGGTGGTCGGCGGCCAGGCCGTAGCCAGGTGCGGGACACAGAGGCCGGGTGAGCGGGAACCGGCCGTCGCCACAGGCCGGTTCCACCCCGGCGCCGTTCACAGACATTCCACAGCGTCCGGGGAACCGCGTCGCGCGCCTCGGCCGTCCTCACGCCCGAACCACCGCACGGGTCACAGCGGGTGCCGCGCGGGACACGCCTCGCACACAAGGAGCAGCATGACCGCCCACGGCAGTACGCGACCAGGGAACAGCCGCCCGAGGGCCACCGGCTCCCCGACGGCGCGTAGTGGTCGCACGGTTCTCCGGAGCTGCGCGAAAGGCGCCCTGACGCTCGCACTCGTCCTCGGTGCCACCACGGCCTGCGGCCCGTTCGCGGACGGCGGCAGCGGTTCGTCGAAGGGCGGCAGCCACGAGGCCAAGGACTGGAAGGTCGGCGACTGCGCCGGGCCGGAGACGAGCGAGTCGAAGGACGGCTTCCAGCCCCTCGGCTGCGACGACCCGAAGGCGACGATCAAGGCACTGGAGGTCAAGGACGGGGAGTTCTTCGCCGGAGCCGTGGAGTGCCCGGCCGGGACCGACGAGATCATCTCGGTGAAGGTGTCCTTCGGCGGGGACGCCAGTGCCGGACTCCCGAGCAAGACGATCTGCGGCCGCAACCTCTCCGACGACCATCCCGGCGACGCGGGCGCGGGCGGCGGACAGCTCGTGGTCGGGGACTGCGTGAACGACGAGGCCAAGGAGGTCGCCTGCGCGACCGGCGGCAACAAGGTGCTCGCCCTCACCAAGACCGCCGAGGAGTGCCCGGCGGAGGCGGACAACCCCATCGAGCTCTTCCCGAGCCCCGGCCGACCGTACGACGCGATCTGCACCAGCAAGGCCTGACGGCACGACAACTTCCGGCACACCCGTGCCGGTGCTGCGGGCCACGCGCCTCCCGCACGGCAGCCGGGTGGGCCATCCGCTCCCGGGAGGCGCACAGCGAGCCGTGACGTGCACCTCCCGGGAGCGGGCGGCCGTCCGGCCGATCGCCCGCCGCCCGCCGGCCGGCAGGGCGGGCCGCACGTACCGGGCCGGGCGGACGACGGGGATGCGGTGCTGCCGCGGCCGAGGCAGGCCACCCGGTGCACACCCGGCCACCGAGTGACGGGCCGTCAATAGCACCGCACCACATTGCCGTTGAAAGCGCCGTCACCACGCACCCAGGCCCCTTCGAAGCGCGGGAACCCGAAAGAGCGAGGCCACCCCGAAGCGGTCGGGCACGCGCGGGAGCCCGGCGGAACGCCGGAACGGGCCCCCCGAAAGCGGTCGGTGCGCACACGCGAGAGCGACGAGGCGGTGAAGCGGGGCCACCGGAACCGCTCGGCGTACACACCGATGACGCCCGCCCGACCACCCGGGCCCTCGTGGCCACCGGGTCGCACCAAGGGCCGGCGGACCCCGCGCCGACAGGGGCGGGGTCCGCCGGGGCGCGGCACGGCACAGCCGGAACGCCGACGCCGAAGTGTGCGCGATGTCTTGACGTGCCCCTGCCGAGATGGCTTTATGGGAGCGCTCCCACGTCCTCTCCCCCCGTTGTGCGCCACCCGCCGCCCACTTTCTGGAGTCGCAGTGAGATCAGCAACGAGCACGGCACGGAAGAGCCCCTTAACCGTCCTGCTGAAGGTCCTGGCCGCCCTTCTCGGCGTCGTCCTGCTGGGCGCGCTCGGACCGGCAGCGGCGCAGGCGCAGCCCGTACGGGCGGAAGCCGCGGCGACCGGCCTGCACATCAGCAACGGCCGTCTGCTGGAGGGCAACGGCAACGACTTCGTCATGCGTGGCGTCAACCACGCGCACACCTGGTACCCGGGCGAGACGCAGTCGCTGGCCGACATCAAGGCCTTCGGCGCGAACACCGTCCGCGTCGTCCTCTCCGACGGCCACCGCTGGACGAGGAACGGTCCCGCCGAAGTCGCCGGCATCATCGCCGACTGCAAGACCAACCGGCTGATCTGCGTACTGGAGGTGCACGACACCACCGGTTACGGCGAGGACGCCGCCGCGGGCACCCTCGACCACGCGGCCGACTACTGGATCAGCCTCAAGGACGTCCTCGCGGGCCAGGAGAACTACGTCATCATCAACATCGGCAACGAGCCCTGGGGCAACACCGACCCCGCCGGCTGGACCGCGCCGACGACCGCTGCCGTCAAGAAGCTGCGCAGTGCCGGATTCGCCCACACCATCATGGTCGACGCGCCCAACTGGGGCCAGGACTGGCAAGGCGTCATGCGCACCAACGCCCGGTCCGTCTACGACGCCGACACCACGGGCAACCTGATCTTCTCGATCCACATGTACAGCGTCTACAACACGGCCCAGGCGGTCACCGACTACCTGAACGCCTTCGTCGACGCCAAACTGCCCCTGCTCATAGGTGAGTTCGGCGGCCCGGCCGACCAGTGGGGGGATCCGGACGAGGACACCATGATGGCCACCGCGCAGCGCCTCGGCCTCGGTTACCTGGCCTGGTCCTGGAGCGGGAACACCGACCCGATCCTCGACCTGGCCATCGACTTCGACCCGAGCCGGCTGAGTTCCTGGGGCGAGCGCATCTTCCACGGTGCGAACGGCATCGCGCAGACGTCCAAGGAGGCCACGGTCTTCGGCAGCGGCGGCGGCCCGGGCGACACCCAGCCCCCGACCGCCCCCGGAACCCCGACGGCCTCCGCGGTGACGGCCACCTCCGCGACGCTCTCCTGGCCGGCCGCGACCGACAACGTTGCCATCGCCGGTTACGACGTCGTCCGCGTCAGCGGCGGCACCGAGACCGCCGTAGCGTCCTCCACCAGCAACACCGTCACCGTGACCGGCCTCACGGCGAAGACGGCGTACGTGTTCGCCGTCTACGCCCGCGACGCGGCCGGCAACCGTTCTCCCCGCTCCGCGACGGTGAGCGTCACCACCGACGCGAGCGGGCCCACGCCGGGCGTGGGCTGCTCGGTCGGATACCGGGTGGTCGGTGAGTGGCCCGGCGGGTTCCAGGGGGAGATCACCATCCGCAACACCGGCACCAGCACCATCAACGGATGGAACCTCGGCTTCGCCTTCGCCAACGGCCAGACCGTGTCGAACATGTGGGGCGGAACCCCCACGCAGACCGGCGCCACGGTCAGCGTCGCCCCCGCCGCGTACACCTCGGTGATCGCCGCGAACGCCTCCGTCACGGTCGGCTTCACCGGCACCAAGGGCACCACGAACACGGCGCCGACCGCCTTCACGCTGAGCGGAGGCACCTGCACGACGGTCTGACCCCGGCCGTACCGCCGACCGGCAGGGGCCCCCACCCCCGCCGGTCGGTCGTCCCGCGCCGTGCGCCGGGACTTGGACCGACGCGGGCGGGTACGGAGACCCTGCCCCGGCGGTCCCGCTCCCGGGGCCCTGCTCTTCGGGCGGTCCTGCTCCCTCGGGCCCTGTTCTCCGGGCCGTCCTGCTCCCGGGCCCTGTTCTCCCGGGCCCTGTTCTTCGGGCCCTGTTCTGAGGCCGGTGTCCCGGCACGGGCCCTCGGGTTCGGTTCACGGTGAACCCACGTATACGGCGTCGCTGTTGAGGGGTGCGCGTGCCGATGGGGTCCGGGTCACGCCTCGCCCTGACCCGGCCTCACGCTTCGTCGCGGTGCGTGAGGCGGCCGTCCACGAGCCGCCAGTAGTGCTGATGGCCGGTCAGCCGCCAGGTCTCGTCGGCGGCGACCCCCTGTTCGACCCACGCGCGCAGCTGCGGGAGAGCGTGCGCCCGCAGGACATCGCGAGTGGCGGCACGGTCGGTGGCATCGACCGGGTGGACGTCTATGGAGAAGCCCACCGAGTCCGGGTGGACGCCGCGGCCGTAGGTGCGGGATTCGGGAGCGACCCATGCTGCCCCCAGGACGATCGACCCGCTGTCCTGCCCGGTGAGGAACCGCAGGTCCGTGACGCGGCTCATGTACGGACCGAGGCACACGTCGATGTCGGTGCTGGTCAGAGGCCACGCACGGTGGCGGGGCAGTCTTCGGTTTCGTGCGGACACGTCGGTCAGGATCGCAGAAGGTCATGGCGGCTCCCACTGGTTTGTTCGGCGGCGGGCTCCGGCGGCGCGCGCCTGGCGCACCGCGGTCTTCCGGGCCGGGTGGAGCGGGGCGGACACGTGGGCGGGGACACCAGGGCCGACGTTCCGCACGAGGCCGCTCCAGCAGTGCGGCCCCGCCCTCACTGGGTCGCACCGGTCCGAGCGGGACGGCGCGCCCGGACCCCAGCGCGGTCGTCCTCCAGACCGGCGTGACGGCGATATGAGGGATCGCCCAACTGGCCCTCGCACACTGCCCGTTGTCGAGGTACGGCGGGTGTTCGTCCGTGGTGACGGCGCGCTGCCGGAGGCGGCGCGCCTCGTGGGACGGACGGGAGACCGGATCACCCGGGCGCGGGCTGCCGGGGCACCCGTCGTCCACGTCCAGAACGACGGACCGGCCGGAGCCGTGGACGGACCCACACCGCCGGCTGGGAGCTCCACCACCCGTCGTGACGGGCCCCGGGGAAGTGGTGATCCGCGAGACGCACGACGACGCGTTCCAGGAATCCGCGTGGGAAGGCCTGTTGAGCGCGCACGGAGTGCGGTCGCCGGCCGTCTGCGGCCTCATGCCGGAGAGGTGCGTGCAGGCGACAGCGCGTACGGCCGTGGCGCTCGGCCACCGTGCCGTCCCGCCGTACGACGCCCACGCCACGCACGGCATCCCCGTGGAGCCCGGCGACAGCGCCGCGGTACCGGCGGCGACGGTCGCGCGGGGCGCCGCGTGGCCCCTCAGCCGGGACGCGGACGTCACCTCGCGGGCCGCCGACGTCACGTTCACGGGCGCCCTGCCCGCAGACGCCTGAACCCGGCGGCGGGACAAGCGCGTTCCTGACGGCCGGGCGGTACTCCGGTCCGCCATCACGGGCAGCCCGGACCTGTCGGGCGTTCCGGGCCCGACGGAGGCAGGGCGTGGTGTCACCCGGCCGGGGGGCGCATCTGCTGCGAGGCTGCTGCCATGGTCTCCCTGCCCCGCATCGCCCCCATGCTCGCCACCCCCGGCCGCCTGCCGTCCGCCGCCGTCGACGACCGGTGGGCGTACGAGGTGAAGCAGGACGGCCAGCGCGCCATGGCCTATCTGCCCGGTGACGGATCGCTGCAACTGCTGGCCAGATCCGGGGCCGTCATCACCCCGGCGTATCCGGACCTGGCAGGGCTCGGGCCCGCGCTCGGCGGCGTACCGGCGGTGCTCGACGGCGAGATCGTCGCCCTCGACGACCAGGGGCGCAGCGACTTCGAACGGCTCCAGTCGCGGATGGGCCTGGCCGGATCACCCGCGAAGGCCGCCCGCGCGGCGCAGCGGGTACCGGCCCATCTGGTGCTGTTCGACGCCGTGTTCCTGCACGGCCGGAGCCTCGTGGCGCTCCCCTACGAGGAACGGCGCGCGAGGCTCGAAGGGCTCGGGCTGGACGGGCCGCGCTGGTCGACACCCTCGGTGGTCGTGGGGCACGGCGAGGAGGCCCTGGCCATGACGCGGGAGGCCGGGCTGGAGGGCCTGATCGCGAAGCGGCTGACCTCGGTGTACGAACCAGGGATCCGCGCCCGTACGTGGATCAAGATCCGCCACGCGCACACCGTGGACGTCGTCGTCGGCGGCTGGGTGCCCGGCCGCGGGCGGCTGGGCGGGCTGCCCGGTGCCCTGCTGGTCGGCGAGCGGCACCCGGGCGGCCTGCGCTACGCGGGGAGCGTCGGCACGGGGTGGAGCGACGCCGAGAGGACCAGGCTCGCGGAACTGCTCCGCGTCGCCGCGGTCGACACCTGCCCCTTCGACGAGACACCCCCGGTCGCCGGCGCGCGCTGGGTACTGCCGCGACTGGTCGGCGAGGTGCGGTACTCGACCCGTACGAGGGCGGGGCGGCTGCGCCAGCCGTCCTGGCACCGGCTGCGCCCGGACCTGGCGCCGGACGACATCGGGTGACCGGCCGGGGCGGCCCTCGCGGGTGACGGTGTCGCGAGGGGGGCGTGAGGTGGCGGACCAGAGGGCCGGGGGCTGATGGGCGGGAGAGCCGGGGAGCTGGCGGGCGGGAGAACCGGCACGCCTGGGCACTGGGTGAGCCGGAGCGCTCGCGGGCCGGAGCGGGCGGAC
>NZ_JBHVQX010000001.1:74967-125356 GCF_042886395.1 Streptomyces sp. NPDC058008 | reverse complement strand
GCTGATGGGCGGGAGAGCCGGGGAGCTGGCGGGCGGGAGAACCGGCACGCCTGGGCACTGGGTGAGCCGGAGCGCTCGCGGGCCGGAGCGGGCGGGAGAGTTGGTGGGCGGGAGAGCCGGGGAGCTGGCGGGCGGGAGAACCGGCACGCCTGGGCACTGGGTGAGCCGGAGCGCTCGCGGGCCGGAGCGGGCGGAGAGCTGGTGGGCCTGGGAGCCGGCGGGCCGGAGCCGCAGGAAGGCGGAGCGGCCCCTGAGGACGGTGGACGGGTCTTCACGTGACGGTGATTCGGGCCCTCGGGACGGTGGACGGGGTCTTCACGTGGCGGTGGTTCAGGCCCTCAGGAGGAAGGTGGACGGGCCCTCAGGCCGGTGGACCTGCCCCTCAGGAAGGGTGGACCGTGCGCCTCGGACGGTGGGCCTGCCCCTCAGAAAGGTGGACCGTGCGCCTCGGACGGTGGGCCGGCCCCTCAGGAAGGCGAGTAGGCGCCGCAGTATGGCCGGGGGCGTCCCGTCAGGAGGCGGTCCGCTTCTTCGCCGCGGTCTTCCGGGACGGCTGCTTCCCGGCCGCCGCCGTCTTCCCCGAAGCCGTCTTCCTGGAGGCCGTCTTCTTCGCGGCCGAGGCGGCCTTCTTCCGGGCGCGGGGCTTGCCGGGTGTCATCTCGTGCACGGTCGCGTCCTCGCCCCGTGTCTCCTTGGCCGCCTTCACCGACGCGTTCAGCGCGGCCATCAGGTCCATGACCTTCCCCGGTTCCTCTTCCTCCCCGCCCGCCGCGGCCGGAAGGGCCTTTCCCTCGGACTTGGCGGCGATCAGCTCCTCCAGGGCTTCGCGGTAGCGGTCGCGGAAGCCGGAGATGCCGTCCAGGGCCATGCTGTCGGTGAGCTGCACGGCACGTTCGATCTCGTCCTCGTCCAGCTCGGTCTCCCTGGGGGCGAGCGACTCGGGGCTGCGGATCTCGTCGGGCCAGCGCATCGAGTGCAGCACGATCGCGTCGTCCCGCACCCGCAGCAGACCGAGCCGCTCCCGGTTGTGCCACGCGAACTTCGCCACGGCGACCTTGTCGCTGCGCTCCAGCGCCCTCCGCAGCAGGGTGTACGGCTTCGCCGCGACCTGGCCGTCGACCGCCAGGTAGTAGCTGTCGCTGATCCGTACGGGGTCGATGCTTCCGGCCTCGACGAACGCCACGATCTCGATGGCCTTCGCCGTCGGGAGCGGCATCCGGTCGAGTTCCTCGTCCGTGACGGGCACCGTCCGGTCCTTGGCGACCTCGTACCCCTTGCCGATCTCGTCCTGGGAGAGGACCTCACCGTCGAGCTCGCACACCTTGCGGGTACGGATCCGGCCCATGTCCTCCCGGTGGTACTGGTGGAAGGAGATCGCGTGGTTCTCGGTGGCGGAGACCACCTTGATCGGGATCGTGACCAGCCCGAAGCTGATCGCTCCCGTCCACAGGGGGCGCGGCATCCGGTACCTCCAGAGGCCCCCCTGACGGTTTGGCCGGGAG
Source organism: Streptomyces sp. NPDC058008 (assembly GCF_042886395.1). Lineage (NCBI taxonomy): Bacteria > Bacillati > Actinomycetota > Actinomycetes > Kitasatosporales > Streptomycetaceae > Streptomyces > Streptomyces sp. NPDC058008. Next base: position 123,854 of record NZ_JBHVQX010000001.1, on the reverse strand, counting down.
GCGGCCGGTGCGCCTGGAAGGGAGAACCGGCCCGAGAGGGCCTTGGCGCGAGCCGGGCCACCGCCCGTATCCCCGATCCTCGCGCCCCCGGGCCGTCACCGCATGTGGATCACCGGGGAACGGCCGCCCACGAGGCCGGTCCGTCCCGTGACCTGGGAACATCCCGCCGCGCCGGACGGGCTCGTCGCGTGGCCGGAGAGCGGTCACCCGCGCGAGGCAGCGCCCGTCCCCTGACCGGAGAGCCGTCGCCCTCGGCCCGTACGGCCCATCCCCTGACCGGAGACCGGCCGCCGGGGGCCGGCCCGTCCCGTGGGAGCAGACCGGCGAACAGCCACCCGCAGGAAGGCCCGTCCCGCCACCGGGGAACGGTCACCCGCGCGTCCCGCAGGGCCCGTCCCTGACCGAAGAGCCGTCGCCCACGGCCCGCACGGCCCGTCCCGCTACCGGTGAGCCGTCACCCTCGGGGCAGGTCCATCTCGCCGACCACCTCGTCCTCGCTCTTCTCGCCCGTCCTGCGGAACCCGAGCCGCAGGTAGAACTCCTCCGGTCCGTGCTCCCCCTCCCCCCAGGTCACCGTCACCCGCGTCCCGCCTCGCCGCAGGACCTCCTCGCACACGGCGTCCACGGCGAAGCGCCCGTAGCCCTTGCCCTGTTCGCCTTCGGCGACGGCCAGGCGCCAGAGGCCGGAGCGGGGCCGGTCGTCGGGGTCGGCGGGGTGGAACCGTACGTCGAAGAACGCCATCACGAAGGCGACCAGCCGGTCACCGTCGAAGACGAGCCGCGGCCAGGCCGTCACCGGGTCGGCGTACGCCTCGGCCAGCGACCGGGCGACCGGGGAAACGAATCGTTCCTGCTCGGGCGCGACCTTCAGGCGGCACGCGTCGAGCACGTTGTCCGGGGTCACCTTCTCCAGGCGAAGCTGCGCTGTCATGGGCGCACCGTACGGGCGCACCGGGACGCGGGGCCACCGAATTGGCTCCGGGCGTACGCCGCCCCCACACCCCGCGCCCGCGCCGCCGGGGGCCGTCGGGGGACCGCCCGGGGCGGCCGCACCCGGCGCCCGAGGGGTCACCAGGCGGCCGGGCCGGCCGCGTCGAAGAAGCCGCCGGTCGGGCCGTCGGAGACGAGCACCCGGCCGGCCCGGCGCGACGACCGGGCCGGGTGCTCGTCTCCGAGGGCACGGGAACCGCTCCCGGACCCGCCATGGACGATCGATCTTTTCCAATCTGCTTGAAACAAGCTATAAATGAGCAACTTCGAGCACCATTCGCCTGGGTTCACGCAACCCGCACCCCGCGAAGGACGCCCATGCCGCTCATATCCACCGGTGAGATCACCGACGGCGCCCGGACCGACGCGACCGGCGTCGGGGCCTTCAACGTCGTACAGCTCGAACACGCGCAGGCCATCGCGAGCGGGGCCGAGGCCGCCGGGCTGCCGGTGATCCTCCAGGTCAGCGAGAACACCGCCCGCTACCACGGCGCCCTCGAACCCATCGGGCTCGCCTCGCTCGCCGTCGCCCGCGCCGCCGGTGTGCCGGTGGCCGTGCACCTCGACCACGCCGAGTCGGCCGAGCTGGTGCGCGAGGCCGTACGGCTCGGCTTCACGTCCGTCATGTTCGACGCGTCGGCCCTGCCCTACGCCGACAACGTCGCCGCGACCCGCGAGATCACCACCTACTGCCACGGCCACGGGGTCTGGGTGGAGGCGGAGCTCGGCGAGATCGGCGGCAAGGACGGGGCGCACGCCCCGGGGGTGCGCACCGATCCGGACGAGGCGCGGGCGTTCGTCGAGGCCACCGAGGTCGACGCGCTCGCCGTGGCCGTCGGCAGTTCGCACGCGATGCTGACCCGCGACGCCGTCCTCGACCTGGCGCTCATCTCCCGGCTGCGCGACGCGGTCGGCGTCCCGCTCGTCCTGCACGGCTCCTCGGGCGTCGGGGACACGGGCCTGGCGGCGGCGGTCGGCGCGGGCATGACGAAGGTGAACATCTCCACGCACCTGAACAAGCTGTTCACCGGGGCCGTCCGCACCTACCTGGACGCCCACACGGGGACCGCCGACCCCCGGAAGTACCTCGGCCCGGCCCGTGACGCGGTCGCGGCGGAGGTGGCGCGCCTGCTGGGCGTCCTGGCCCGGCCCGGACGATAGGCTTCCCGGCGAGCGAGGAGGACCAGGTGGCGGCACACACACGATGGACCCGGCTGCTGGAGATCCTCAGCGACCAGGGCCAGATCGACGTACTCGACGCCGCCGAACGGCTCGGCTGTTCGGCGGCCACCGTCCGCCGCGACCTGGACGAGCTCGCACGCCAGAACCTCCTGACCCGCACCCGGGGCGGCGCCGTCGTGAGCACCGTCGCCTACGACCTGCCGCTGCGCTACAAGGCGGCCCGCAGGGCGGACGAGAAGCAGCGCATCGCGAAGGCCGCGGCCGAGCTGATCCCGGCGGGCTCCACCGTGGGCCTCAACGGCGGCACGACGACCTCCGAGGTGGCCAGGGAACTGGCTTTGCGGCCGGAGCCCGCGGGCGGCGGCGTGGCACTGACCGTGGTGACCAACGCGATCAACATCGCCAACGAGCTGGCGGTCCGCCCCCAGGTGAAGATCGTCGTCACCGGCGGGGTGGCCAGACCGAACTCGTACGAACTCGTCGGCCCCCTGGTCGACTCCGTGCTGCGCACCCTCGCCCTGGACTACACGATCCTGGGCGTGGACGCCGTGCACGCACGGTTCGGCGCCGCCACGCACGACGAGTCCGAGGCGGGTGCCAACCGCGCCCTGGCCGAGTGCGCGGGCACGGTCGTCGTGGTGGCCGACTCCTCCAAGCTGGGCCGCCGGGCCTTCGCCCAGGTCTGCGAGACCGGCGCGGTGTCGGTCCTGGTCACCGACCGGGACGCCCCCGAGGACGTCGTCGAGGAGTTCACCGGCCTCGGGATCGACGTACTGCGGGTGTGACCCGGCCGGACGCCCGGCGGCGGGTCAGCCCGCCACCAGGGCCTGTAGCGCCGGGGCGTACAGGTCGGCGAGGTGTTCGGGCGTCGCCCGGGCCCCGGCCCCCTCGCGGTGCAGGCTCAGGGTGGCGCCCAGGCCGATGAGGTGGCCGGCGATCAGCTCGGCGCGCAGGGCGCGTTCACGGCCGGGGAGCCGGGCGGTCAGGCGCGCGGTCACCTGCTCGCGGAAACGGTCGCGGAGCAGCGAGCGTTCGTCGTGGTTGCCGAGGGAGAAGACGACCCGCAGCAGGGGGTCCCCCTTCTGCTCCCTGCGCCGGCGTACGAGCGTGAGCACCATGTGGCGGCCCAGGGCGTCGAGCGGGGCGTCGAAGAGCTCCCCGGCGGCCGGCCCGAAGTCGGCGACCGTGTTGAAGAGTTCCTCCTTGCGGCCGAAGTGCTTCACCACGAGGGACGCGCTGACCCCCGCGTCGGCCGCGATGCCCCGGATCGTCACCTCCGCGTACGGGCGCTGCGTGAACGCCCGGCGGGCGGCGAGCAGGATCGCGTCCCTGCCCGTGGCGGACGCCCCCGCGTCCGGTGGTGTCGCTGCGGTGACTCCGGCGGTCAAGAGCCCTCCTGGATCGGCGTCGCCCGCGTACGGCCGACGTTCCTGCGTCTCCCCCCGACCGTACCCGCACCCCTCCGGCCGCCGGGGAGGCACAGCGTCACCACGAGGGCGAGCACCGCCGCGCCCGCCGCGATGAGGAAGACCAGCTGGTACGCCCCGAGCGTCGGAGCCGGGCGCCCCGCCGCCAGGAACGTCATGTGGGCGAGCACGGCGGCCACCGTGGCGCTGCAGAACGCCTGGCCGACCGAACGCATCAGGGTGTTCAGGCCGTTGGCCGCCGCCGTCTCGCCGACCGGCACACCGCGCATCACCAGGGCCGGGAGGGCGGAGTACGCGATGGCGGTGCCCGCCGCCACGACCGTGGCGCCCGCGACGATCGCCCAGAGGCTGTGGCTGGTGAAGTACCGCACGACATAGCCGACGGCGATGACCGCCGAGGCCAGCGCGAGACTGGTCCTCGGACCGTGCCTGCCGGAGATCCGGGCCGACACGGGCGAGAGCAGCACCATCGTCACGCCCCCGGGCAGCAGGCACAGCCCGCTGACGACGAGCGAGGCGCCGAGCCCGTAGCCGGTGGCCTTCGGCTCCTGCACCATCTGGCCGGTGACCAGGGAGTTGGCGTAGAACGCGAAGCCGATCAGCAGGGCCGCGATGTTGGTGAGCAGCACCGCGGGGCGGGCCGACACCCGCAGATCGACCATGGGGGTGCGCACCCGGAGCTCGTACGCCCCCCAGACCAGCGCGATCACGACCGCGGCGGCGAACAGGCCGAGGGTGCGCACCGAGACCCAGCCCCAGTCGCCGCCCTGCGTGACGGCGAGCAGGAGGCAGACCAGTGCCGCGCCGAGGCCCAGCGCGCCCAGCACGTCGAACCGGCCGCGGGAGCGGAGCGGGGACTCCGGTACGAAGCGGAGCACCAGGACGACGTCGAGCAGCCCGATGGCCCCGGAGACCCAGAACATGGTGTGCCACTCGAAGTTCTCGATGACCACGGCCGCGATCGGCAGGCCCACCGCCGCACCGATGCCCATCGAGGAGCTCATCAGCGCCACCGCGGACAGCACCCGCTCGGGCGGGAGTTCGTCGCGCAGGATGCTGATGCCGAGCGGGACCACGGCGATGGCCGCGCCCTGGAGGGCGCGGCCGGTGATCAGTACGCCGATCTGCGAGCTGACGGCGCACAGGACGGAGCCCACGACGAGGACCCCGAGGGAGGCGACGAGGACCCGCCGCTTGCCGTACATGTCGCCGACCCGGCCCAGCACGGGGGTGAACACCGCACCGGTGAGGAGCGTGACGGTGACCAGCCAGCTGGCCGCCGCCGGGGTGGCGCCGGTGAGGTCCGGTATGTGGGGGAGCAGCGGGACGACGATCGTCTGCATGATCGCGACCACGACACCGCAGAAGGCGAGGACGCCGACGGCGAAGCGGGGGTGGCCCGGCGGGGCGGCGGCCGGTGCGGGTGCGGTCATCGGGGCTCCGTACGCGGGGAGAAAGGGGGGGTGCACAAGCGTTCACCCTCAGGGTAAACGCTTGTGCACCCCTCGACTCCCCACGGGGCGGCACCGGACACGGGGCACCCCGCCCTCGCATTTGCATATACATGCGCGCGAGTGCATACTCTTCCTATGTCTAAGGTTCTCACCTCCCTGCCCACCGGCGAGCGCGTCGGCATCGCCTTCTCCGGCGGACTCGACACCTCGGTCGCGGTCGCGTGGATGCGCGACAAGGGTGCCGTCCCGTGCACCTACACCGCCGACATCGGCCAGTACGACGAGCCCGACATCGCCTCGGTGCCCGGCCGCGCGAAGGCCTACGGCGCCGAGATCGGGCGCCTCGTCGACTGCCGGGCGGCGCTGGTCGAGGAGGGCCTGGCCGCACTCGCCTGCGGCGCGTTCCACATCCGCTCGGGCGGCCGCGCGTACTTCAACACCACGCCGCTCGGCCGCGCCGTCACCGGCACCCTGCTGGTCCGGGCGATGCTGGAGGACGACGTCCAGATCTGGGGCGACGGCTCCACGTTCAAGGGCAACGACATCGAGCGGTTCTACCGCTACGGGCTCCTCGCCAACCCCCACCTGCGCATCTACAAGCCGTGGCTCGACGCCGACTTCGTGACGGAGCTGGGCGGCCGCAAGGAGATGTCGGAGTGGCTGGTGGCCCACGGGCTGCCCTACCGCGACAGCACCGAGAAGGCGTACTCCACCGACGCCAACATCTGGGGCGCCACCCACGAGGCGAAGACCCTGGAGCACCTGGACACCGGTGTGGAGACCGTCGACCCGATCATGGGCGTCCGGTTCTGGGACCCCTCGGTCGAGATCGCCACCGAGGACGTCACGATCGGCTTCGACCAGGGCCGCCCGGTGACGATCAACGGCAAGCCGTTCGCCACCGCGGTCGACCTGGTGATGGAGGCCAACGCGATCGGCGGACGCCACGGCCTGGGCATGTCGGACCAGATCGAGAACCGCATCATCGAGGCGAAGAGCCGCGGCATCTACGAGGCGCCCGGCCTCGCGCTGCTGCACGCCGCCTACGAGCGCCTCGTCAACGCCATCCACAACGAGGACACCCTCGCCCACTACCACAGCGAGGGCCGGCGTCTGGGACGGCTGATGTACGAGGGCCGCTGGCTGGACCCGCAGGCGCTGATGGTCCGCGAGTCCCTCCAGCGCTGGGTCGGCTCGGCCGTCACCGGCGAGGTGACGCTGCGGCTGCGGCGCGGTGAGGACTACTCGATCCTGAACACCACCGGCCCCGCCTTCAGCTACCACCCGGACAAGCTGTCCATGGAGCGCACCGAGGACTCGGCGTTCGGCCCCGTGGACCGCATCGGCCAGCTCACCATGCGCAACCTCGACATCGCCGACTCGCGCGCCAGGCTGGAGCAGTTCGCGGGCCTCGGCCTCGTCGGCACCTCCCAGCCCTCGCTGATCGGCGCGGCGCAGGCCGCGGCGACCGGCCTCATCGGCGCCATGCCCGAGGGCGGCGCCCAGGCCATCGCCTCGCGCGGCGAGGTCTCCGGCGACGACGAGCTGCTGGACCGCGCCGCCATGGAGTTCGGCACCGACTGACGGGTGCCCGCCCGGTCCGCCCGGCCGGGGACCTATCCTCGGACACGCCGGATCCACGGCGTACGGACAGGCAGGAAGGCGAAGGTGGCGGCAATGGCGAAGGTCCCGGCAGCGGCAGTGGCGGCGGGCGGTCTCCTCGGCGGATACGGAATCGCCCGCTGGACCGGGAAGCGTCCACTGGGCGGCGTCGCCCTGGCCGCCGCCGGGTCGGCGGCAGCGTACGAGTGGAACCGGCAGGCCGGGGCCCGCGCGGCCACCGGGCTGACCGTCGCCTACGTCGCCGCCTTCGCCGGCTCGCACCCCCTGGCCAGGAAGCTGGGCGCCTGGCCCGCGGTCCTCACCGTGGCGGGCGGGGTCGCCGCCGCCTCATGGGCGGTCACCCGGCGCGCCGCGCGGTAGACCCCAGGCCCCGGTCACGGCGGCGGACCAGGTGACCGGGACCCGCCCCCACGGCACGGCGGGCGGAGCGGCCCGGCCCGGCGGACGGCACCCGTCCGAGAAAGTCCGGCCCCGGGGATTGAACACGGGCGCCAAGGGGTGCGTACTGGGGGTTGCAACTCCCCGCGTGACCCGGGGACGTGTCCGTGCGACAGGACGGGCACGCCCCCGGTCAGCCTCCCAGCGCGTGCGACACCGAGTAGATCGCCAGCCCGGCCAGCGCGCCCACCACCGTGCCGTTGATCCGGATGAACTGCAGGTCGCGGCCGATGTGCGCCTCGATCTTCTTCGAGGTCTGGTCCGCGTCCCAGCCGGCCACCGTGTCGCTGATCAGCGAGGTGATCTCCGTGCGGTACGTCGTGACGACGTACGCCGCGGCATCCTCCAGCCAGCCCTCCAGCTTGGCCTGCAACCGCTTGTCCGTGGACAGCTTGGCGCCCAGCGACATCAGCGACGCGCGGGCCCGCATCCGCAGCTCGCTGCGCTCGTCCTCGGCCGCCGCGATGATCATCGTGCGCACCGAGGACCAGGCGGAGGCGATGACGTCCTGGACCTCACCGCGCCCCAGGATCTCCGACTTCAGCCGCTCCACCCGGGCCCGGGTGTCCGAGTCGGTCTGGAGGTCGGCGGCGAAGTCCGTCAGGAACGTGTCGATCGAGCCGCGCGCCGGATGCCCCGGCATGTCCCGCATCTCCGTGACGAAGCGCAGCAGCTCCTTGTAGACCCGCTCCCCCACCCGCTTGTCGACGAACCGCGGGGTCCAGCCCGGCGCCCCGCCCTGCACCGCGTCCATCACGGAGTCCCCGTGCAGGACGAGCCAGTCGTGCGCCCGCACGCAGACGAGGTCGACGACCCTGCGGTGGCCGCCGTCCGCGACGATCTTCTCCAGCATCTTGCCCATCCCCGGGCCGACTTCCGCCGCGTCGGCCCGCCGGGTGATCGCCTCCCCGACGACCGCCTGCACATCGGAGTCCCGCAGCACGGTCAGCGCCCCGCGCAGCGCGGTGGCCAGCTCGGCGGTGACCCGGTCCGCGTGTTCCGGCTCCGACAGCCAGGCACCGAGCCGAGCCCCGACCCCCAGCGCGTGAATTCGGTCACGAACGACGTCCCCGGAGAGAAAATTCTCGCCCACGAAGGAACCGAGCGACGCCCCCAGCTGATCCTTCTTGGTGGGGATGATGGCGGTGTGGGGGATGGGCAGACCGAGCGGGCGCCGGAAGAGCGCCGTGACGGCGAACCAGTCCGCCAGCGCACCCACCATCCCGGCCTCGGCGGCCGCTGCGACGTAGCCCGGCCAGCCGCCCACACCCGCGTTCTTCGCCCAGGTGGCGAGGACGTACACGAGCGCGACGAGCAGGAGCAGACCCGTGGCGGTGGTCTTCATACGGCGCACGCCGCGCTGCTTCTCCTCGTCGGCCGCGGTGTACGCGAAGCCGCCCAGGCCCGGCCCCGGCCGCCCGCCGGAAGCCTCCGGTGCCGTTCCCTGTCCCGCGTCCTGTTCCATCCGCTCCACCCGTCCGCGTACGCGTCACGCCGTGCCGTACGCATTGTCCCTACCTGACCTACTCCTGGGCCGCACGTCGAGTTCCCCGGGGCCTGTCGCATCATGAGAGCAGCCCGGACAGCGGGCCGGACACCGCAAGGAGAAACACCGCAGATGCCCAGGCGCCAGGGGTACGCCCTGCTCATCGCCCTCGTGGCGGGAACCGCGACGCTCGCCACCGCCGCCGCGTTCGGCACCTCGCTGGTCTCCGACGGACCCCGGACACCGCCCGGCGGGACCCGGAACCACACGGCGGCCCTCGATCCCGCCGCACCGGCCACCTCCGCCGGCACCTGGGTCGCCACCTGGACCGCGGCCCCCGTCAGCGCGGAACCGCATGCCGGACAGGGCTACCCCGGCCGCACCATCCGCAACATCGTGCACACCAGCGTCGGTGGTGACGCCGCCCGCATCACCCTGTCCAACCTCTTCGGCGCCACCCCGCTCGTCGTCGACCGGGCAGCGGTCAACACGCGCCCGGTGACCTTCCGGGGGCGGCCCACCGTGACCGTCGCCCCGGGCCGGCAGGTCGTCAGCGACCCCGTCGTCGTACCCGTCGCCCCCGACGCCGACCTGGAGGTCACCCTCCGCACCCCCTACGCCGACGGGCCCGTCACCCAGCACCCCAACACCCACCAGACCTCCTTCCTGGCCGACGACCACGGCACCTGGAGCACCACCCGGTGGCGCTACCTGACGGCCGTCGACGTCCGCAACACGGCCTCGCCCGGCGCGATCGTCGTCATCGGCGACTCCCTCACCGCGGGCAGCGGTTCCACCACCGACGCCAACAGCCGCTGGACCGACGTCCTCTCCGACCGCCTCGGACACGCCTACGGGATCGCCAACCAGGGCATAGCCGGCAACCGCCTGCTGCGCGACAGCCCGCTCACCGCGAACGGCGTGAAGAACCTGGGCGGCCCGAGCGCCACCCACCGCTTCGAGCGCGACGTCCTGTCCGTCGCCGGCGCGAAGACCGTGATCATCGCGCTCGGCATCAACGACGTGCAGCAGTTCCCCCAGGAACCCGACGCCCGGCGCATCACCTCGGGACTCCGCTCCCTCACCGAGCGCGCACACGCCCGGGGACTGCGGGTCGTCGGGGCGACACTGACGCCCTTCCAGGGATACGGAACCTGGACCCCCGCACGCAACAGCGTGCGCCTCGCCGTCAACCAGGAGATCCGCTCCGGCCGGATCTTCGACGCGTACCTCGACTTCGACCGGGCCGTACGGGACCCGTACGCGCCCCAACGCGTCCTGCCCGCATACGACTCGGGCGACCGGCTCCACTTCAACGACGCCGGCTACCGGGCCCTGGGCCGCGCCATAGACCTCGACGCCGTGGACGGGACACCGAAGTCCGACGCCTTCTGACGCACCGGGGCCGTCCCGCCGGGACGGCCGCCGTCGCGGACCGCCCGGCTCAGCCGAGCTCCTTGCGCCCGTCGCCCTCGTCACGCCGCAGCCGCTCGCGCTCCTGCTCCTGGAGCCGCCGCTTCGCCGCCCTGGTCCGCTTGCGCTCCACACCGACCCCGCCCATCAGCGCGAACCCGGTGATCTTCACCCGCGGGGCGTCCGGAGCGGGCTCCGCCTCCTCGTCGAGCTTGGAGTGCTCCCCGAAGCCGCCCATGATGCCGAGGCCGCTGACCTGGACGTTGAGGTCCGGCGGCACCGTCACCTGCATACCGCCCATGATCGTGAAGCAGCGGATCACGACGTCGCGCTCCGCGAAGTGGGCCTCCCGCAGATCGATCTCGCCACCGCCCCACATCGCGAACGCGGTGAACCTGGGCCCCACCGTCCAGCGGCCCTTGCGGTTGAACCCGCCCCAGAAGGCGAACGCGCCCGAGGAGGTGGCCGTGCCCCCGATCCGGGCCGGCCAGCCGGCGGACGAGCCCTTGCGCTCGGCCACCGCACCGGTCACCGGCCCGGCGGCACCGCCCGGCACCGGGAGATCGCGTACGAGGGGGACCAACTCCCCGTGCGTGCGCGCCTTGAACGTCGCGTCGAGCCGCTGCTCGAACTCGTCCATCTCCAGCCGGCCCTCGGCCACGGCCTCCCGCAGGGTCTCCGCGACCCGCTCACGTTCCGCGTCGGAGGCACGCATGTCCGGGCTTTCACTTGTCATACCGCGCACCCTATAGAGCAATCCCCGAAGGGGCCTAGTGAGCCGGATCCGACACGTACATCTTCGCGATCACCGACTCGATGTCCGGCTCCCGCACCGACAGATCGACCAGCGGATAGTCCGCCGCGATGCGCGCCACCAGCGGCGCTGCCGACGCCGACGCGGGGAACGCCAGCCACTGCCGGGGCCCCTCCACCTTCACGACCCGCACCGAGGGCTCCGACCCCAGCTCGATCGGCGGGAGTTCGCGCTCCAGGTCCACGACCAGGGTGCGCTCGCTCTCCCCCACCTCGTGCAGCCCGGCGAGCGCGCCGTCATACATCAGCCGGCCGTGGTCGATCACCATCACCCGCTTGCACAACTGCTCGATGTCGGTCAGGTCGTGCGTGGTCAGCAGCACCGTCGTGGACCGCTCCGCGTTCAGGTCCCTCAGGAATCCGCGCACCTTGGCCTTGGACACCACGTCCAGCCCGATGGTCGGCTCGTCCAGGTACAGCACCTCCGGATCGTGCAGCAGCGCCGCCGCGATGTCGCCCCGCATCCGCTGCCCCAACGACAGCTGACGCACCGGCACCTCCAACAGCGCGCCCAGATCGAGGAGTTCGACGCACCGCTCCAGGTTCTCCCGGTAACGCCGGTCAGGGATCCGGTACATGCGGTGCATCAGCGCGTACGAATCACGCAACGGCAGGTCCCACCACAGCGTCGTACGCTGCCCGAACACCACCCCGATCCGGTGCGCCAGCTTCGTGCGCTCCCGGGAGGGGTCGATCCCCGCGACCCGCAGCCGGCCGCCGCTCGGGGTGAGAATGCCCGTCAGCATCTTGATCGTCGTCGACTTGCCGGCCCCGTTCGGGCCGATGTAGCCGACCATCTCGCCGCGCGGCACCCGGAAGCTGATCCCGTCCACCGCCCGCACCTCACGCCGTTCACGCCGCATGAAGCCCGTCCTGCGGCGCACGTCGAAGACCTTCTCCACGCCGTCGAGCTCGATGAAGTCCATCTCGTCCACGCCCACTCCTCAGCTTCCCGTACTGCGGTACGCCCGCAGCCCCTTCCGCCACGCCAGCCCCGCGAGCACCCAGCACCCCGCGGCGACCACCGGCGGCAGGAACGCCACCCACCGGGGCAGGTCCAGCGGATAGTCCCGGCCCAGCACGTACAGGGCCGGCAGCCAGCTCACGAACGCCAGCGGCACCACGAAGGTCACCCCGCGCACCAGGTCCTTCGCGAACACCGACGGCGGGTACTGCAACAGCGTCGTCCCCCCGTACGTGAACGCGTTCTGCACCTCCGAGGCGTCCTGGGCGAAGAACTGGAACGCCGCCCCCACCACGAACACCGCCCCGAAGATCGCCGCCCCGCTCAGCAGCGTCAGCGGCAGCATCACCACCTTCAGCGGCGTCCACGCGATGTCCAGCGACAGCAGGGCGTAGCCCAGCACCAGCAGCCCCTGCGTGATCCGCCCCAGCCTGCGCAGCGCGAACCGGTCCGCCGCGACCTGCGCGAGCACGGGCACCGGCCGCACCAGGAGCGTGTCCAGCGTCCCGTCCCGCACCCGTCGCCCCAGCCGGTCCATCGACCCCATCACGAGGTCGGCCAGCCCGAACGCGGTCGCCGACGTCCCGTAGAGCAGGGCGACCTCCGGCAGGGTGAACCCGCCCAGCACGTCGACGTGCGCGAACATCAGCATGATCGTGACGAAGTCGAAGCCCGTCGCCACGAAGTTCCCGACGGCCGTCATCACGAACGACGCGCGGTAGGCCATCGTCGAGCGCAGCCACATCGTCACGATCAGCCGGTACGCCCGCACGCCCTCGACCAGCCGCGACCGCTCGGCGAACACCACCCCCGGCTCCACGGCCCGCCGCCCGGCCCCGGCCTCCACCTCAGCCACCCTGGACCACCACCCTCCTGGTCGCCACCGACTGCAACAGCCGCCCCGCGAGCAGCAGGACCACCGCCCAGCCGGCCTGGAAGACGTACGCCCCCGCCAGATCCCAGCCCGTGTGCCGGCCCAGGAACACATCGGCCGGCACCTGGAGCAGGGACGACCACGGCAGCGCGCGGGCCACCTCGCCGAGCACCCCGGGGAACAGGTTCAGCGGCAGCAGCATCCCGGAGAAGAACAGCCCCGCCAGCCAGGCCATCTGCATGGCCCCGGCCCCGTCCATCAGCCAGAAGGCCGACAGCGCCACCAGGAACCGCACCGCGAAGCTCACCACCACCCCCAGCGCCACCGACACCAGGAAGGCGAGCCAGGTCCACGGCGAGGACGGCAGCGCCAGATCGAAGGCCAGGGCCCCCAGCACCAGCGGAACGATCCCGCGCCCCAGCAGATGGAACGCCGCCCGGCCCAGGTCCCCCGCCAGCCACCACAGCTGGAGGTCGACGGGCCGGTACAGGTCGACCGCGATGTCGCCCGTACGGATGCGCTCCATCAGCTCGTCCTCGAAGCCGCCGCCCATCATCGCGCAGGTCATCAGCAGGGCCTGGCCCAGCCACACGTAGGTCAGCGCCTGCGACATGTCGTACCCGCCGAGCTGCGGGCGCTCGTCCCACAGGGCCGTGTAGGTGTAGGCCATGATGAAACCGAAGACGGTGTTGGTGAACACCCCCGCGAGCGTCGCCATCCGGTAGGTGGCGTACCGCCGGAACCCGCCGGCCGCCACCACGGCATAGAGCCGCACCCTCGCCCCCCTCCTCCGCCAAAGCGCACGACCCTAGTCCACCGCGACAGGCCGCCGCGACCCCGTTTCCGTGCGGGAAGTCCGAGGGTTCTCCGCCCGAAAAGTGCACTATAGGAAAATCATCCGCAGTCGAGGAGCCTCCACCGTCATGAGCCACGAGCCACCGCAGCACAGCGGAGACCCTGGTCAGCAGGGCTCCGAGGGCTGGGCCCCCCGAGAACCCTCGGCCGCGGCCCCCGCACCCGACACCCAGCACACGAACGGCGCAAAGGAACCCGAGGAGCGCACGAAACGCCCCAAGCGGCCCAAGCGCACCGGCTGGCGTCGCGCCCTCCCCACCTGGCGCATGGTGCTCGGAGGCCTCCTCCTGCTCGCGGTCCTCCTCGTCGGCGGATTCATCGCCGGCTACCAGCTCGTCGACATCCCCGCGGCCAACGCCGCCGCGACCGCCCAGTCCAACGTCTACACGTACGAGGACGGCACCGTCATCGCCCGCGACGGCGAGATCGACCGCGAGAACATCCCCCTGCGGCGCGTCCCCCGCACCATCCAGCACGCCGTACTCGCGGCCGAGGACCGGGACTTCTACTCCGAGGACGCCATCGACGTCAAAGCCACCTTCCGCGCCGGCTGGAACACCCTCACCGGCAAGGGCAGGCAGGGCGGCTCCACCATCACCCAGCAGTACGTCAAGAACTACTACCTCGGCCAGGAACAGACCGTCGTCCGCAAGGCCAAGGAACTCTTCATCTCCATCAAGCTCGACCGCGAACAGAGCAAGGACGAGATCCTCGAGGGCTACCTCAACACCAGCTACTTCGGGCGCAACGCCTACGGCATCCAGGCCGCCTCCCACGCCTACTACGGCAAGGACGTCGAGGACCTCGACGCCGGCGAAGGCGCCTACCTCGCCTCCCTGCTGAACGCCCCCAGCTCCTACGACGTCGTCGCCCACCCGGAGAACAAGGACGCCGTGCTCGCCCGCTGGCACTACGTGCTCGACGGCATGGTCGAGCACCACTGGCTCAGCGCCGCGGACCGCGACGCCATGGCGTTCCCCGTCCCCGGCGAGGCCAAGCCCGCCACCGCCCTCTCCGGCCAGCGCGGCTACATCGTCCAGGCCGTCGAGGCCTACCTCGTCAGCAACCGGATCATCACCGAGGCCACCCTCGCCACCGGCGGCTACCGCATCACCACCACGCTCCGGAAGAAGAAGCAGGACGCCCTCGTCGAGGCGGTCAAGGACAACGTCCTGTCCAAGACCAGCGACGACCGCGAGGCCGACCGCAACGTCCGCGCGGGCGGCGCCTCCATCGACCCGGCCACCGGCGAGGTCGTCGCCCTCTACGGCGGTGTCGACTACACGAAGCAGTACGTCAACAACGCCACCCGCCGCGACTACCAGGTCGGATCGACGTTCAAGCCGTTCGTCCTGGCCGCCGCCCTCGCCCACGGGTCCACCACCCAGAAGGACCGCCCCATCACCCCCAACACCCGCTACGACGGCACGAACGAACGCACCGTCCAGGGCACCACCGGATCCACCGACTACTCCCCCGCCAACGAGGACGACGTCGACTACGGCTCCATCACCGTCCGCGAGGCCACCGACAAGTCCGTCAACGCCGTCTACGCTCAGATGGCCCAGGACGTCGGCCCCGCCCAGGTCAGGGACACCGCCATCGCCCTCGGCGTCCCCAGCGGCACCCCCGACCTCACCGCCTCCCCCTCCATCGCGCTCGGCCCCGCCACCGCCAGCGTCCTCGACATGGCCTCCGCCTACGCCACCCTCGCCGACCACGGCAGGCAGCGCGCCCACACCCTCGTCTCCAGGATCAGCAAGAACGCCACCGACCTCGACCTCCCCGCCAGGACCACCCGACGGGCCATCAGCCGCGAAGCCGCCGACACCACCACCTCCGTCCTGCGCAGCGTCGTGGACGGCGGCACCGGCACCGCCGCCGGGGGAGCCGGACGCCCCGCCGCGGGCAAGACGGGCACCGCCGAGGAGGACAAGGCCGCCTGGTTCGCCGGCTACACACCCGACCTCGCCACCGTCATCGCCGTCATGGGCCAGGACCCCGGGACCGGCGTCCAGAAGCCCCTCTACGGCGCACTCGGCCTGGCCCGCATGAACGGCGGCGGCGCACCCGCCCAGACCTGGGCCGCGTACACCAGGGCGGCGCTGGAGGGCAGCCCCGTCAAGGACTTCCAGCTGGAGGCCGACGAGGGCCCCGAGGAGCCCGACCCCGACGGGAGCCCGGACCCTGACGGAAGCCCCTCCCCCGGACACTCCAGGAAGCCGGGGGACGGCCGGGGCACCGGGAAGCCCGGCACCCGCGAGCCCCGTGAGGAACGGGACAGCGCCCGCTCCCACGCACCGGACGCCCCCTCAGGAGCCCACGGAGGGCCCCGCACCGCAGACCCCGCCACCGCGTCGGCCACACCCGGCCCCGTCGCCCGGCCGGCCGTCCGGCACCCCCTCACCGGGCCGGACCGCCAGGACCCGGCCGGTCCGGACGGCGACCGCCCCGCGGGCGACGGCCCCGGTGACCCGCGCGAAGGGGGCGGGCAGGACCCCCAGGGCCCCACCCGCCCCTGACCACTCAGTGCCCGGACGTCGCCTTCAGCCCGACGACGGCCACCAGCAGCAGACAGACGAAGAAGATCCGGGCCGCGGTCACCGGCTCGTTCAGCACCACCATGCCCAGCACCGCCGCACCGGCCGCGCCGATCCCCACCCACACGCCGTACGCCGTCCCGATCGGCAGCGTCTTCGCCGCCTGCGCCAGCAGCGTCATGCTGGCCACGATCCCCAGCCCGGTGAACACGCTCGGCCACAGCCGGGTGAACCCCTCGGTGTACTTCATCCCGATCGACCAGCCCACTTCCAGCAGCCCGGCCACGATCAGCAGCACCCACGCCACGACAGCACCTCCACGACGGATCACGCGGACAACACGGGTGCGTCGTCTTTGCGGAAACCCGGTACGGCGCGTCTCGTCGGGGGTCACACCACCGTAGCGACGAACAGCCGAAAGGCCCGGTGACGACCGTCACCGGGCCCACACGAAACAGTCGCCTACAGGTACAGCCCGGTCGAATCCACCGAACCCTCGAACCGGTCCGCCGCCACCGCGTGCAGGTCCCGCTCGCGCATCAGCACGTACGCCACACCCCGCACCTCGACCTCGGCGCGGTCCTCCGGGTCGTACAGCACCCGGTCGCCCGGCTCCACGGTCCGCACGTTCTGGCCCACCGCGACCACCGCGGCCCACGCCAGGCGCCGCCCGACCGCCGCGGTCGCCGGGATCAGGATGCCGCCGCCCGACCGCCGTTCACCCTCGGGTGAATCCGACCGGACCAGCACACGGTCGTGCAGCATCCGGATCGGCAGCTTGTCGTCGGTGTTGCTCATGCCGTTGTCGCTCACGCGCAGAAACCTACCTGCCCCGGACCGCTCCACACGCCCCAGGGCCGCCCGGAATCCGCCCTCAGCGCCGCTTGCGCCGCGTCGACACCGTCAGCAGCGCCACCGCTCCGGCCACCACCAGCGCCGCCGGGATCACGCGCTCCAGCCGCGGCGAACCGTCCTCTGCCACGAACTGCGCCTTCACGTCCGAGACCGAGCGGTTCACCGCGACGAACGCACGCCCGGCCGTCCGGTCCACCGTCGACGCGACCCTGGCCTTCGCGTCGCCGATCATCGTCTTCGGGTGCACCCGCACCCCGATCTCGTCCAGCACCACCGCAAGCTGCTCGCGCCTGCTGATGATGTCCGCCTCGATCTGCGCAGGGGTCCTGGTATCCGACACTGCGCCGCCTCCGTGGTCGTCGTCGGGTAAACCGTCATCGACAGTCTGTCAGCTCGGCCGCCCCCACACCCGGCGGCACCCCCTATTACGCTCGGTGCCACACAGCACGCGTGCCACTCGAGGAGAAACATGAGCGAGCGACTCCAGACCGGCGACACCGCCCCCGCCTTCACCCTTCCGGACGCCGACGGGAACGACGTCTCGCTCTCGGACCACAAGGGCCGCAAGGTCATCGTCTACTTCTACCCCGCCGCGCTCACCCCCGGCTGCACCAAGCAGGCCTGCGACTTCACGGACAACCTCGACCTCCTCACCGGCGCGGGCTACGACGTCATCGGCGTGTCGCCCGACAGCCCGGAGAAGCTCGCGAAGTTCCGCGAGAAGGAGAACCTGAAGGTCACCCTGGTCGGCGACCCCTCCAAGGAGACCCTGGAGGCCTACGGCGCGTTCGGCGAGAAGAAGCTCTACGGCAAAGTGGTGACGGGCGTGATCCGCTCCACCGTCGTGGTCGACGAAGAGGGCAAGGTGGAGAAGGCCCTCTACAACGTCAAGGCGACCGGTCACGTCGCCAAGATCATCAAAGACCTGGGTATCTGACCCCCATTCGTGGGCATACCAGCCCACAATGGTGTGAGCGAGGTCGCAAACACCCGTTGATCCGGTTTGCAACCGCCATGACTGCGCAGAAGCCTTTCCTGGAACACCGTTCGACGAAAGGAACCGGCCATGGCGGCCTCCGACCCCCACCAGGCGGCCGACCCTGATGCGGTCAAACGCCACCCGGCGCTCTTCCGGGTCATCCGGAAGCGCCAGAACCCCCGGCTCCGTCGCACGGACATCACGATCACCGACGACCAGGCGGTCAAGCGCGCGGTGAAGGCCGCCTCGCTCGGTAACGCCATGGAGTGGTTCGACTTCGGCATCTACTCCTACCTGGCCGTCACCCTCGGGCACGTCTTCTTCCCCTCGGGGAACGACACCACCCAGCTCCTCTCGTCGTTCGCGACCTTCGCCGTGGCCTTCCTGGTCCGGCCGCTCGGCGGCATGTTCTTCGGCCCCATGGGCGACAAGATCGGCCGTAAGAAGGTGCTGGCCCTCACCATGATCCTCATGGCGGTCGGCACCTTCGCGATCGGCCTCATCCCCTCCCACGACACCATCGGTGTCTGGGCCGCGGTCCTGCTCATCTTCTTCCGGATGCTCCAGGGCTTCTCCACCGGCGGCGAGTACGGCGGCGCCTCGACCTTCATCGCCGAGTACGCCCCCGACAAGCGCCGCGGCTTCTTCGGCAGCTTCCTCGAATTCGGCACCCTGGCCGGGTACGTCGGCGCCGCGGGACTCGTCACCCTGCTGTACGCCCTCCTGGACACCGGCCAGATGGAGTCCTGGGGCTGGCGCATCCCGTTCCTCGTCGCCGGTCCCCTCGGCCTCGTAGGCCTCTACCTGCGGCTCCGCCTGGACGAGACCCCCGCCTTCCAGAAGCTGGAGGGCGGCACCGCCCACGCCACCGAGGCCGCCGACCACGTCGAGTCCACCGCGAAGGGCGACCTCGCGAAGATCTTCCGCCAGTACTGGCCGACGCTGATCCTCTGCATCGCCCTCGTCGGCGCGTACAACATCACCGACTACATGCTGCTGTCGTACATGCCGACGTACCTCTCGGACGAGCTCGGCTACAGCGAGACGCACGGCCTGCTCATCCTGCTCGCCGTGATGGTCTTCCTGATGATGATCATCAGCAGGTTCGGCAAGCTCTCGGACCGCTACGGCCGCAAGCCGCTGCTGATGGCGGGCATGCTCGGCTTCCTGGTCCTGTCCCTGCCGTCCTTCCTGCTGATCCGGCAGGGCAGCATCCCGGCGATCGTCATCGGCATGGTGATGCTGGGCCTCTCCCTGGTCTGCATGCTCGGCACGATGTCCGCCGCCCTGCCGGCCCTGTTCCCGACCAACGTCCGCTACGGCTCCCTGTCGGTCGGCTACAACCTCTCGGCCTCGATCTTCGGCGGTACGACCCCGCTGGTGATCACGGCCCTGATCAGCTGGACCGGGTCGAACCTCATGCCGGCGTACTACGCGATGGCGGCGGCCCTGGTCGGCGTGATCGCGGTGGCCTGCATGAAGGAGACCGCCAACCAGCCGCTGGCCGGCTCCCCGCCCTCGGTGGAGACGGAGGCGGAGGCGGCCGAACTGGTCCACTCCCAGACGCCGGACCCGAAGTTCTGACGCGCGCTCCGCACGGAAGGGCCCGTACCGCATCCCCCGGGAGCGGCACGGGCCCTTCCGCGTCCCGTACGCGCGGGTGCGGTGTGGCGCAGGCGGTTCGACCTCTTCCCTCCCGCCGCGCATTCCCCTTGTAGACTGCGGGGTGCACGCGCGAGTGCTGGAACTGGTTAGACAGGCTGGTTTTAGGTACCAGTGCCCTAGTGGCGTGAGGGTTCGAGTCCCTTCTCGCGTACCGCACGAAAGGCTCAGCCCGTCCCCGTACGCGCTGAGCCTTTCCCGTGCCGGTCTCAGCCCACCAGCTCCCGCACCACCGGTACCAGCGCCCTGAACGCCTTGCCGCGGTGGCTGATCGCGTTCTTCTCCGCCGGGGTCAGCTCCGCGCAGGTCCGCGTCTCGCCGTCCGGCTGGAGGACCGGGTCGTAGCCGAAGCCGTACGCGCCCGCCGGGGCAGTGCGCAGCGTGCCCGTGAGGCGGCCCTCGACCACGCGTTCCGTGCCGTCGGGGAGGGCCAGGGCCGCGGCGCAGGCGAAGTGGGCGCCGCGGTGCGGGGCGTCGATGTCGGAGAGCTGGGCGAGGAGCAGGTCCAGGTTGGCCGCGTCGTTGCCGTGGGCGCCGGCCCAGCGGGCCGAGAAGATGCCGGGGGCCCCGCCGAGCACGTCGACGCAGAGGCCGCTGTCGTCGGCGACGGCGGGGTGGCCGGTGGCCCGGGCGAGGGCGTGCGCCTTCAGGAGGGCGTTCTCGGCGAAGGTGGTGCCGGTCTCCTTGACGTCGGGGACGTCGGGGTACGCGTCCGCGCCGACGAGGTCGTGGGTCAGGCCCGCGTCGGCGAGGATCGCGTGGAGTTCGGTGATTTTCCCGGCGTTGCGGGTGGCGAGGATCAGGCGCGTCATGCGTCGATTATCACCGTCCGGTCAGGGGGTGCAGACCTTGCCGATCTCGGTGGCCGCGTCGGTGACGGGGGTGAGGTCAGGAGTGGTGTCGCCCTTGTCGAGGGCGTCGCGGACGTTGGTGACGCCGGCCCGGAGGCCGTCGACGGCCTTGCTCAGGTCGGCGTCGTCCGTGGTGTCGCCGAGGTCCTTGATGTCCTGGTCGATCCGGTCGAGTGCCTCCGAGGCCTGTGTCGGGTCGTCGGAGGCACTGGACACCGCCTGCTGGAGGCTGTTGACGCTCGTGGCGATGGCGTCGGCGGTGCGGACGCAGTCCATGGCCTTGTCGACGGCTCCGCAGCCGACGGCCGCGGTGAGGGTCAGCAGGGCGGCCGTGACGGTGAGTGCGGTGCGTTGATGGCGGCGCGAGGCCATGGTGCGGTCCCTCCCCGGGGCGGATACGTGGACGGGCGCACGGTTCGACCCGTGCGCCCGTATCCGCTACGACGCTGTGCCCTGCGCTTTTGGTTGCTTCTTTACCCGGCGAGTGTGCGGGCGAGCGCCTCCTCCTGAAGCTTGGCCAGGTCGGTGCAGCCGCCGGTGGCGAGATCGAGGAGCGCGTTGAGCTCGTCACGGTCGAAGGGCGCGGCCTCGGCGGTGCCCTGGACCTCGACGAAGCGGCCGTCGCCCGTGCAGACCACGTTCATGTCCGTCTCGGCGCGCACGTCCTCCTCGTAGCAGAGGTCCAGGAGGGGGACACCGTCGACGATGCCGACGCTGACCGCGGCGACGGTGCCGGTGAGGGGCTTGCGGCCGTGCTTGACGAGCTTCTTGCCCTGGGCCCAGGCGACGGCGTCCGCGAGGGCGACGTAGGCACCGGTGATGGCGGCGGTGCGGGTGCCTCCGTCGGCCTGGAGGACGTCGCAGTCGAGGACGACGGTGTTCTCGCCGAGGGCCTTGTAGTCGATCACGGCGCGCAGGGAACGGCCGATGAGACGGCTGATCTCGTGGGTGCGGCCGCCGATCCTGCCGCGTACGGACTCGCGGTCGCCGCGGGTGTTGGTGGAGCGGGGCAGCATGGAGTACTCGGCGGTGACCCAGCCTTCGCCGCTGCCCTTGCGCCAGCGCGGGACGCCTTCGGTGACGGAGGCGGTGCAGAAGACCTTGGTGTCGCCGAAGGAGACGAGCACGGAGCCTTCGGCGTGCTTGCTCCATCCGCGTTCGATGGTGACCGGGCGGAGCTGTTCGGGGGTGCGGCCGTCGATACGAGACATGGGGCCGAGCCTATCGGCTGGGCGGGCCGGGTCCGTTCGGGTGCACGGCAGGCCCCGCTCCTCGCCGGTCGGGGGGCGGAGCGGGGCCTGCGCGTGGGACCGTGGTGGGCCGGCGGGGTCAGCCGGTCACATCATGTCTTCGATGTCGGCGGCGATCGGGTCGGCGTCGGTGCCGATGACGACCTGGATCGCGGTGCCCATCTTGACGACGCCGTGGGCGCCGGCGGCCTTGAGCGCGGCTTCGTCGACCTTGCTGGGGTCGTGGACCTCGGTGCGCAGGCGGGTGATGCAGCCTTCGATCTCGTCGATGTTCTCGATACCTCCGAGCCCGGCGACGATCTTCTCAGCCTTGCTGGCCATGTCCTTCTCCCTGGTCTGTGCGTGCGTGGGGGCGGCCCACCGTGGGTCTGTTTCATCACGGTAACGCACGGTTGGACCAACTTCACGGGCGGGTAACCGCACCGTCCCCCATGATGACGATCACCGGCGCCCCGCCTTCCGACGGGGCTCCGCACCGTACCGAACTGGTCTACACCAGTTTGCGGGAACCGCCAAACCCCGCCTGTTCCGGGAGGACGCCGATGAGCTCGAACGCGGCCGCACCACCGCAGCGGACCTGGTGGAACGGGCCGGTGCAGGGGTTGCAGAAGGTCGGCCGGAGCCTTCAGCTGCCGGTGGCCGTCCTGCCCGCCGCGGGCCTCCTCGTCAGCCTCGGCAACCTCTTCGACTCCTCCCTGCACGGCGCCTTCTGGGACAAGTTCGCGAAGGTGCTCCTCAACGGCGGCACGGCGATCCTCGACGGCGAGGTGGGACTCCCCCTCCTCTTCTGCATCGGGGTCGCGATCGGGTTCGCGAGGAAGGCGGACGGCTCGACGGCGCTCGCCGCCGTCGTCGGCTTCCTCGTCTACCGGGGCGTGCTGACGGCCTTCCCGGTGGACGGCTCGGTGACGGACGCGACCCCCGACGGGGTGCCGCAGAACCCGGGGGTCCTGGGCGGCATCCTCATCGGCCTGCTGACCGCCGTCGTCTGGCAGCGCTACCACCGTACGAAGCTGGTGGACTGGCTCGGCTTCTTCAACGGGCGCCGCCTGGTACCGATCCTGATGGCGTTCCTCTGCGTGATCCTGGGGGTGCTGTTCGGCCTGCTGTGGCAGCCGGTCGGTGACGCGCTGACCTGGTTCGCCAAGCAGCTGATCGATCTGGGCGCCTGGGGCGCGGCGATCTTCGGCTTCGCGAACCGGCTGCTCATCCCCATCGGCATGCACCAGTTCCTGAACACCTTCTTCTGGTTCCAGGCGGGCGAGTTCACCAGCCCCGACGGCAGCACCGCGCAGGGCGACATCTCACGCTTCTTCGCCGGGGACCCGTCCGCGGGACAGTTCACCTCGGGGTTCTTCCCGATCATGATGTTCGGCCTGCCGGCCGCGGCGCTGGCCATCGCCCACACCGCGCGCCCGGAGCGGCGCAAGGAGGTGTCCGGGCTGATGCTGTCCGTGGCGCTGACATCGTTCGTGACGGGGGTGACCGAGCCCCTGGAGTTCTCGTTCCTCTTCGTCGCCCCCCTGCTGTACGGGGTGCACGCGGTCCTCACCGGGGTGTCGATGGGCGTGACGTGGGCGCTGGGCGTCCACGCGGGGTTCAGCTTCTCGGCGGGACTGATCGACTACGTCGTCAACTGGCACCTGGACACGAAGCCTTGGCTGATCATCCCGATCGGGCTGTGCTTCGCGGTCGTCTACTACGTGATCTTCCGGTTCGCGATCACGAAGTTCGACCTCCAGACCCCGGGACGCGAACCCGCCGAGGTGGAGAAGAAGATCGAGGACGACCTCACGAAGTAGGCGCCCCCGCCCGGCCCCCGAAGCCCCCGGACCCCCCGGTCCGGGGGCTTCGACGCGTCACCCAGGGTGGCGGGTGCACTACGGGGCAAATTGAAGGTTCCTTATCTAACCCTCACCGTGCTAAAACTGGTCTACACCACTCAGTGGTCCAGACCACGCGGCCGTTTCTGCCGCCGCGTTCCTCGAGTCGCCGCCCACCCCATCACCTGTCCCCGGCGGCGCCTTGCCAACTGGAGGAAGTTGATGAGTACGGACACCGCTCCGGCCGCCCCCGCCAAGAAGCGGGGCGCCGGCGTGATGGCTGTGATGCAGCGCATCGGCCGCAGCCTCATGCTGCCCGTCGCCGTCCTGCCCGCGGCGGCGCTGCTGGTCCGGCTCGGCAATGCCGACATGCTCGGCCGCGAGTCGTTCCCCACCGTCATCACCAAGCTGGCCGGCTACATGGCGGCGGGCGGCGGCGCCATCCTCGACAACATGGCCCTGCTGTTCGCCGTCGGCATCGCCATCGGCTTCGCGAAGAAGTCGGACGGTTCGACGGCGCTCGCCGCGGTGACCGGTTACCTGGTCTTCCAGAAGGTGCTCGCCACCTTCACCGACAGCAACCTGCCCCAGGTCGCGAGCGTGGCCGACGGCAAGATCGTGATGAGCGACGCCCCGGTCAACGCGGGTGTGCTCGGCGGTGTCGTGATGGGCATAGTCGTGGCCCTGCTGTACCAGCGGTTCTACCGCACGAAGCTGCCCGACTGGGCGGGCTTCTTCAGCGGCCGCCGCCTGGTCCCGATCCTCTCGGCCTTCGCGGGCCTGGTCATCGGCATCGTCTTCGGCGTCATCTGGCCGGTGCTCGGCACGGGCCTGCACAACTTCGGTGAGTGGCTGGTCGGTTCGGGCGCCGTCGGCGCGGGCATCTTCGGTGTCGCCAACCGCGCGCTGATCCCGGTCGGCATGCACCACCTGCTGAACTCCTTCCCGTGGTTCCAGGCCGGCGAGTACAACGGCGCCCACGGCGACATCGCCCGCTTCCTCGCGGGCGACCCGGACGCCGGGCAGTTCATGACCGGCTTCTTCCCGATCATGATGTTCGCCCTCCCCGCGGCCTGCCTCGCGATCGTGCACTGTGCCCGCCCCGAGCGCCGCAAGGTCGTCGGCGGCATGATGTTCTCCCTCGCGCTGACCTCGTTCGTCACCGGTGTGACCGAGCCGATCGAGTTCACCTTCATGTTCATCGCCCCGGTGCTGTACGCGATCCACGCGGTGCTGACCGGTGTCTCGATGGCCCTGACCTGGGCGCTCGGTATGAAGGACGGCTTCGGCTTCTCGGCCGGTCTCGTCGACTTCCTGCTGAACCTGGGCATCGCGTCGAAGCCCTGGCTGCTGGTGCTGATCGGCCTCTGCTTCGCGGTCGTCTACTACGTGGTCTTCCGCTTCGCGATCACGAAGTTCAACCTGCCGACGCCGGGCCGCGAGTCCGACGAGGAGCTCGCCGAGCTCCAGAAGGCCGAGGCCAAGTAGTCCGGCCCGGTCGCGCACGGTACGGCGAAGCCCCTCACCTCCCGCGCGGAGGTGAGGGGCTTCGCCGTACCGTCGCCGGTCCCTAGACCTCGTACACCGCGCCGGGGACGGCCAGCTCGACCGGGCCCTCGTAGACCTCGCGGGCGTCGGCGAGGTTGCGTTCGGCGTCCGTCCACGGCGGGATGTGCGTGAGGACCAGCCGTCCCGCTCCGGCGCGGGCGGCGTACTCGCCTGCCTCGCGGCCGTTGAGGTGGAGGTCTGGAATGTCCTCCTTGCCATGGATGAACGATGCTTCACAGAGGAACAGGTCGGCGTCCTCGGCGAGTTCGGCCAGCGCTTCGCAGGTTCCGGTGTCGCCGGAGTACGTCAGGGTGCGCCCGTTGTGCTCGATCCTGATGCCGAACGTGTCGACGGGGTGGCGGAGCTTCTCCGTGCGGACCGAGAAGGGGCCGATATCGAACGAGCCGGCCTTCAGCGTCTGGAAGTCGAAGACCTCGCCCATCGCGTGGTCGGACGGGGTGTCGGCGTGGGCCGTGGTGAGCCGCTGCTCGGTGCCCTCGGGGCCGTACACGGGGATGGCGGCGGGGCGTCCGCCGTCGAAGCGGTAGTACCGGACGACGAAGTACGCGCACATGTCGATGCAGTGATCGGCATGGAGGTGGCTGAGGAAGATGGCGTCGAGGTCGTAGAGACCTACATGGCGCTGCAGCTCGCCCAGGGCGCCGTTGCCCATGTCGAGGAGCAGCCGGAAGCCGTCGGCCTCTACGAGGTAGCTCGAGCATGCCGAACCCGCGGAGGGGAACGAGCCGGAGCAGCCGACGACGGTGAGCTTCATGGAGCGTGAACCTCCGAGGCGTGGGAACGGGGAGGGTTCGTGCGGTCCGTCGAGCGTAAGGCGCGAAAGACCTGGTCGCTCCTCCACGGCCTGCCGTTGTGGGGGAACTCACCTGTGCTGTCACCGGTTCGATGGAAGGCCGGGTGCCGCCGGGCGCCGGTACGGTCGGGGCATGAACTCGTGGTGGTGGGCGGCCGCGGCCGTCGTGGTCCTGCTGGCGCTCGTGGCGACGGTCTCCGATGCGCGGGGGCGGGGCGGGCGCGGGCCGCGTCGTCCCGGCGGGCGGACGCGCCCGCCCGGACGGGCGCCGCAGAGGGCTCCGCAGAAGAAGAAGGGGCGGCCGCACGGTGTGCCGCGGCCCGGGGAGATCTGGTGGGCCGACGTGCCGTTCGAGGACGGGCCCGGGTCGAAGGACCGGCCGTGCCTGGTGCTGTCGGTGCGGGGCGGAACGGCGGTCGTCGCCAAGATCACCAGCAAGCATCACACGGAGCGGCCCGGCGTGATCGCGCTGCCGCCGGGTGCGGTGGGCGACGCGCGGGGCCGGCAGAGCTTCCTGGAGACGGACGAGCTGCGGGACGTCGCGGTGTCCGGGTTCCGGCGGAAGGCGGGCGAGCTGGACGGGGCGGTGTGGGGGCGGGTGCGCGGCCTGGGCTGAACGCGCGGGAGGCGCGGGGCGGGGTGTTCCTCCCGTCCCGCGCCTCCGGAGCGCGAGGCCGCCGGCGCCGGCCGGGCGGTGTGAAAGTCCGTCAGGCCCAGAGCTGGCCGTGCAGCGTCTCGATGGCGGCTTCCGTCGTGGGCGCGGTGTAGACGCCGGTCGACAGGTACTTCCAGCCGCCGTCGGCGACGACGAAGACGATGTCCGCGGATTCGCCGGCCTTGACGGCCTTGCGGCCGACGCCGATGGCGGCGTGGAGTGCGGCGCCGGTGGAGACGCCCGCGAAGATGCCCTCCTGCTGGAGGAGCTCACGGGTGCGGGTGACGGCGTCGGCGGAGCCGACGGAGAAGCGGGTGGTGAGCACCGAGGCGTCGTAGAGCTCGGGCACGAAGCCCTCGTCGAGGTTGCGCAGGCCGTAGACGAGGTCGTCGTAGCGCGGTTCGGCGGCGACGATGCTGACGTCCGGCTTGTTCTCCCGGAGGTAGCGGCCGACGCCCATGAGGGTGCCGGTGGTGCCGAGGCCGGCCACGAAGTGCGTGATGGAGGGGAGGTCGGCGAGGATCTCCGGTCCGGTGGTGGCGTAGTGGGCACCCGCGTTGTCCGGGTTGCCGTACTGGTAGAGCATGACCCAGTCGGGGTGTTCGGCCGAGAGCTCCTTGGCGACGCGGACGGCCGTGTTGGAGCCGCCGGCCGCCGGGGAGGAGATGATCTCGGCGCCCCACATGGTGAGCAGGTCGCGCCGTTCCTGCGAGGTGTTCTCCGGCATGACGCAGACGATGCGGTAGCCCTTGAGCCTGGCCGCCATGGCGAGCGAGATGCCGGTGTTGCCGCTGGTGGGTTCGAGGATGGTGCAGCCGGGTGTCAGGCGGCCGTCCTTCTCCGCCTGCTCCACCATGTGGAGCGCCGGGCGGTCCTTGACCGAGCCGGTGGGGTTGCGGTCCTCCAGCTTGGCCCAGACGCGGACGTCCTCGGACGGGGACAGCCGGGGGAGGCGGACCAGGGGCGTGTTGCCCACGGCCGCCAGCGGGGAGTCGTACCGCATCAGCGCATGCCGCCGGCGACGGCCGGAAGGATGGTGACGTTGTCGCCGTCGCTGAGCTTGGTGGAGATGCCGTCGAGGAAGCGGACGTCCTCGTCGTTGAGGTAGACGTTCACGAAGCGGCGGAGCTGGTCGCCGTCGACGATGCGCTCACGGATGCCGTGGTGACGGCTCTCCAGGTCGACGAGGAGGTCGGCGAGGGTCTCCCCGCTGCCTTCGACCGCCTTGGCGCCGTCGGTGTAGGTGCGGAGGATGGTCGGGATGCGGACCTCGATGGCCATGGCGTGGGCTCCTGTCGGAAGCGGGGAGGTGGCGGGGGCGCGCGTTCGTGTGCCCCCGCGCGGGGGGTGGTGCGTACGTGGTGCGCTCGGACCGCGGCTCAGGCCGGGCGGTTCACGGGCAGGCGGCAGCCGGACACATCGCGCTGGAAAGCCTGCACAGGTCGACGTGCAGCCGCGCGACGAGCAGCATGCCCGGCGTCTTGTCGCTCACGTCATGGGGAACCATGCGCTCATCGTATCGATTCCCCACCCGTAACCCGGAGTGTGATTCCACATGGTGGATGGTGAGCGTTCGCGATGCGGACAGCGGGTGGGGGCGGTGCGTCCGGGGCCGCCCCCGGGCGTCAGGCGGCGCCCGGGTAGGCCTCGACGATCTCGACCTCTTCCTCGGTGATCTCGCCGTCCACGATCCGGTACGAGCGGAACTGGAAGGGGCCCGCGTCGTCGGTGTCCGCGGTGGAGACCAGGACGTAGTGGGCGCCGGGCTCGTTGGCGTAGGTGAGGTCGGTGCGCGAGGGGTAGGCCTCGGTCGCGGTGTGGGAGTGGTAGATGATCACCGGCTCCTCGTCGCGGTCGTCCATCTCACGGTAGAGCTTCAGCAGGTCCGCGGAGTCGAACTCGTAGAACGTGGGTGAGCGCGCGGCGTTGAGCATGGGGACGAAGCGTTCGGGACGGCCCGTCCCGGCCGGGCCGGCGACCACTCCGCACGCCTCGTCGGGGTGGTCCGCGCGGGAGTGCGCGACGATCTGGTCGTGGAGCGCCTGGGTAAGGGTCAGCATGGCCCCCAGGATAAGCAGACGGGCCCCCGCGTACCGAGGCGTGGTACGCGGGGGCCCGGATGCCGGACGGGGCCGTTGGGGCGGCCCGTGTCCCGGGGCTGCCGTCGCGCCGTTCAGCGCTTGGCGAAGGCCTTTCCGTCAGGGTCGCGCGACCTGAGCACCAGGTAGGAGACGCCCAGGATGAGGCCCCACAGCGGTGCGCAGTACAGCGAGATCCTGGCGTCCTTGTCGATGGCCATCATGAGGATGACGAGTCCGATGAACCCGAGGGCGAACCAGCTGGTGAACGGCGCCCCGGGCGCCCTGAAGCTGGACTGGGGCAGTTCGCCGCGGTCGGCCCTGGCGCGGAAGCGGATCTGGCAGACCAGGATCATGATCCAGGCCCACATGCCGGAGATGGTCGCGAAGGAGACGACGTAGTTGAACGCGTCGCCCGGCCACTGGTAGTTGATCCAGACGCCGACGAGCATCAGCGCGGCGGAGAAGGTGGTGCCGACCAGCGGGAGGCCGTTCCTGGTCAGCCTGGTGAAGGCCTTGGGGCCCTGGCCGTTGACCGCGAGGTCACGCAGCATGCGGCCGGTGGAGTACATCCCGGAGTTGCAGGAGGAGAGCGCGGCGGTGAGCACCACGAAGTTCACGATCGCGGCGCCGATGCCGAGGCCCATCTCCTCGAACGCGGCGACGAACGGCGAGACGCCCGGCTTGAAGGTGCTCCACGGGACCACCGAGAGGATCATGATCAGCGCGCCCACGTAGAAGACGGCGATGCGCCACGGCACGGTGTTGATGGCCTTGGGCAGGACGGTCTTGGGGTCCTTGGACTCTCCCGCGGTGACGCCGACGAGCTCGACGGCGAGGAACGCGAACATCACGATCTGGAGGGTCATCAGCGTGCCGCCGACACCCCGGGGGAAGAAGCCGCCGTCGTTCCACAGATTGCTGACGGTCGCGGTGTCACCGGCGTCGGAGAAGCCGACCGTGAGCACCCCGGCGCAGATGAGGATCATGCCGAGGATCGCGGTGACCTTGACCATCGAGAACCAGAACTCCAGCTCGCCGAAGAGCTTCACGGAGATCAGGTTGGCGCCGTAGAGAATGACCGTGAACACCAGCGCGGACAGCCATTGCGGGATATTCCACCAGTACGTCATATAGGTCGCCGCGGCGGTGACTTCGGTGATTCCCGTGACGACCCAGAAGAGCCAGTACGTCCAGCCGGTGACGAATCCGAAGAACGGCCCGAGGAATTCACGCGCGTACTCCGAGAAGGAGCCGGACACCGGGCGGTACATGAGGAGTTCGCCCAGGGCGCGCATGATGAAGAAGATGACCAGGCCCGCGATGGCGTACGCCAGGATGAGGCTGGGGCCCGCCCGGTCGATGGCTTTGCCCGCGCCGAGGAAGAGTCCCGTGCCGATGGCTCCGCCGATGGCGATCATCTGGATCTGGCGGGCTCCCAGGCCACGCTGGTATCCCTCGCCCGCCGGGGCGTCGGCGGCCCCCTTCGGGCCGTCCGCCTGTCCGTTGTCGACCTGCGCCGATGTCATGGTGGTGCGCCTTTCTCCACGCCGATCCGCGCCGTCCTCTGCGTCGGATCAGGTCCTGATCCCCCCGGATATGGATGGAGTGCCGCCGGCGTTCGGCCGGCTCGTGGCGCCCCCGGGGACAGGGGTGGCGTCCCCGGGCGGTCGTGAAGATTTATCACGGTCGCGGGGTCGTACTGTCGGACATTATGTGGCGCACACCACAGGAAAAAGCGGACAAGCGTTTCCAGGCGCTGCAAAGAACGCCATTCAGGTGACGGGATCGTTATTCGGATTTGAGCATCCGTTGAGCGAGTCCGGGGACCTCAGTCGGGCATCAGCGTTTCCACGAGCGTTTCCTGGAGGGCGCCGAGCCAGAGATACGCCATCACCATCGGCTTGCGCGGATCGCTGTCGGGGAGCCGGTAGAGCGAACCGTCCTGGCCCTCGTCCTCGTCGGACACCTCCAGGCGGGTGCCGATCGTGAGGCGGAGGTCGTTGAGGGAGCCGAGCCAGTGGTGGCACTCCTCGGCGGTGAGGGTGAGCACCGCGCCGGTGTCGGCCACCGGCGAGAGCGCGTCGAGCGACCGCACGACGGCGAGGGCGTTCTCGCGCTTGCCGGTGCGCAGGTCGTTCTCGGTGAAGCGGCGGAACTCGGCGGACGCCTCGCGCAGCTCCTTGTCCTCGTTCCCGTAGGCCTCCGGGAAGAGCCGGGCGAGGGCCGGGTCGGAGGGCGGCTCGCTGGGCCCCTCGGTGAAGAGGGCCGCGAGCGGGTCCTCGCCCTCGGCGGGTTCGTCGCCGGGGCCGATCAGTTCGAGCAGCTGGACGGCGAGGGAGCGCAGGATGGCGACCTCGACCTCGTCGAGGGCGACGGACGCGCCGCCGCCTGGGATGGCCTCGAAGTGGCCGGCCATGGATTCTCCGATGGTGGGTCGGGCGGAGGGCAGCGGTGGGTCAGTTGCGGTCCTGGGTCAGCGTGGCCCAGAGCCCGTAGCCGTGCATGGCCTGGACGTCGCGCTCCATCTCCTCGCGACTGCCGCTGGAGACGACCGCACGGCCCTTCTGGTGGACGTCGAGCATCAGTTTGTGCGCCTTGTCCTTGGAGTAGCCGAAGTAGGCCTGGAAGACATACGTCACATAGCTCATGAGGTTGACCGGGTCGTTGTGCACCAGCGTCACCCAGGGGACGTCGGGCTCGGGGACGGCGAAGGTCTCCTCGGCCGATTCCGGACGTTCGATCTCTACGGGGGAAGCAACGCTCACCCACCCCATGCTGCCACCTGTGAGGGGCCCGCGCACAAACGGCGCCCCCATCTCGTCACTTTGACGAATAGGGAGTAGCATCCCCGGCATGAACTCAGCGGACCTTGGGCGGCGGGTCGGTGTGCCGTCGACCGCGCTCTTCACCGACCAGTACGAGCTCACGATGGTGCAGGCCGCACTGAAGGCCGGAACGGCGGACCGCCGTTCCGTCTTCGAGGCCTTCACGCGCCGGCTGCCCGAGGGGCGGCGCTACGGCGTCGTCGCGGGAACCGGCCGGGTGCTCGACGCGGTGGAGAACTTCCACTTCGACGACGAGATGCTCACCTTCCTGCGCGACCAGCACGTCGTGGACGCGGCCACCGTCGACTGGCTGGCCGACTACCGCTTCAGCGGCGACATCTGGGGCTACCCGGAGGGCGAGGTGTACTTCCCCGGCTCGCCGCTCCTGCGGGTCGAGGGCTCCTTCGCCGAGTGCGTGCTGCTGGAGACCGTGATCCTGTCGATCCTGAACCACGACTCCGCCATCGCGGCCGCCGCGTCCCGGATGTCGGCCGCCGCGGGCGGCCGCAGGCTCATCGAGATGGGCGCGCGGCGCACGCACGAGCTGTCGGCGGTGGCGTCGGCCCGCGCCGCGTACATCGGCGGCTTCCACACGACGTCGGACCTGGCGGCCGGCTTCCGCTACAACATCCCGACCGTCGGGACGAGCGCACACGCCTTCACCCTGCTGCACGACAGCGAGCGCGACGCCTTCCGGGCGCAGGTGGACTCGCTGGGCCGGGGCACGTCGCTGCTGGTCGACACCTACGACGTGGCCGAGGCCGTCCGTACGGCGGTGGAGGTCGCGGGTCCCGAGCTGGGGGCCGTACGCATCGACTCGGGCGACCTGCTGCTCGTCGCGCACCGGGTGCGCCAGCAGCTGGACGAGCTCGGCGCCACGGAGACGAAGATCGTGGTGACCTCGGACCTGGACGAGTACGCCATCGCCTCGCTGGCCGCCGCGCCCGTCGACACCTACGGGGTGGGCACGCAGCTGGTCACCGGCAGCGGGCACCCGACCTGCTCGATGGTCTACAAACTGGTGGCGCGTGCGCGCTCCGCCGATCCGGCCGACCCGCTGCTCCCGGTGGTGAAGAAGTCACTGGGCGCGAAGTCGTCGAGGGGCGGCCGCAAGTGGGCCGCGCGCCGGCTCGACGGGCACGGGGTGGCCGAGGCCGAGGTGATCGGCAGCGGCGGGGTTCCGGAGGAGCTGGCGGACCGGCAGCTGCTGGTGGAGCTGGTCAGGGGCGGCGAGGTGGTCGGCCGGGAGCCGCTGGAGGCCGCGCGCGAGCGGCACGTCAGGGCGCGGGCCGGACTGCCGATGTCGGCGATGCAGCTGTCGCGCGGGGAACCCGTGCTGCCCACCGAGTACGCCTGAGGCCCGCGGGGCGCGTACGGCACCGGCGCACGGGCCCGCGGGCCCCTGACGGGCCCCTGGCGGCCCGGCCGGGCCCGTCCGGAACCGGTACCGCCCGATCCGGCGTGTCGGGGGGAGGAGAGCCGACGCGTGCACCCCCTCCCGCGGGGTGCGCCGAGTCTCTAGGCTCGGAGGCACGACCCCACCACCGTCCCCACCGCACCGCTCCGCAGCACGAGCCCGACCCCCACCGAAGGACAACCGCCATGCATCGCGCCTTGATCGTCGTGGACGTTCAGAACGACTTCTGCGAGGGCGGCAGCCTCGCGGTGGCGGGCGGCGCCGATGTCGCCGCCGCCATCACC
This sequence comes from Streptomyces sp. NPDC058008, assembly GCF_042886395.1. Taxonomy (NCBI): domain Bacteria; kingdom Bacillati; phylum Actinomycetota; class Actinomycetes; order Kitasatosporales; family Streptomycetaceae; genus Streptomyces; species Streptomyces sp. NPDC058008. The sequence goes on along the minus strand of NZ_JBHVQX010000001.1, from coordinate 90,751 downwards.
GACCTGATCGGCGAGGCCCGGCCCGGCTACCGCCACGTCGTGGCCACCCGGGACCACCACATCGACCCCGGTGACCACTTCTCCGACACCCCCGACTTCGAGCACTCCTGGCCGCCGCACTGCGTCGCCGGCACGGAGGGCGTGGGCTTCCACCCCAATTTCGCCCCGGCCGTGGCCTCCGGCGCGATCGACACCGTCTTCGACAAGGGCGCCCACTCCGCGGCGTACAGCGGTTTCGAGGGCGTCGACGAGAACGGCACCGGGCTCGCCCAGTGGCTGCGGGACCGTTCCGTCACCGCGGTCGACGTCGTGGGCATCGCCACGGACCACTGTGTGCGGGCCACCGCCCTGGACGCCGCCCGCGAGGGCTTCGCCACGCAGGTGCTGCTCGACCTGACCGCCGGAGTCGCCGAGGGGACCACCGAGCGGGCCCTGGAGGAGCTGCGCACCGCGGGCGTGGAGCTGTCGGGCAAGCCGGTCGTCTGACCTGCCCGGCCGGCTCAGGCCGCCGGGCGGGCGGGCCCCGCGTACCCGGCGGAGCCCAGCAGCGCCCGTATCGGGTGCCAGAGCTCCTGTCCGGTCTGCGGCGCCGTGCGCCAGAGCAGCCCGTCCGGGTGGTGCAGGACCGCCGTGACCTCGTCCGGGGTCGGCGGGTGGGCGTTGCCCCTGAGGTAGACGGCGCGCATCCCGAGGTTGCGCAGCCTGGTCAGGGCGCGCGCCCGGTTCACGGCGTGCACCAGCACCCGTACCTGCTCCCCGTGGCCGCGGCCGCCGGCCGGGCCGTTCAGGGTCAGTGCCACCACCACGGTGCCGTTCGGCAACCTGCAGAAACCTCCGCCTGCCATGCTTCGTGCTCCCCCGTAAGACTTCGTGTCAATAAGGATCCGGTAGGACGCACCTAAACACGATCGGCCGCCGCCCGCTAGAGGGCGACGGCCGATCATGCTTCGACCTGCGGTTTCTTCTTCTACTTGCCCGAGGGGCCGACCTTCAACGTGATCGTCGAGCCGCTGAGCGGCTCGTTCACGATGGAGATCTTGGTGTTGGTGTCAGAAACCTTGACACTTCCTGTCGGGTTTTCCGCGTACCAGTAGGTGCCCTTGCGGTCGTCGAAGACCGGGACGCCCAGCGACGGCTTGATCTTCAGCGGGACGTCCGCGTTGTGCAGCGTGAAGCCCTTGTTCGGGTACCAGCTGAACGGCGCGTCGAAGGGCTGGATCTTGTTGCGGACGACCGTGCCGTTCGCCCACTTCAGCGGCTTGGCGTGGGAGTCCACCGGAAGGATCAGGCCCTGGCCGGGGTGCTGCGAGGTGTTGTTGTCCTTCTGGGAGGTGTCCCAGAGCCAGACCATCAGGCCGTTCTGGTACGAGTAGTGCTCGACCCAGTCCGGACGGGTGGTGGAGAAGCCGAAGTTGTACGGGCCGACCTCGAGGGTCTTGTCGTACGAGACGTACTGGCGGTTCTCGGCGATGTAGTACTGCGGGTAGTCGTTGGTGAACGACTCCCCGATCCGCGAGAAGCCCTTGGCGGTCCAGCCGTTGTCGTCGCCCTCGGCACCGTCGCTGAAGACCACGGCGCCGTCGGCGGTGACCGTGATGGCGTCGGCGGTGAAGCCCTTGCCGCCCGCGCCGCCGTCCGTCTGGTAGCGGAAGCGCAGGTCGATCTTCTTGCCCGCGTACGCGTCCAGCGGGTACGACAGCTTCTTGTACGCGCCCGAGACGTCCGTCAGGGCCGGCTTGTCGCTGGCGTCACGCGGGATGGCCCTGCCGTCGGCCGTGCCGTCGAGCGCGGTCCAGCTGCTGCCGCCATTCTCCGACACCTCGGTGTAGAGGTAGTCGTAGTCGGCCTCGATGTCGTACCAGCCGGAGAGGTCCAGCGACGCCGAGGACCTGCCGGTCAGGTCGACCGAGCGGGTCAGGGTGTTCGACAGGTCGTCACCCATGTCGCTCCACCACTGCTTGGAGCCCTCGGCCGGCTTGGTGACCGTGGTGGTCACGGCCTTCTCGGGAAGATCGACGACGAGCGCCTGCTTGTCCTTGGTGTTGTACTCCGCGACACCCAGCTTGTGGGTCGACTTCGTCGCGGCCTTCGCCTTGTCGTAGTCGAGCCAGCCCAGCTGGAGCTTGTCCCAGGCGGTCATGTCGCCCGGGAGGTTGCCTATCTCGCCCTTGCCGGTGCCGAGCCAGGAGCCCGCCGACATCAGGGACCAGAAGCCGACCGAGTTCTCGCCGCCGCCGGAGGTGTCGTACAGGTCCGGGAGGCCGAGGTCGTGGGCGTACTCGTGGGCGAAGACGCCCAGGCCGCCGTTCTCGGGCTGCGCGGTGTAGTCGCCGACCCAGATGCCCGTGTCACCGATCTCGGTGCCGCCGGCCTTGTTGCCCGCGGGGCCCGTCGCGCCGGCGTTCGTGCCGTAGGCGTACCAGCGGTGCGCCCAGATGGCGTTCGTGCCCTCGGCGCCGCCGCCGGCGGACTCGTCCTCACCGGCGTGGACCAGCTGGAAGTGGTCGATGTAGCCGTCGGGCTCGTTGAAGTCGCCGTCGCCGTCGTAGTCGTAGCGGTCCCACTGGTCGTACTGCGCCAGGTCCGCCTTGATCTGGGCCTGCGTACGGCCCTTCGCCTTCTGGTCGGCGACCCAGGCGTTGACGCCGTCGCGGACGGCGTCCCAGACGTTGGCGCAGTTGGTCGAGCCGCAGTAGTTCGAGCCGTAACGGGCCTCGTTGTACGGGACCTTGACCCAGTCGGAGACCTCGCCGTCGACCGAGTAGCGCCCCGAGGACGTCTTCTCGTAGTACGTCTTGAGCGAGTCCTTGCCCTTGTCCTGGCCGAAGTACAGGTCCTGGAAGTGGGCCTGGTCGTAGTCGGCCTGCCAGGCGGTGCTGTTGTCCTTCGCCGGGTCGGGCTTCGCTATCTCGTTGTGCAGCGGGCCGGGCGTGCCGCCGTACTTCCTGACGGGCGGCTTCGGGCCGTCGCCGTCGGGGTCGTACATCGTGGTGTCGTCGACCTGGTCGCCGAACTCCACGAGGATGGTGAAGATCTTGTCGGTCTTCTCGCGCCCGAGCTCGACGTACTTGCTCTTGCCGAGCTTGACGACCTTCGAACCGCCCTGGGCGGTCACCTTCTTGTCGCCGGACAGGACCTTCTCCAGCGCGGCCTGACGCTGGGCGTCCTGCTGCTTGCTGAAGGGGCCTTCCAGGTCGTGTTCGTGCGCCTTGACCGGCGCGGGGTCCTGGCGGTCGACGACGGAGACGCCGGAGCCCGGCGCCCTTTCGTCCGCCTGCGCCGTGGCGAAGGCGGAGGCCGTCGCGGCGGTGGCGGCCAGGCACACGGCTACGGCGGTGGCGCGCAGCGCCCGTCTCTGAGTGGTCACGTGATGCAGTCCTCCCCGGCGTTCGCGTCCGCGGCCAGGGGGTGAAGACGGGCCGCGCGCGTTCAACGCGTCACAAGTGACGACATTCGATCGGAGTTATGAGAGAAAAGACAGATCTTGACTTGCACATACCAAGTGCACTATGCGGGAGGCCTCTTCCGGTATCCGGACGTGCGGCCGGACCCCCGACCGGCGCGCCGAACGCCCCGGCCGGTGCCGGCGTGACTCCGTGCGCCCCCCGTGCACCGGCACCGTCGGTGAGGCGGCGCTTACTGCCGGTTCCTCCCGGGCATCCACCGTCGTAGAGTCGATTGACAGTGCGAACGGCTTGAGAGACCTCCCTATCCGACACCCCGAGGACGGATACCGCCATGCCGCGTCCGACTGCCGCACAGATCTCCTACGGTTCGGCCACCGTCGTCGTCTGCGCCCTCGCCATGCTGCTGCTGTTCCGCACGGAGTCGGGCATCGGCGTCGCCGCCGTCGGCACCGCGGCGATGGTGCTGGGGCTGCTGGTGGCCATGGCCCTGCCGGCCCGCGCGAAGCCGGTCCGCCGGCTGACGGCACCGCCCACCGCCGCCCGCACGCACCGCACCATCGAGGACATCGAGATCGCCGCCGCCCAGCGGGCACGGGTCGGCGAGCACTCGCTGCGCCGCTGAACGCCCGGGGCCTCACGGGACGGTGACGACCACGGTCTTGCCCGCCTTGTCCTGAAGACCCTGCCGGTAGGGCTTGTCCGTGAACATCAGCACGATGTTGATCAGCCACCACAGGCACGGGCAGCACAGCAGCGCCGGGAGCCAGAGCACGACGGCCCGCACCAGCGAGGAGCTCGTGTCGGGAACCGAGCCGTCGTTGAGCATCGCGACCCGCATCTTCAGCAGCCGCTTGCCCGGCGTCCTGCCGTCCTTGTGGGTGAAGTAGGTGTCGTAGCCGACGTACACCACGAGGCCGATCAGCGACCAGACGAGCTGGTGCCCGGTGTAGGCGTTGCCCACCGCGTTGCCGAAGCTGCCGTTGTTGTCGTCCGAGACGTCGACCGCGCCGCCGAAGGGCAGCGAGATCAGGTACAGCGGGATCGAGATGATGAGGAAGTCGATCAGCCGCGCCAGGATCCGCTTGCCCGGTTCGGCCAGCGGAGGCATGCCGGCCAGCGGGTCGGCACCGAAGGGACCGCCGCCGTACGGGTCGTTCGGCGGCGGGGGCGGCCCGCCGCCGTAGGGCGAACCGCCCTGCGGGGGTGGCGGCCCCTGCGGCGGCCGCTTCGAGAACGGGTCGTCGTCGGGCGGCGGGGGCGGCGGTTCGTTGCTCATGGGGGCAGTGCACCCCGGCCCGAGAAGGCCCGCAACGGCTGAGGTCCCTTCGGGGGACGGGGCGTCAGCACACGGGCGTACGGGGTGCTCAGCCCCCGGCGACGAACGTACGGGCCGCCTTGTCGTGCCAGCACTGGCGCCACGGACGGTCGATCAGGCACCAGAGCACGTTGACCACCCCGACGACGACCAGGCCCAGCACGCCGTACACCAGCCAGCGGCGCAGCGCCGCCCCGAGGTCCGGCGCGTCGTGGCTCTCGATGTCCCGCACCTCCAGACCGCACAGCTTCTTGCCCAGCGTGCGGCCCCACCTGGCGGTGGGCACGGCCTCCAGGAGGGCGCCGAGGACCAGGAAGACGGCGAGCACCCCGCCGAACAGCGCGGCCGTGGTGGAGTCCAGGAGCCAGACCGTGACCGTCTCACCGGACAGCTTCGCCGCCTGGATCTTCTGGTCGACGTGGTCCAGCGCCCGGGTGACCAGCGGGAAGCCGGCCGCGCCGACGAGCGCGCCGAGCACGGCCGTGTCCACGAGCCGGGCGGCCAGCCGCTTGCCGAGCGCGGCGGGCCTGGCGGCCGCCTGGGACCGGGCCAGCTGCTGGAAGGGATCGTCCACCGGAGGCTTCCAGGGCACGACCGGGCCCTGCTGACCGGGCACGACGCCCTGCTGCTGGGCGGGCAGCGGCCCCTGGCGCGCGGTCAGGGGCTGCTGCGGGCGCGCCGTCGGGGCGGGCTGGGCGAGCTGGTGGACCTGCTGCGGCCAGGGCGCGGCCCCGGCGGCGCCCGGCGGCGGGGGCGTGCCCGGTGCCGGTGCCTGGGCCTGCGGCGGGGTGGACGCGGGAGCGGGAGCGGGCGCGGGCTGGGGGGCTCCGCCCGGCGGGAGGGCGCGGACCCCCCTCGCCCCGTCCGGGTGGGCGGGCCCCTCCTGGCGGGGAAGCGGGGGCCGGCCCGCGGCGGGGCCCACCGGGCGGATCGTGACCGTGCCGTCGGTCGGCGGACGGCTGCCGGGGCCTTCGGCGCGGAGGGTGACGGTGCCTTCGGTCACCTCGTCGTTGCCGTCCCGCATCCCGGGCAGGGCCCCGCGCGCCGGTTCCGGTACGCCGGGCCGCCGGGGGTCGGCGGGCGCGCCGTCCGCCGGGGAGGCGGCGGGCCGCGGTACGGAGGCGGAGGGCGGTGCCCCGGCGCCGGGTCCGGGCGCGCCGGCCCCGGGAACGCGCGGGTCCGGGCCGCCCCAGGCGACCCGGTGGTCGCGTTCACCGCCGAAACCGGTCTGCCGGGAGGTGTCGGCCTGCCAGGCGGACGCCGGCCTGCCGCGGCCGGGGGCCGCGTCCGCCCCGTCGGCGTCCTCCCCGTCCGCGTCGAGGTACACCGGACCCGTCTCGTCCACCGGGGCCGGCCGGCCCGGGGCGGGGTCGGCCGCCGGGGCGGGCAGCGCCGCGGGGGCCGTCCCGTCCTGCGGGGGCGCGGGCCGGCTGGTGCCCGGGACCCATGAAGCCCCGTTCCAGTACCGGACGTAGCCGGGAATGGACGGGTCGGGGTAGTACCCCTCGCGGGGGCTTTCGTCACCGGGTGCCGGGGTTGGGGCGCTCATCACCGTGGTCCCGTATCTCTTCGAGGCCTCAATACAAGGGTCCACATCTATCAGACCACCGAGCACCCCCGGGCCTGTCCTGCCGTTTGGACCACTTTCAGGGTCCGGGGAAGTTTTTCTGGGAAGTCGCGTCATAGACGTCCGGGAGGGCGCTCTCTCCTTGTGCGGACCGGTCACGGGACCGGCCCCTACGAGCATCGGAAGGTCGTACACCCTCATGCAGAACGCCGTGGAACGCGAGTTGGAAGTGAAGCTGGTCCTGTCGCCCGAGCGGTCCGTCCCCGTGCCCGCCCGGCTCTCCTACTTCACCGACGACCCGTACGCCGTGCACGTCACCTTCCACATCGGCTCCGAGTCGCCCGTGCACTGGACGTTCGCCCGCGAACTGCTGGTGGAGGGGGTGTTCCGGCCGTGCGGCCACGGGGACGTGCGGATCTGGCCCACCAAGGTCGAGGACCGGGGCATCATCTGCGTCGCCCTCACCTCGCCCGACGGCAACGCCCTCCTGGAGGTGCCGTCGGCAGCCGCCGCCGCGTGGGTGGAGCGCACCCTGCGGGTGGTGCCCCCGGGGACCGAGAGCACCCTGCTGGGGCTGGACGGCGCCCTGGCCGAGCTGCTGACCCCGCTGCCGGCCGACGACCTCTGGCTGGGCGATCCGTGGTCGCAGGACGAGGCGCAGGACGGCGAGGGCTGAGCGGTGGCGCGCCGGGGTCAGAACAGCTTGCCGGGGTTGAGCAGCCCGAGCGGGTCGAAGGCGGCCTTGATACCCCGCTGCAACTCAAGTCCCACCTCGCCCAGTTCGCGGGCGAGCCACTCCTTCTTCAGTACGCCGACACCGTGTTCGCCCGTGATGGTGCCGCCCAGTTCCAGACCCAGGGCCATGATCTCGTCGAAGGACTCACGGGCCCTGCGGGACTCGTCGGCGTCCGTGTGGTCGAAGCAGACGACGGGGTGGGTGTTGCCGTCGCCCGCGTGGGCGCAGACGCCGATGGTCAGTCCGTACTTCTCGGCGACGGCGGCGGTCCCCTCGATCATCGCGCCCAGCCGGGAGCGGGGCACGCACACGTCGTCGATCATCGTGGCGGATCTGACGGTCTCCAGGGCGGGGAGGGCCAGCCGCCGTGCCTGGAGGAGGAGTTCGGACTCCGCCGCGTTCTCGGCGGGCACGACCTCGGTGGCCCCGGACGCGGTGCACAGTTCCCCGACGGCCGCGAGGTCGGCCGCCGGGTCGGGCGTGTCGAAGGCGCAGAGCAGCAGCGCCTCGGTCGTGTCGGGCAGGCCCATGGAGGCCGTCGCGTTGACGGCCCGCACGGTCGTACGGTCCATCAGTTCGAGGAGTGACGGAGTGTGTCCCCGCTCCATGATCCGGCACACCGCGTCACAGGCCGCCGCCGCGGAGGGGAACTCGGCGGCGAGCGCCAGCTGCTGCGGCGGCATGGGCCGCAGCGCGAGGACGGCCTTGACGACGATGCCGAGGCTGCCCTCCGAGCCGACGAAGAGCCGGGTGAGGTCGTATCCGGCGACGCCCTTCGCGGTGCGCCGACCGGTTTTGAGCAGCCGCCCGTCGGCCAGGACCACCTCCAGGCCCAGGACGTACTCGGCGGTGACGCCGTACTTCACGCAGCACAGCCCGCCGGACGCGGTGCCGATGTTCCCGCCGATCGTGCAGGTCTCCCAGCTCGACGGGTCCGGCGGGTAGCAGAGGCCGTGCCCGTTGACGGCGCGCGACAGCGTGGCGTTGACGACGCCCGGCTCGACGACCGCGATCCGGTCGACCGGGTCGATCTCCAGGATCCGGTCCATCTTCACCAGCGAGAGCACGACGCAGCCGTCCGAGGCGTTGGCCGCGCCCGACAGTCCGGTGCGCGCGCCCTGCGGGACGACCGGGACCCGCAGGGCGGTGGCGGTCCGCATGACGTGCTGGACCTCCTCGACCGTGCGCGGGAGGACCACGACGGCAGGCGTTCCCGCGTCGCAGAAGCTCGCCATGTCGTGGGCGTACGAGGCGGTGACGTCCGGGTCCGTGATCAGTGCCCCGGGCGGAAGACCCGCTCGCAGTCGTTCGAGAAGAGCGTCCATGATCCGAGCCTGACACCCGGGGCCAATGGTGTGAACCCGTCTGCGTCGACCTTCGCGGAACGCGATGCGATCTTCGTACTGACGCAGAGTGATGGTCATGGATGCCAAGCCGCAGCAGAATCCGGAGCCGCCCCCCTCCCCCCTGCCGCCCCAGGGTGCGACGTCCGTCCCACCGCCCCCCGCGCCGATGCGCACGACGCTGCGCAGGGCGGCGTTCGGCGCGGTGGCCGCGGCGGTGCTCGTGGCCGGTGCGGTGATCGCCGTGCCGGACGAGGAGGCGGCCGCACCGCCCGCGCCGGGGCCGGTGGCACGGGCCGAGGCCGCGTCGGCGGCGGGCTCCCCCGCGTCCCTGTCCGATCTGACGGCCCTCATCGGCGACCGCCAGAAGTTCGTGGAGACGCACCCGGCGGACGCCCCGGCCTGGGCGGTGCTCGGCAGGGCGTACGTGGAGTGGGGGCAGCGGTCCGCGGACACGGCGTACTACGCGCGGGCCGAGCAGGCCCTCCAGCGGTCGCTGGCCGCGCAGCCGGGTGAGCGCGGCAACGCGGAGGCGTGGGTGGGCCTCGGGGCGCTCGCCAACGCCCGCAACGACTTCCTCGCCGGGAAGAAGTGGGGGGAGACGGTCCGCGCCCGGGAGCCGAAGAGCTGGGCGGCCTACGCGGTGCTGATCGACGCGTACGACGGTCTCGGCGAGTACCCGGCGGCCGCCAGGGCCACGGAGAAGTACGGCACCCTGCGCAAGGGCGTGACGGCGCTGGCCAGGACGTCCCGGATGTACCGCGACCAGGGCTGGCGCGAGGACGCCCTGGCCACCGCCCAGGAGGCCGCGGACCACGCCGCCACCCCGGCGGAGAAGGCGGCGGCCCTGGACCGCCTCGGGGACCTCGCCGCCGAGCGCGGGGAGGCGGCCGTAGCGCTCGCGCAGTACGACGCGGCCCTGCGCACCGACCGCGGCCACCTCCCCTCCCTCGCGGGCCGGGCCCGCGCCCTGGCGGCCCTGGGCCGCAAGGACGAGGCGCTGGCGGAGTACCGCACCGTGACGACGAAGCTGCCCCGGCCCGAGTACGTGCTCGAACTGGGCGAGCTGTACGAGTCGCTGGGCCTGGACGGCGATGCGCGGACCCAGTACGACAAGCTCCGCGGCCTCCTCTCCCGGGCGAGGACGGCCGGGGTCGACGAGTCGCTGACCGAGGCCCGCTTCGAGGCCGACCACGGCGACCCGGAGGCCGCGGTGGAACTGATGCGCACCGCGTGGGCGGCGCAGCGCCGCAGCTCGGAGGTCGCGGACACCCTGGCCTGGTCGCTGCACCGGGCGGGCCGGAGCGAGGAGGGCGTGCAGTACGCCGACCGGGCGGTGGAGACCGGGGTGCGCAACGCCTCGTACACCTACCACCTGGGGGTGATCGAGAGCGCCCTGGGGGAGGACGGCCCGGCGCGCGGCCATCTGGAGGAGGCCCTCCGTACGAACCCGGACTTCTCGCCGCTGGCCGCCCCGCTCGCACGGGAGGCGCTGGACGGGCTGGGTGACCCGGCGTCGGGCGGGCCGGCGCAGATGCAGCCGCCGGCGCCCTCCGCCGAGCCGCGCCCCTCGCGGGAGGCACGCCCGTCGCGGGAGCCCTCGCCCGAGGCGTCGCCGGAACCCGCCAAGGAGAGCCGGCCGGAGGCGTCCGCCGCCGCGGCCCCCTCCCCGGGCGCGAAGGGCGGCGCCACACCGTCCCCGTGACGCCCGGTACGGCGAAGGGCCCCCTCCCCCGTGCGGGGAGGGGGCCCTTCGCGGTGTCCGTCAGAGGTTTCCGCGCTTCTCCTGCTCGCGCTCGATCGCCTCGAACAGGGCCTTGAAGTTGCCCTTGCCGAAGCCCATCGAGCCGTGCCGCTCGATCATCTCGAAGAAGACCGTCGGGCGGTCCTGGACCGGCTTGGTGAAGATCTGGAGCAGGTAGCCGTCCTCGTCGCGGTCGACGAGGATCTTCAGCTCGCGCAGCGTCTCCACGGGCACCCGGGTCTCGCCCGCCCACTCCCCCAGGGTGTCGTAGTACGAGTCCGGGGTGTCCAGGAACTGCACGCCCGCCGCGCGCATGGCCCGCACGGAGGCCACGATGTCGTTCGTGGCGAGCGCGATGTGCTGGACGCCCGCGCCGCCGTAGAACTCCAGGTACTCGTCGATCTGCGACTTCTTCTTCGCGATCGCCGGCTCGTTGATGGGGAACTTCACCTTCAGCGTGCCGTCGGCGACGACCTTCGACATGAGGGCGGAGTACTCGGTGGCGATGTCGTCGCCGACGAACTCCTTCATGTTGGTGAAGCCCATGACCTTGTTGTAGAAGGTCACCCACTCGTTCATCCGGCCGAGCTCGACGTTGCCGACGCAGTGGTCGATGGCCTGGAAGGTCCGCTTCGCGGCCGGCTCGACGATCGGGTCGGCGGCGGCGTAGCCGGGGAGGTACGGCCCGTCGTAGCCGCCGCGCTCGACCAACGTGTGGCGGGTCCTGCCGTACGTGGCGATGGCGGCCAGGACGACCGTGCCGTGCTCGTCCTTGACCTCGTACGGCTCGGTGAGGCCCTTCGCGCCGTGCTCGACGGCGTACGCGTAGGCCGCCCGGGCGTCGGGGACCTCGATGGCGAGGTCGACCACGCCGTCACCGTGGGCGTGCACGTGGTCCGTGAGGAAGGTGCCCCATTCGGTGGACGCCTTGACGACGGAGGTGAGGACGAAGCGGGCCGAACCGTTGGTCAGGACGTAACTCGCGGTCTCGCGGCTGCCGTTCTCCGGTCCGGAGTAGGCGACGAGCTTCATGCCGAAGGCGGTCGAGTAGTAGTGCGCCGCCTGCTTGGCGTTGCCCACCGCGAAGACCACCGCGTCCATTCCCTTGACCGGGAAGGGATCGGCCTGCCGGGCGGTGTCGGGGGTGGTGTGCACAGTCTCAGTCATGTCCGAAGGTTCCCGCCGCCTCGCAAGGTGCGCAACAGTTCGGCCATCCACTGGTCAATCTGTACACACTGCCGCCAGGATGGGCGGGCTGTCTGTACAGCCTGACTACCCGGGAGGCGGATCATGGCGATCGACCGGCTGGACGGCCGGCTCATCGTGCTGCTGGCGCGTGAGCCCCGTATCGGTGTGCTGGAGGCGTCGCGGCGGCTCGGGGTGGCACGCGGGACGGTCCAGGCGCGGCTGGACCGGCTTCAGTCGAATGGCGTCATCCGCGGCTTCGGCCCGGACGTGGACCCGTCGGCGCTCGGCTATCCCGTCACCGCGTTCGCCACGCTGGAGATCAAGCAGGGCCAAGGCAGTGACGTGCGCGCCCATTTGAGGGGGGTGCCCGAGGTGCTGGAGCTGCACACGACGACCGGCCACGGGGACATGCTCTGCCGGCTCGTGGCCCGGTCGAACGCCGACCTCCAGCGGGTGATCGACCGCGTGGTCGGCTTTGATGGCATCGTCCGGGCCTCCACGGCGATCGTCATGGAAAACCCGGTGCCGCTGCGTATTATCCCGCTGGTTGAGCAGGCTGCAGAGGACACCGACTGAGCCGAGGGAGCAACATGTGAACTTCTGGGAGTATTTGGGGACCAGGCACCAGCAGCTGCTGACCGACGCGTTCCAGCACGCGAGCGCCGTCTTCCAGTGCATGGTCATCGCCACCCTCCTCGGCGTCCTGATCGGTGTCGTCAGCTACCGCAGCGGCTGGGGCGGCTCACTGGCCGTCACGTCCACCTCGGCGATCCTCACCATCCCCTCGCTCGCGGCGATCGGTCTCCTGATCCCGCTCGTCGGCCTCGGGGTACCGCCCACCGTGATCATCCTGACGCTCTACGGGCTGCTGCCCATCGTCCGCAACTGCATCGTCGGGCTGCGCGGGGTCGACCCGTCCCTCGTCGACGCGGCGAAGGGCATCGGGATGTCCCGGACGAGGCGGCTCCTCAAGGTGGAACTGCCCCTCGCATGGCCTCCCATCCTCACCGGCATCCGGGTCTCCACCCAGATGCTGATGGGCATCGCCGCCATCGCCGCGTACGCCTCGGGTCCCGGTCTCGGCAACGAGATCTTCCGCGGACTCGCCTCACTGGGAAGTGCCAACGCCATCAACCAGGTCCTCGCCGGCACCATCGGCATCGTCATCCTCGCCCTGCTCTTCGACGCCGCGTACGTCCTGCTCGGGCGGCTCACCATCTCCAGGGGGATCCGTGTCTGAGACCGCCACCCAGCCGACGGATCCGGCACCGCCCCGCCCCGACGGCACCTCGGGCGCCACCATCCGGCTGGAGAACCTCAGCAAGTCCTATCCCGGCAGCCCGGCCCCCGCCGTGGACAACGTGTCTATGGACATCAAGGCCGGCGAGACCGTGATCCTCGTCGGCCCCTCGGGCTGCGGGAAGTCCACCACCCTGAAGATGATCAACCGTCTGATCGAGCCGACGTCCGGGCGGATCAGGATCAACGACGAGGACGTCACCGACATGGACCCGGTGAAGCTGCGCCGGAAGATCGGTTACGCCATCCAGTCCTCCGGCCTCTTCCCCCACATGACGGTCGCCGAGAACATCGCCCTCGTGCCGAGGATGACGGGCTGGTCCAAGTCCGGGGTGAAGGACCGGGTCGAGGAGATGCTCGACCTGGTGGGACTGGATCCCCGCGAGTTCCACGGGCGCTATCCGCGCCAGCTCTCCGGGGGCCAGCAGCAGCGGGTGGGCGTGGCGCGGGCGCTGGCCGCGGACCCGCCGGTGCTGCTGATGGACGAGCCGTTCGGGGCGGTCGACCCGATCACCCGCGACCACCTCCAGGACGAGCTGATCCGGCTCCAGCACGAGCTGCACAAGACGATCGTCTTCGTCACCCACGACTTCGACGAGGCGATCAAGCTCGGGGACCGCATCGCGGTGCTCCGGGAGCAGTCGCACATCGCGCAGTTCGACACCCCCGAGGCCATCCTCACCAACCCGACGGACGACTTCGTCTCGGGCTTCGTGGGCGCGGGCGCGGCGCTGAAGCGGCTCAACCTCACCCGGGTGAGGGACGTGGGGATCGCCGACTTCCCCACGGTCACCGTCGAGGACCCGCTCCAGTCGATCTTCAACAAGCTGCGGGACGGCCGGCACAACGAGCTGCTGATGCTGGACCGCCGCAACCGTCCGTACAAGTGGCTGCGGCGCGGCGACCTGATGCGGGCCAAGGGTTCGCTGGCCAGAGCGGGTCAGCTGGTGCACGACACGGTGACCAGGGACGCGACGCTGCACGACGCGCTGGAGGCGGTGCTGACCGACAGCGGCGGGCGGGTCGCCGTGACGGGGCGGCGGGGCGAGTTCATCGGCGTCGTCGACATGCACACCCTGCTGAACTCCGTGCAGGAACTCCTGGAGGCCGACCGCCTCACCGCCATGGAGCACCAGCACGATCTGGAGGAGCTGCGCGTCCACCGGACGGAGCGGGAACTGGAGGGCGGTGGCAGCGGGCTATGACCCCCAGTCATCAGGCACCTCCCAAGGGGTCCCGGCCCCCCGGAGAGCATGACGTGGGAGGCCTCGCCTTCCGCGACGAGGAGGCCGAGCCCTCCGCGCCGCCGTCCGGGCCGCGGCGCCGCATCACCTGGCAGAAGCTCGCGCTGGTGCCGTCCGTCCTCGCGGTCGTCCTGGTGGCGACGTACCTGTGGATCTCGCACGTCGAGCTCGACTCGATCGCGCGGAACTCACTGGCCGGCGACACCGTCGAGGTGCGCTGGTGGCAGCACGTCAGGCTGACCGCGATCTCCACCTTCTGGGTGCTGGTCATCGCGATCCCGCTCGGCATCGCGCTCACCCGCCGGGGCATCAGGAAGGCCGCTCCCGGCGTGACCGCCATCGCCAACATCGGACAGGCCACCCCGGCGATCGGGCTGCTGGCGCTGCTGGTGATCTGGCTGGGCATCGGACCGTCGACCGCGATCATCGGCATGGTGATCTACGCCGTCCTGCCGGTGCTCTCCAACACGGTGGCGGGGCTGAACTCGATCGAGCCGACCCTCGTCGAGGCCTCCCGGGGCATCGGCATGTCGGCGGTCGGCACGCTCACCCGGGTGGAACTCCCGCTCGCCGTCCCGCTGATCCTCGCCGGTGTGCGCACCGCCCTGGTGCTCAACGTCGGCACGGCGACGCTGGCCACCTTCGGGGGCGGCGGCGGCCTCGGCGACCTGATCACCTCGGGGATCCAGACGCAGCGCATGCCCGTGCTGGTCCTCGGATCGGTACTGACCGTGGTGCTGGCCCTGCTCGTGGACTGGCTGGCCTCGCTGGTCGAACTGTGGCTGACGCCGCGCGGACTGGAGGACGCATGAGGGTACGCACGGGCCTGGCGTCGGTCGCCGCGCTCGCCCTCCTCCTCACGGGGTGCGGGCTGAAGAGCGGATCGCCGCTGGTGGACGACGTGGAACCGGGGTCGGTCGGGCAGGGCAAGCCGCTCAAGGGCGCCTCGCTGACCGTCACCTCGAAGAACTTCAGCGAGAACATCATCCTCGGCAACGTGATCGGCCTGGTCTTCAAGGCGGCCGGCGCGGAGGTGCTGGACCGCACGAACCTGCCGGGGTCGATCAGCGCCCGCGAGGCGGTCGTCCAGGGGCAGGCCGACGCGCTGTACGACTACACGGGCACGGCGTGGATCACCTATCTGGGCCATGCCGAGCCGATCGCGGACCCGGAGAAGCAGTGGAAGGCGGTCCGTGACGAGGACCTGGGGAAGGGCGTGACCTGGCTGCCCCCGGCCACCCTCGACAACACGTACGCCCTGGCCGTCAGCAAGAAGAACAACGCCAGGTACCACCTGAAGACCCTCTCCGACGTGGCCGCGCTCGCCAAGAAGGACCCGAAGGCCGTGACGGTCTGCGTGGAGAACGAGTTCGCCTCACGCGACGACGGGCTGCCCGGCATGGAGAAGAAGTACGGGATGGACCTGCCGGCCTCGAACATCAAGAAGATGGACGCCGGGATCATCTACACGCAGGTGTCGAAGTCGGACTCCTGCCTGCTGGGCGAGGTGTACACCACGGACGGCCGCATCCGGGCGATGGACCTGGACGTGCTGGAGGACGACAGGAAGTTCTTCCCCAACTACAACGCCGCCCCGGTCATCCACACGGCGACCCTGGACAAGTACCCGGAGATCGCCACGATGCTGGCGCCGGTGACCAGGAAGCTGACGACGGATCTCGCGCAGGAGCTCAACTCCAAGGTGGACGTGGACGGCCAGGACCCGCACGAGGTGGCGAAGGACTGGCTGCTGAAGGAAGGATTCATCAAGGAGGGCTGAACGGGAGGGCACCCGCTCGGCCGGACGGGACCGGGGCAGCCCCCGCGGGGGCGGGGGGGGGCCCGGGCCCGTGCCGGGCCCCGGCCAGAAATTTGAAATAAACCGGTTCCAAAATTTGTTTTAAACAAAAAACAGATTCCATAGCACCCAAAGGGGCCCCA
>NZ_JBHVQX010000001.1:0-74957 GCF_042886395.1 Streptomyces sp. NPDC058008 | reverse complement strand
GGTGGAGGCCCGGTCCCGTTCCCGGACACGGGAAGAATCTTGCAAAGAACCCGTTGCAAAGATGTCTTTGCAACTCTACGCTCATGCCATGCCACCGATCGAGCCCGACGGCCGCACCCCCGGCGCGGGCGACCCGAAGATGCACCACGTCGACGCCCACACCCTGCGCGGGCTCGCCCACCCCCTGCGCATCCGGCTCCTGAACACGCTCAGGGAGTTCGGCCCCGCCACCGCCTCCGGTCTCGCCGGCCGGCTCGGCGAGTCCAGCGGGGCCACCAGCTACCACCTCCGCCAGCTCGCGGCGTACGGCTTCGTCGAGGACGACCCGGAGCGCGGCAAGGGGCGTGAGCGGTGGTGGAAGGCGGTGCACTCCGGGACCGTCTTCGGACCCACCGCCGACTTCATGCGCCACGCGGACCCCGAGGTGCGGGGCGCCATAGGGGTGGTGCTCCACGAGGTCGCCACCACCCACGCCCAGGAGCTGAACACCTGGCTCGGGACGATGCACGAATGGCCCGAGGAATGGCTGCGCGGCTGGGACACCAGCGACTTCAAGACCCGCCTCACCCCCGAGCTCGCCCTGGAGCTCTCGGCGAAGATCCACGCCCTGGTGAACAGCTACCGCGGCCGCGTCCCCGACGACACGGAGGGTTCGGCCGTGGTCCGCACCCATCTGCACATCTTCCCGCGTCCCAACGAATGAGGGGATCACCTTCGTGCACAGCGACGTCCACCTTCTGCTCCACCTCTACCGCGCCGCCGACCTGCGCCACGACGCCGCGGCCTTCCACCCGGTGGAACGCCCCATGCTGCGCCACCGCGTGGGCTGGACGATGATCGAGCTGGGCCTGCGCCTCACGCAGGCCGGGACGGCTCCCGCCGCGCGAACGGCCTGACGGTGGACGGGGGGAGACCGTCCGGACGGCGCACCCCGCTCGCCGCCGTCCTGGCCGCCAACTCGATCTCCACGGCGGGCACCTCACTGACCCTCATCGGGGTCCCCTGGTTCGTCCTGGAGACCACCGGGAGCGCCGGCCGGGCCGGGGTCGTCGCCTTCTGCGCGACCCTGCCGATCGTCGTGGCCGCGCTCGTCGGCGGGCCCGTCATCGACCGGATCGGCCGGCGCCGGGTCTCCGTCGCCTCCGACACGGTCTGCGGCGCCGCCGTCGCGGCCGTACCTCTGCTGCACCACGCGGGAGCGCTCCCCTTCTGGGCGCTGTGCGCGCTGATGGCACTGAACGGGCTCTCCCACACGCCCGGCAACACGGCACGCCACGTCCTGGTACCCGATCTCGCCGAACACGCGGGGACCACCCTGGCCCGCGCCGCGAGCCTCTTCGACGCGGTGTCGCGCGGCGCCCGCATGCTCGGCGCCGCACTGGCGGGCGTACTGATCGCCGTCGCCGGCGCCGGGACGGTCCTCCTCCTGGACGCCGCCACGTTCGCGCTGTCCGCACTGCTCGTCGCGGCGGGGGTGCGCGGGGTCCGCGCGGCCGAGCCGAGCGAGGCGGCGGCCCCCGTCTCCCTGCGCGCCTACCGCGCCGAGCTGGGGCAGGGGTACGCCTACGTGCTGGGCAACCGGCTGCTGCTCGCCGCCGTCGTCATGGTGATGTTCATGAACGGCGCCGACCAGGGCTGGAACGCCGTCCTGCTGCCCGTGCACGCCGAGGGCGAACTGGGCGGGGCGGCCGACCTCGGCCTGCTCACCGCGCTCTTCGGCGCGGGCGGGCTGACCGGCGCCCTGCTGTACGGCGCGGTGGGCCACCGCTTCTCCCGGCGGACCGTGTTCACGGTGTGCGTGATGCTGTGCGGGGCGCCGAGATTCGCGGTCGCCGCCCTGACGGGGACGACCCTGCCGCTCGCGGTCACGATGGCGCTGGGCGGCGTCGCCGGCGGCATGCTCAACCCGATCCTGACGACGCTGACGTACGAACGCGTTCCCGAGGAGCTGCGCAGCCGGGTGTCCGGGGCGCTCACTGCGGGCTGCGAGCTCGCGATGCCGGTGGGCGGCCTGGCCGCCGGACTGCTCGTCGAGGGCATGGGCACGTCGGGGGCGCTGCTGGCCATGGGCGGGGTGTACTTCCTGGCGACGCTGAGCCCGCTGGTCTTCCCCTCCTGGCGCGGCATGGAGGCGCCGGAGCCCGAGGTCAGCAGCTCGGGACACTGTCCCCCTGGTCCAGGGCCCGCAGCGAGGACACCGCGCTCTTCAGTGTCGTGACGGGGATCAGCCGCAGACCGTCGGGGCGCTCCGCCTCGGCCTGCGCGCACTCGGCCTTCGGGACGAGGAAGACGGTGGCGCCGTCGCGCCGGGCGGCCTGCGTCTTCAGGGAGACCCCGCCCACCGCGCCGACCGTGCCGTCGGCCTCGATCGTCCCCGTACCGGCGACGGTACGTCCCCCGGTCAGGTCGCCGCCGGAACCGTCGCCCACCAGCTTGTCGATGATGCCCAGGGAGAAGAAGAGGCCCGCGCTGGGGCCGCCGACGTCCGCGAGGTGCAGGGTGACGTCCACCGAGCCGGGCTTCCGGTCCAGGTAGTTCAGGGCCGCGTCCACGGCGACGTTCTGCGACTTCACCATGTCCTGGAGGTTGTGCTGCTCGATCTCCTTCTCGGAGCCGCCGGTCGGGTAGACGGAGTCGCGGGGCATCACCGCCCGGTCCGTCCGGAACCAGCTGTCGATCACGTCCCCGACGCCGACGTCCGCCGTGGGCGCGGTCGCCAGGATCGTCGTCATCCGCAGCTGGCCGTCCGTGGTGCGGGTCGGGGTGCCCTTGATCGTGATGACCGGCGTCCCCTTGTCGTCCCCCAGGACGTCGGCGGTACTGCCGGGCTGCGCCACGGTGAACGGGAGCGGCGCGAAGGCCGCCGTACCGAACAGGGCGAGGACGGGCAGCGCGCAGAGGGCGAGAGCACGGGGGCGGGAGAGACGAATGGCCACCCGACCAATCTAACGGCCGCGCGCCCCCGGATCCGACCGCCCCGGCGTCCCCGGGGAGGCCGGAGCCCACTCCTGCCGTCGCGGACCGTGCCCGGTCAGCGGGCCGGCACGGTCCGTACGGCGCCTCAGCGCAGCGCGTCGGCGACCTCACGGGCCGCGTCCAGGACACGCGGGCCGACCCGCTCCGGTACGGCGTCCGCGAGCATCACCACCCCCACGCTGCCCTCCACCCCGGAGACCCCGACCAGGGGGGCGGCGGCCCCGCAGGCTCCGGCTTCGAGCTCGCCCTGGGTGAGGGTGTAGCCCGGGTGGTCGGCCGTCTTCTGCCGGGCGGTGAGGATCGCCCGGCCCGCGGCACCCCGGTCCAGGGAGTGGCGGAACCCGGCCCGGTAGGCCACGTGGTAGTCGGTCCAGGTCGGCTCGACGACGGCGACCGCGAGCGCGTCCGACCCGTCGACGAGCGTGAGGTGCGCGGTGGCCCCTATGTCCTCGGCCAGCGAACGCAGCGCGGGCAGCGCGGCCTCCCTGACGAGCGGGTGCACCTGCCGGCCCAGACGCAGCACGCCCAGACCCACTCGGGCCCGGCCGCCCAGGTCACGCCGGACGAGCGCGTGCTGTTCCAGGGTGGCGAGCAGGCGGTAGACCACGGTGCGGTTGACGCCGAGTCTGTTCGACAACTCGGTGACGGTCAGCCCGTGGTCGGTATCGGCGAGCAGCTTGAGGACACGCAGTCCCCGGTCGAGCGTCTGAGAAGTCTCTGCGGTCACGACGCCCTCTCCCTCGTGGTGAGCGGGGCGGTTCTCTCTCCGGGACACCGACGCCGGTCCCACGGCGACGCACCGAGAGGCCGCCGACTGGCCATGGCACCGGCTGCGCTCCGCGGCGACGTTGCCACGGGGCGTTCATGTTTCGGGGACATTAGCGAGCGGGTCCGCTCAGCGGAAGACCTCGTCCAGAATCCGGTCTCCCCCCGGAACGGCACGGCATAACCGCCGGTCAGCGGCGGACCGTCCGGAACGCGAACATCTACGCGCGTTCTAGTCGGGTGACTCGACGGCGACGCTCCGTACATCACGGGTGAACGATTGTTAACTCACCGTAAAAGAATGTGTCAAAATTTTTCCCCGGGACAGGCGCCCGCCGCCCCCGCGCGCCCCTCCCCCACGCGCACGCCTCCCGCGCCCGCGTGCCCGAAGCGGCCGGGACCGTCCGGCGTCCCGCCCCGCCCACGGCGAGGCCCCGGTGCGCGGGCGGATCACACCGCGCACCGGGGCCGGGGGCTGCTCAGGTCCGCCGGGGCCTCTTCACCGCATCCGGGTGGCCCACTCCTGGACCTTCTTGATCCGGTCCTGGATCTGTCCGGCCGTCGCCTCCGCGCTCGGCGGGCCGCCGCAGATCCGACGCAGCTCGGTGTGGATCACGCCGTGCGGCTTGCCGCTCTGGTGCGTGTAGGCCGACACCATCGTGTTGAGCTGCTTGCGCAGCTCCAGCAGCTTCTTGTGCGTGACGACGGGCCGGTCCTCGGCCGCCTTCTCCAGGAGGTCGGCCTCCGACGCCGGCTTCTGACGGCTGTGGGCGATCTGCCGGGTCTGCCGCTTCTGGAGCAGCAGTTGCACCTGGTCGGGTTCGAGCAGCCCCGGGATGCCCAGGTAGTCCTGCTCCTCCTCGCTCCCCGGGTGCGCCTGCATGCCGAACTCGGCGCCGTCGTACAGCACCCGGTCGAAGACCGCGTCGGACTCCAGGGCCTCGAAGGGCAGCTGGTCCTCGGTCTCCTCGTCCTCCAGCTTCTCCGCGTCGGCGAGGAGCTGGTCCTCCTCGGCGAACGGATTCTCCTCCTCGCCGCCCTTCTTCGGCTTGTCGAGCACGTGGTCGCGCTCGACCTCCATCTCGTTCGCGAAGTCGAGCAGCATCGGGATCGTCGGCAGGAACACCGAGGCGGTCTCGCCGCGCCGCCGCGACCGCACGAAACGGCCGACGGCCTGCGCGAAGAACAGCGGGGTGGAGATGGTCGTCGCGTACACGCCGACCGCGAGACGGGGTACGTCGACGCCCTCCGACACCATCCGGACCGCGACCATCCACCGCGACCCGTCCTGGCTGAACGCGTCGATGTTCCTGGACGCGGCCTTCTCGTCGGACAGGACCACCGTCGGCTTCTCCCCGGTGACCGACTTGAGGATCTTGGCGTAGGCGCGCGCCGACTCCTGGTCCGTCGCGATGACCAGCCCGCCGGCGTCCGGAATGCCCTTGCGCACCTCGGTCAGCCGCTTGTCGGCGGCGGCCAGCACGTTGGGGATCCAGTCGCCGGTCGGCGCCAGCGCGGTGCGCCAGGCCTGCCCGATGGCGTCCTTGGTCATCGGCTCGCCCAGCCGGGCCGCGATCTCGTCCCCCGCCTTGGTGCGCCAGCGCATGTTGCCGCTGTAGCTGAGGAAGATCACGGGGCGCACGACACCGTCGGAGAGCGCGTTGCCGTAGCCGTACGTGTAGTCCGCCGAGGAGCGCCGGATGCCGTCGTTGCCCTCCTCGTACGCCACGAACGGGATCGGGTTCGTGTCGGACCGGAACGGCGTGCCCGTCAGGGCCAGCCGCCGGGTCGCCGGGTCGAACGCCTCCTGGCACGCCTCGCCCCAGGACTTCGAGTCACCGGCGTGGTGGATCTCGTCGAGGATCACGAGCGTCTTGCGCTGCTCGCACCGGTTGCGGTGCAGCATGGGGCGCACGCCGACACCGGCGTACGTGATCGCGACCCCGTGGTACTCCTTGCTCACGGGCCCCGCGCTGTATTCGGGGTCGAGCTTGATGCCTATGCGGGCGGCGGCCTCCGCCCACTGCTTCTTCAGGTGCTCGGTGGGCGCCACGACGGTGATCTGCTGCACCACGTGGTGGTGCAGCAGCCATGAGGCGAGGGTCAGCGCGAAGGTGGTCTTCCCGGCGCCGGGGGTCGCGACCGCGAGGAAGTCGCGCGGCTGCTCCTGGATGTACTTCTCCATGGCACCCTGCTGCCAGGCTCGCAGCTTGCCGGCCGTCCCCCAGGGGGCGCGGCCGGGAAAGGCGGGTGAGAGGTGGTGGGAGGCGGTAGTAGTCACGGTCTCCGGTTCGGGGCACTCGGGTACGTGGGGTGCTGCCCGTACGGTCCGGAGTCCGGCCCGTACGCGATACGACAACCGGGCCACCCTACCGGCGGGCGGGACGGAACCCCGTACGGATCAGCCATGGCCCGGCGCCGCTGAGACCCGCTTCACAGGAGGCGGTCGTCCGGCGCACGCGGCCGGCCGCCCGGCGGTCCCGGGCATGTCCGGGGCCCCTCGGCACGCCTCCCGCCCGCGGACGGCCGTCCGTAGCGGGCCGGACGGACCGCGCTCACGCGCCCGTTCCCTCCGCTCCGCGGTGCCGGGCACCGGGCCCGGGGTCCAGCTCGTCGACCGACCGGGGACGGGAGGGATCGCGCGGTACCGCCCTAGGGATCCGTCCGCACCCGTGCGGCCACCCACACCCCCGCCAGCGCCACCGCGGCCATCGGCAGGAACACCACCAGGAACGCGCCCGGGTGCGACCCGGCCGCACCGCTTCCCACGGCCCCGTGGGCGGCCGCGCCCACCGCTCCGCCGCCGAGCGCGGCGAACGCCGCACCGCCGGCGGCGAGCAGCAGCGCGTTGGCCAGCCCGTCCGAGATCTGGAGCGCGGCCGAGTTGGCCCCCGCGTCCTGCGGGGCCGACAGCTTCAGCAGGAGGACGCTCGTCGACGCGATCACCATGCCCATGCCGAAGCATCCGAAGGCCCAGACCACGGCCAGGGTCCACACCGGCACCGACTCGACCAGCACGCCGGGCGCGGCAAGGATCGCCAGCGCCACCAGCACCATGCCGGCCTTCATGAAGGCCCCCCGGTGGGGCTCCAGCCGGGGCCGGGCCAGGACGTACGAGCCGAGCGCCCAGGTCAGGCCGCCCGCGGCCAGGGAGAGGCCGGCCAGGGTCGGGGACAGGCCGCGCTGGGTCACGAGCATCAGCGGGACGAAGGACTCGGCGACGATGAACGAGCCGGCGGATATCCCCCGCAGCAGGATCACGGCGGGCAGCCCCCGCGCGGCCCGTACGGTCCCCGGGGGCAGCAGACCGCGTACGGCGGGGACGAGCAGCGCGGCTCCGGCCAGCGCCGGTACCAGCGAGAGCCACCGCAGCTCCTGCCCCGCGTACTGGAGCAGCCCGGCCCCCGCCGAGATGCCGAGCGCCAGCCGGATGCGGCGCCCGTCGAACGGCTCCGCCGCGGCCTCCGCGTCCACCGGGCCGCCCGCCATCCGCCGGATCGCGGGCAGCGCGAGGCCGAGCGGGAGAAGGATCAGGACGGGGATGCCGACGAAGACCCAGCGCCAGCCGAGGTGTTCCGTCACGGTCCCCGACGCGAGGGGCCCGACGACCGAGGGGATGATCCAGGCCGCGGAGAAGGCCGCCATGATGCCCGGCCGGATCCGCTCCGGGTAGGCCCGCCCGATGACCACGTACAGCGCCACGATCACGAGCCCGCCGCCGAGGCCCTGGACGGCCCGGCCCAGGACGAACATCCACATGCTCGCCGCCGTACCCGAGAGCAGCAGCCCCGCGCCGAAGGCGCCGATGCCGGTGGCGAGCGGGGCCAGCGGCCCGCGCCGGTCGGCCCACTGCCCGGAGAGCACCATCGCGAAGAGGCTGGTGGTGAAGTACGCGGAGAAGGCGAAGGCGTAGAGCGGGATGCCGTTCAGCTCCCGGGCCGCGACCGGCATCGCGGTGCCGACGGCGGTCGCCTCGAAGGCGATGAGCAGGACGACGGAGACGATGCCGATGCTGAGCGCCCTGTACGTCCGCCCGAGCACGCCTTCCACGGGGGCGGCGGCGGTGGTGTCCACGAGGGCGGCGGTGACCTCGGCGTCACGGGGTTCCAGGGCAGTCATGAGCCCCAGAGTAAGGGCCACGGCACCGGGTGACCCCTGTCGGTGGGCGTTGTCCGGCTGGTCCCTTGGTCGTAGGCCGCAGGGCCCGCGGGCGCGTGAACGTGAACGCGGTGTGGCAGTCACGTTGCGGCCCGCCCGCGCCCCTTGAGGCCGGTCCCGCGGGCCCCGTACGGTCAGGAGCAGATCAATAGGACACACGGCCGTGTGCCCGAGAGGTTCAGGGGCTCGACTGCAACTCGAGTTACACCGGTTCGAATCCGGTCACGGCCTCCGCGGAAGACCGCGCATGCGGGATCGGCGACCGCTCCCCGCCCCGCGGGGGGTCGCGGTACTGGACCGCGCCCCCCCTGCGGGGGTCAGGACCTGGGCGTGACCGCCACCGCCGCCTGGGGGCGGATCGGGAGGCGGTTGACCGGGCGGCCCGTCGCGGCGCGGACCGCCGAGGCGACCGCCGCCGGGGACGTCACGACCGGGGCCGCCGAGGCCGGTTTGGCGCCGAAGGGCGCCACCACGTCGCGCTCCTCGACCAGCTTGACGATGTGGATGTCCGGGGTGTCCAGCGACGTCGGGAGCGCGTAGCCGGTGAGGTCCGGGTGCCGGATCAGTCCGCGGGCGGTGCGGAGGTTCTCCGTGAGGGCCGCGCCGATGCCCAGGGTAACGCCCGCCTCGATGCGGGTCGCCAGCTGGGACGGGTTGAGGACGCGGCCGACGTCCTGGGCGACGGCCATCTCGACCACCCGGACCGAACCGAGTTCGATGTCGACGTCGACCACCGCGCGGACCGCGCAGAACGCCAGCCCGACGAACGCGTCTCCCTGGCCCGACCCGTCGAGCGGCTCGGTGGGGTGGGGACGGCACTGGGCGGTGGCCCAGAGCTCCTTGCCGTCCATCGCCTCCATGACGGTCGTGGACAGCACCCCGTCGTACGAGGTGATCTTGCCGCCGGCGATCTGGAGCAGCTCCGTGGACATCCCGAACTTGTGGGCGAGCGGCTGGAGCAGCTGGGTGCGCACCATCTTCGCGGCCCGCTCGACCGCCCCTCCCGAGACCCAGGTGTGGCGGCCGTGCGTCGCCGGGCCCGCGGGGGGCTGGTCGGTGTCCACCGCGGCCACGTGGACCTCTTCGATGCCCAGGGTCTCCTGGACGATCTGGCGGGCGAGCGTGGTGAAGCCCTGACCGGTCTCGACGGCCGCGCAGATCACGGTGGCGACACCGTCGTGGACCCGGACCGTGGCCGTGGACACCTCGTCGGCGCCCTCGGCTCCGAGCATGTGGACCATGCCCAGGGCGTAGCCCACGCCCCTGCGGACGGCTCCGGGCTCCCCGGCCCCCTCCAGGCCGCCGGGGAGCAGCCAGTCGTCCTCCGGATCGTCCTTGGGGAGCGCGGGCAGCGGGAAGTCACGCAGCGCGCCCAGGAGTTCGGCGACGGGAGCGGGGCAGGTCACCGTCTGGCTGGTGGGGAGGATGTCGCCCGTGGAGAGGGCGTTGCGCAGGCGGAGCTCGACGGGGTCGATGCCCAGCTTCGCCGCCAGCTTGTCCATCTGGCCCTCGTACGCGGCGCACACCTGCATCGCGCCCTCGCCCCGCACGTGACCGGAGGGCGGGTTGTTCGTACGGACCGCCCAGCCCTCGATGAAGGCGTGCGGGACGACGTACGGTCCGCAGGCGAAGGCCACGGCGGCGGCCAGGGACTCGGACGAGGAGTCGGCGTACGCGCCCGCGTCGAGCAGGATCTGCGCCTCGACCTTGACCAGCCTGCCCTCGGCGTCCGCGTGGTGGCGGTAGCGGAGCAGGGTCGGGTGGCGGTGGGCGTGCCCGAGGAAGGACTCCTCGCGGGTGGCGGCCAGCTTCACGGGGCAGCCGGTGCGCAGGGCGAGCAGGCCGAGCGGGATCTGGAAGCCGGGGTCCTCCCGGTCGCCGGTCGCCCCGGGGACGCCGGTCACCACGACCTTGACCCGCTCGGGGTCGAGGCCGAAGCAGGCCGCGGCCAGATCGCGGTCGGTGTGCGGGTCGGTGGACGCCGTGTAGAGCTCGACCCCTCCGTCGGGGCGGGGCACGGCGAGGCCGGCCTCCGCGCCGATCGGGGCGGGGTCCTGCCGGCCGATGCGGTAGAGGCCCTCGACGATGACCTCGCCCACCGTCTCCGGATCGCCGTAGCGCAGCGGGATGTGACGGATGAGGTTGCCGTCGGGGTGCAGGGGCTCGGCCGCGAAGGCCTTCTCGGGGTCGGTGACCGGTTCGAGGATCTCGTACTCGACGGTGATCGCCGCGGCGGCCAGCCGGGCGGTGTCGGGGTGGTCGGCGGCGACAGCGGCGATCGCCTCGCCGTGGTGGCGCACGAGGTCGGAGGCGAACACGGGCCGGTCGACGACACGGCGGCCGTACGAGCCGTCCCCGGGGATGTCCTCGTGCGTGACGACCGCGCGTACGCCCGGCATGCCGGCGGCGGCCGTCGCGTCGATCGACAGGATGCGCGCGTGGGGGTGCGGGGAGCGCAGCATCGCCGCCCACAGCAGGCCCTCGGCCCACAGGTCGGCGGCGTACGGGAAGGTGCCCTCGGTCTTGGCACGGACGTCGGCGGGCGGCAGCGAGGTGCCCAGTCCGAGCGCGGGCGGCTCCTGGTCCACCTCGGGGCCCTCGGGCCGCGGTGTCGTGCGCGTGGTGCCGGTAGCGGTGGCCGCGTCGCTGGTCACGCCGCCTCCTTGTCGTTCGCTCCGCTGCGGTGGCTGATGGGGGGGATGACCGGTGGTGCGGGAGACGGCGCGGTGTTCACCGGGCGTCTCCCTCGTGTGCCTGGACGC
This sequence comes from Streptomyces sp. NPDC058008, assembly GCF_042886395.1. Classification (NCBI taxonomy): domain Bacteria; kingdom Bacillati; phylum Actinomycetota; class Actinomycetes; order Kitasatosporales; family Streptomycetaceae; genus Streptomyces; species Streptomyces sp. NPDC058008. Next base: position 64,296 of record NZ_JBHVQX010000001.1, on the reverse strand, counting down.
CGCCCGCGCCGGGGGCGGCCTGGTGCGGGATGCGCGCCTCGGTGTCGTCGGGAACGGCGGCCGCCGCCTCGGCGGTCGCCTCCCGGCCGGCGACGACCTCGCGTACGGCGTCGAGCACGCCCCGGTAGCCCGAACACCGGCAGAGGTTGCCGCACAGGGCCTGACGGGTCTCCAGCTCGCTGGGGGCGTGGTTGCCCTCCAGGAGGTCGTGGACGGTCATGGCCATCCCCGGGACGCAGAAGCCGCACTGGACCGCGCCGCACGCGGCGAGGGCCCGCTGGACGTCGGAGGGTTCGCCGTCCACCGCGAGGCCCTCGACGGTGCGGACCTCGCTGCCCGCCGTGGTGGCGGCGGGGACCAGACAGGAGGCCACGAGGCGGCCGTCGACCTGGACGTTGCAGGCACCGCACTCGCCCTGCGAGCAGCCGTCCTTGGCACCGGCGAGGCCGAGGCGCTCCCGGAGCACGTACAGCAGCGACTCGCCGATCCAGGCGTCGCTGACGGGGCGGTCCGCGCCGTTGACATGGAGGACGTACGAGGCCGAGGGGTGCTCGCTCGGACCGGCCGGGAGGACCGGGGCGGCGGGCTCCTCGACGGGCAAGGACCCCTGACCGGGGGCGGGTTCGGCTTCGGGTTCCGGGCCGGCGACCGGAACCGGTTCGGCCCCGGGGGCCGCCGCCGGGATGCCGGCCCCGGGACGGTCGGCCTCCTGGACGGCTTCCGCGGCCGGGGGGCCGGCGACCGGCTCCTCCGGCGCGTCGGAGACCTCCAGGACGGGCCCGGAGACCTCCAGGACCGGCTCGGGGGCCTCGGGGGCGGGCTCGGGAGCCTCCACGGCGGCCTCCGGGACCTCGGGTGCCCCCTCGGCCTCCTGTGCGGCCTCCGGGGCCTCCACGGGCCCGGCGGGCGCGGGCGGGGCCTCCGGCGCGGCCGGCTCGGGCCCGGCCGCCGGCTCCTGCGTCGCCCACGGGGCGGGCGCACCGCCGGGCAGGGTCGCGGGGGGCGTGTCGGCGTACCACGCGGAGGCCGCCGCCGAGGCCGCGAACTCGCCGGACTCGTCCGGGAGGTCGCCGCCCGCCACCGGGATCGTCCACTCACCGGTGTGCCCGGCGGGACCCGGAGCGGGTTCGGGCTCGGCGGGCAGGGCCTCGGTGAAGTTCCACTGGGCGGTCGTGGACGACGTCTGCGTGTACTGCGAGGTGTCCGGGTACGGGTGCTGGTACGGGTCGTACCCCTGGTTCGGGTCCTGCTGGTTCGGGTCGGGCCAGTGCACCCCCTCCTCGCCGCCGGGGTGGCCCGCGTGCGGCTCCTGGGGCTCCGGCGACCGCACGACCCAGCTGCCCGTCGCCGCGGGGTCGAGGCCCGCGGCCGGGGTCAGCGGCAGGATCATCGGCGGCACGTAGCTGTGGCCGGGTGCCGCCAGCGGGTCGTTCGCGAGGTCGGCGAGGTCCTCCGGGGCGAGGTGGACGAAGGCGGTCGCCTCGGCGTCGTACTCACCGCCCTGCGGGGTCGGCTGCCAGCCGGCGTACGGATCGGGCGTCCCGTGCCGCTGCTCGGGGTTCTCTTCATTGCTCACGACAGTGCCCTCCCCAGTGCGCGTCGGGCGAGCGCGGCGACGGTGCGCCGCAGGTGCAGGACGGCGGGGGACAGCGGAGGTGCTTCTCCCCCGTCCTCCGGTGGAGCCGGGTCCGGGATGCAGGCCGCCGCGACGTACTCGCCGAAGGCGGCCAGCGCGTCGGGGGCCAGGCCGCGTTCGCCGTCCCAGTCGATCAGGGAGGCGATCCAGCGTTCGGCCTCCAGCGGCCGCAGGGGCATCGGCGCGATCGCCCCGACCGCGCAGCGCACCCCGCGCCGGGCGGGGTCCAGGACGATCGCGACGGAGGCGGTGGCGCGGCCGGGGCCGGTGCGGCCGGTCGCCTTGAGGAAGACCTGGGGCGCGTGCAGCAGCGGTACGCGGACGAAGCCGATCAGCTCGGCGGGTTCGAGCATCTCGCGGCCCGCCAGCAGGTGCGAGACGGGGATCTCACGACGTGAGCCGCCGGCGCCCGCGATGACCAGCTCGGCCTCCAGGGCGGCCAGCACGGGCAGGGCGTCGCCGGTCGGCGCCGCGGTGGCGATGTTGCCCCCGAGGGTCCCGGCGTTACGGATCTGGGGCGGGCCGGCGGCGCGGGCGGAGGCGGCCAGCGCGGGGATGAGCGCGGCGAAGTCGGGCCGCCCCATGCGCGCGTGGGTGAGGCCGGCCCCCAGCAGGGCGTGGCCGTCCTGGTAGTGCCAGCCGCGCAGCTCGCTGATCCGGCTGAGGCCGACCAGTCCCGAGGGCCGCAGCAGGCCCTTGTTGACGGCCGACATGAGGTCCGTGCCGCCGGCCACGGGGACGGCGGCGGGCATGGCGCCGAGAGCCGCCACGGCCTCGTCGAGCGAGGCCGGCAGCGTCACCGACTGCGTCGCCTGCGGTGCGTGCGTGGTCAACCCAGCTGCCCCTTCCCGGTGTCCCGGCAGTCCCGCCTGTCCGCCGTACGGTACGTGCTCACGGCCGGGACGTGGCAACTCTGGCACATCTTCCGGGCTGTCCGACGCGAGGGTCCGTGAAGGGGGTTTCCGTCCCCGGCCAGGGGAAAAGTCACCTTTGGCAGACCTTCTGCCCGGCGCACGAATTGCACCTCTTCAGCGAGTTCGTACGACTTATTCGGTTCCCCCGGCCGGGATGCGCGGCAGCGGTCACACGGTCGGGGGCGGTCCCTCGATCGGGCGACCCAGGACGCCCGGCCGGCGTTGCCACGGGAGCGGGCCCGAGGGCGGCCGGTAACCGACGCCCAGAACGTCGAGCCGGGCGTAGTGGGTGTCCATCCTGCGCCCGAAGTCCGCGAAGTCCCTTTCGCCGGACGCCGGGAGGCGTGACCAGGCGACCTCCGCGAAGGCGGCGAGCCTCGGGAACACCTGGTAGTCCACGCGGTCCTGGTTCTGCATGACCTCGGTCCAGACGTTGGCCTGGGTGCCCATGACGTGCCGGGCCGCCTCCTCGGAGAGGCCGGGGGGCACGGGCTCGAAGCGGTAGACGTCCTCCAGGGTGCGGACGTAGCCGATGGGCATCGGCTCGTCCGGGCCGCCGTCCTGACGGTAGTCCAGGTACACCTGCTGAAGGGGGCACATCACGACGTCGTGCCCGGCCTCGGCGGCGGCGATCCCGCCCGCGTACCCGCGCCACGACGTCACGGCCGCGCCCTCGGCGAGACCGCCCTCCAGGATCTCGTCCCAGCCGATCAGGCGGCGCCCCCGGCCGGTGAACCACCGGTCGAAGTGGCGGATGAACCAGGACTGGAGTTCGTCCTCGTCCGCCAGGCCGAGTTCGGCCATGCGGGCCTGTGCCGACGGTGACCGCCTCCACTGGTCCTTGGGGCATTCGTCACCGCCGATATGGATGAACGGCGAGGTCTCGGCCGGGAACAGGTCGAGCAGTTCCTCGAAGACGCCCTCGAAGAACCGGAGGGTGTTGTCGGTGGGGGCGAGTACGTTCGGATTGACGCCCCAGGTGTCCCACACGGAAAGGGCGGAGGTGTCGACGACATCGGTGTTGCCCAGTTCCGGATAGGCGCTGATCGCCGCCTGGGAGTGGCCCGGGATGTCGATTTCGGGGACGACCCGGATATGCCGCTCGGCCGCGTACGCCACGATTTCGCGGATGTCGTCCTGCGTGTAGAAGCCGCCGTGCGGGGTCTCGTCCCAGAGTGCGGAGTCCCGGTGGCCGTATTTGGTGCGCGCGCGCCAGGCTCCGGCCTCCGTGAGCCGGGGGTGGCGCTTGATCTCGACGCGCCATCCCTGGTCGTCGGTGAGGTGGAAATGGAAGACGTTCAGTTTGTGGGCCGCCAGCAGGTCGAGCATGCGCAGCACGCCCTCCTTGGGCATGAAGTGCCGTGCCACGTCGAGCATCAGGCCGCGCCATCCGAAGCGCGGGCCGTCCTCGATCCGGGTGAAGGGGACGCCCGTACGCGGACCGGGGCCGACGGGGGCCCGGCGGAACGCCTCGGGGCCGAGGAGCTGGCGGAGCGTCTGCGCTCCCCAGAAGACCCCGGCCGCGCTGCCCCCGGCGATGCGCACGCCGTCGGCCGTCACGTCCAGCCGGTAGCCCTCGGGCTCCAGCGAGGCGTCGACGCGCAGCGCGACGCTGTTCACGGCCCCTTCGGCACCCGGGCCCGAGGGGGCGAGCGGGAGGCCGAAGGCCGCTCCGAGCGTGGTGCGCAGCCAGCGTTCCGTGCCCTCGGTGCCGGGTCCGGCCGTGAGGGTCGTGGCCCCGTCGGGCAGGAACGCGCCGGTGCCTTCTCCGCCGGTGCTCACCGGCGCGGGAATCAGGTCGTGCATGTCAGTCCTTCACCGCTCCGCCGAGTCCTGAGACCAGGCGGCGCTGTACGAGGACGAAGAAGACCAGCACGGGAATGGTCATCACCGTCGAGGCCGCCATGATCCCTCCCCAGTCGTTCTCGTCGGGTTTGAAGAAGACCAGCAACGCCATGGGAAGCGTCGACTGGGAGGTGTCGCTGATGAGGAACGATTTCGCGAACAGGAAGTCGTTCCAGGTCGAGATGAACGAGAAGACGCTGGTCGCCACGAGGCCGGGGAAGACGAGCGGGAAGAGGATCTGCCACAGGAAGCGGGTGCGGCTCGCACCGTCGATGTAGGCGGCCTCCTCCAGGGCTTCCGGAACGGCCTTGACGAAGCCGCGCAGCATCCAGATCGCGAACGGGAGCGAGAAGGCCAGGTGCGGCAGGATCAGCGATCCCAGGGTGTTCAGCTGGCCGAAGTCCCGCATCAGGAAGAACAGCGGGATGGTCAGCGCCTCCACGGGCACCATCTGCGCCACGAGGAACATGATGAGCAGCGTCGTACGGAACCTGAAGCGGAATCGGGTGACGGCCGTCGCGGCGAGGAACGCGATCAGCGCGGAGGCGATGACGACCGTTCCGGCGACGATCAGGCTGTTGAGGAAGTAACGGCCGAATTCCTGTTGTTCGAAAACCCTGCGGAAGGAGTCGAGCGAGGGCGCCAGCGTCCAGGGGCGGGCCTCGGTGGACTGGATCTCGCCCGCCGGTTTGAAGGCGGAGAGCACCATCCAGTAGAGCGGGAAGGCGACCGCGGCGGCGATGACGAGGGCCGCCGCCTCCGCCGCCAGCCTCCCCGGCCGGCGGACGCGCAGGAGCGCACGCGTACTCACAGTTCCTCCCCCTGGCGCCGCACGAGGCGCAGATAGACCAGCGTCACGGCCAGCAGGATCACCAGCATCACGACACCGATCGCCGATCCGAGGCTGTACTGCGAGGACGCGAACGCCTTCTGGTACGCGTACACGTTGAGCACCAGGTTCTGGCCGGCGATGCCTCCGCCGTTGGTCATGACGTAGATCTGGGTGAACACCTTGAAGTCCCAGATCACCGACTGGATGGTGACGACGGTCAGGATCGGGCGCAGCATCGGCGCCATGACCGACCGCCAGATCCGCCACTGCGAGGCGCCGTCCAGCGAGGCGGCCTCCAGCACCTCGGCGGGGATCGCGCGGATGCCGGCGTAGACGGTCACCATCACGAACGGGAACGAGCACCAGAGCACTTCGAGGAGCACCAGGGCGAAGGCGCTGTAGCGCCCGTACGTCCAGGAGAAGTCGCCCAGGCCCAGCACCCTGTTGACCGGGCCGAAGTCCGGGTCGAACAGGAAGACCCAGACGGTCGACCCGGTGACGGCCGGTGTCGCCCAGGCGCCCAGGGCCGCCATCATGAGCGCGAGCCGGGGCACGGCGCGGATCCGGGTCAGCAGGACGGCCAGCGCGCAGCCCACGAACAGGGTGGCGAGCACGCAGGCCGCGGCGAAGACCACGGTCGCGGACAGCACCTGCCAGAACTGGCTGTCGCCGAAGAGCGTGGCGTAGTTGCCGAATCCCTGGAAGGTGGTCGGCTCGCCACCGCTGACCTGGGCCTGGGTGTACTCCAGGAAGGAGATCAGGCCCAGCTGGTAGATCGGGTAGACGAGGAGTCCGCCGAGCAGGACGAGGGCGGGCAGCAGATAGAGCCAGGGGGTCCAGCCCGGGCGCCGGGCCGGTGATGCCGGGCGGCGCCGGGGCGGGCGGGCCGTGGCCCCGCCCGCCCCGGACCTCGCGGGCTCGCGCAGTACGGTGTCCGCGGTCATCGTCAGCCCGCTTCGGCGAACGCCGCGTCCATCTTCTTCGCCGCGTCGTCCGAGGCGGCGGCCACGTCCTTACGGCCGCTGACGATCTCCTGGAACATGGTCGGCAGGACCAGCGAGGCGTCGATGCCGCCCCAGGCCGGGGAGGCCGGGACGAACCTGGCGCCCGCGCCGAGCGTCCGGACGAAGGGGCCGACGAACGGCTCCTTCTGCGCGGCGGAGTCCCGCACGTCCGTGTACGTGGGCAGGAAGCCCATGGCGTCGAACATCTTCGCCTGCGTCTTCTTGCCGGTCAGCGACTTCATCAGGTCGACCGCGAGGGTGCGGTGCGAACTGCTCTTGAGGACGCCGATGTTGTTACCGCCCGCGAACGCCGGGGCGATCGAGTCCTTCCGCACGCCGGGCAGCGGCACGACGGCGTACTTGCCCTTCACGGTGCCCGCCTCGACGGCCGCGTGGCTGAAGTCGCCGCCGATCGCCATGGCGGCCTTGCCGGACGCGAAGGCGGTGACGGTCGCGTTGCCGCCCATGGCCGCGCACTTGGCCGCCGGGCAGTTGTCGTCGCCGAAGAGCGAGGTGTAGGCCTCGATGCCCTTGCGGGCCTTCGCGCTGTTGATGGCGGACCGGTAGGCCACCCCGGTCTCCTCCGCGAGTTCGCCGCCCTGCGCCCAGATGAAGGGCATCGCGCCGTAGGTGTACGCGCCGCCCACCGCGAGCCCGTACAGGTCCGGCTTCTTCCGGTGGATCTTCTTCGCGGTGGAGATCAGCTCGTCCTGGGACTTCGGGGGCTCGATGCCGAGCTCGTCGAAGACGTCGGTGCGGTAGTACAGCGCGCGTACGCCGACGAAGAGCGGTGCTCCGTAGACCTGGCCGCCCACCGTCACGGACTGCTTGGCGGTCGGGTCGGTGTCCTTGGCCTCGTCCCAGGCGGCGAACTCCTTGCTGATGTCCGCCAGCCCGCCGTCCTTCACGTACCCGGCGGTGTCGGTGTTGCCGTACTCGATCAGGTCGGGGGCGCTCTTCGGGTCGTTGAAGGCGGCCTTGATGCGCTGGGCCCGGGTGTCGACGGGGATGTACTCGACCTCGACCTCCGCGCCCTCGTGGGCCTTCTCGAAGTCGGCGATCGCGGCGTCGACGACCTTCTCCTTGGGCTTGTTGCCGACCTCCTGGAAGAGCCAGACGCGGAGCGTCCCGGTCTTGTCGTCGCCCTCGGAGCTGGTGTCGGAGGTCTGCGGCGCGCAGGCGGTGGCGGTGAGGCCGGCCAGCACAAGGGCCGCGGCCGGAGCGGCAATTCGGGCAGAAAGCTTCATCCGGGACCCCTACCGGTCAATCGTTGCATTCCATGCAACGTGCGTTTCGTTCTGCACAACTTGCAGGAGACTAAGGGTGCCCCCGCACGCCGACAAGTGGTCTCAACCACTCTGTGACCACGTGGTGCAGCCCGTGCAACGGCACCCCCGCACACGCGCGGCGCCCGGGGCGGGGCACGGCCTCACCCCGGGCGCCGGGCCCGGACACGCGAACGGCCCCCCGGGCACGCGTCACCGCGCGCCCGGGGGGCCAGGGTCAGGGGAGGGAAAAGTGATAAAAGGCCGGCCGGCTACTTCTTGCCGCTGTCCTTGCCGCCCTTGCCCTTGTCCTTGTCGCCGCCGGCGCCCATGGACTCGTAGATCTCCTTGCACATGGGACACACCGGATACTTCTTCGGGTCACGCCCCGGGACCCAGACCTTGCCGCACAGTGCCACCACGGGAGTGCCCTCCAGGGCGCTCGCCATGATCTTGTCCTTCTGGACGTAATGGGCGTAGCGCTCGTGGTCACCGTCGCCGTTCGACACCTGCGGCGTCGGCTCTACGAGGGTCCCCGTACCTGCCCCGCGCTCGGGCTCAAGAGTGCTCATAACTGCCAAGCGTACTGAAAGCTCCGAGCATCAGTTCAGCGAAGGGTCGTCCGGATACGTCGCGATCATCGCCAGTTCGCTGCGCTGCCGCCGCAGAACCTCTCGCCAGAGGTTCTCGGGCCGTGGGGACGAGACGTCACCGGGTTCCGACTCGACGACGTACCAGGCGCCGTCCGTCAGCTCCGTCTCCAGCTGGCCCGGCCCCCAGCCCGCGTATCCGGCGAAGATCCGCAGCGAACCGAGCGCCGCGGCCAGCAGTTCCGGCGGGGCGTCCAGGTCCACCAGGCAGATCGCCCCGTGCACCCGGCGCCAGCCGACGGGCGCCGCGGGCCCCGGGGAGCGGCCTCCCGGGCCCGTACGGGGCCGCGAGCCCGGGAAGGGCCCCTCGTCCCCGGGGATCAGCGCCACGCCGAGCGCCGAGTCGAGCGACACCGGACCGCCCTGGAAGACCACGTCCGGCTCGCCGCCCAGACCGGCCCAGGACGCCAGGATGTCCCCGACGCCGACCGGGGTCGGACGGTTGAGGACGACACCGAGCGAGCCCTCCTCGTCGTGGTCGAGGAGCAGCACCACCGCACGGTCGAAATTCGGGTCCGCAAGGGCGGGCGCGGCCACGAGCAGCCGTCCTGTGAGCGAGGACACCTCCGTCATGGCACAGATGATCCCGCATCTTCGCCCTCCGCGGGGACCAAGTGGCCCGCCCGGTCCCGGCCGGCGGCCGTCCGCAGCTCAGGGCGCACGGACACCGCACGGAGGCACCGGGAGCGCACGGACGCGGGGCGCGCGGGCGGACGGCGCGAGCGGTGACACTCCGCGAAGAAGGGGGTGCGGAACGTGTCCGGACGGATCCAGGACCTCCGAACACCCCCCGGCGCCTTACGGAAGGGGGCCGGAAGGCCATTACCCTTTTGTTGGCCCCCTGCCCGACCACTCCGGAACGCGAGATACATGACCGGCACAGACGATGTCCTGCTTGTCCACGGCGGCACCCCGCTGGAGGGCGAGATCCGCGTCCGAGGCGCCAAGAACCTGGTGCCGAAGGCAATGGTCGCCGCGCTGCTCGGCAGCGGGCCCAGCCGGCTCCGCAACGTGCCCGACATCCGCGACGTGCGGGTGGTCCGGGGGCTGCTGCAGCTGCACGGCGTGACCGTCCGCCCCGGCGACGAGCCGGGCGAACTCATCCTCGACCCGTCGCACGTCGAGAGCGCGAACGTCGCCGACATCGACGCCCACGCGGGCTCGTCGCGCATCCCGATCCTCTTCTGCGGCCCCCTGCTGCACCGCCTGGGCCACGCCTTCATCCCGGGCCTCGGCGGCTGCGACATCGGCGGCCGGCCGATCGACTTCCACTTCGAGGTGCTCCGCCAGTTCGGCGCGACCATCGAGAAGCGGGCCGACGGCCAGTACCTGGAGGCCCCGCAGCGGCTGCGGGGCACGAAGATCCGTCTTCCGTACCCGTCGGTGGGCTCCACCGAGCAGGTGCTGCTGACCGCCGTCCTCGCCGAGGGCGTCACCGAGCTGTCCAACGCGGCCGTCGAGCCGGAGATCGAGGACCTCATCTGCGTACTGCAGAAGATGGGCGCGATCATCTCCATGGACACCGACCGGACCATCCGGATCACGGGTGTCGACAAGCTCGACGGTTACACCCACCGGGCGATCCCGGACCGCCTGGAGGCGGCCTCCTGGGCGTCCGCGGCGCTGGCGACCGAGGGCAACATCTACGTGCGCGGCGCCCAGCAGCGCTCGATGATGACCTTCCTCAACACCTTCCGCCGGGTCGGCGGCGCCTTCGAGATCGACGACGAGGGCATCCGCTTCTGGCACCCGGGCGGCGCGCTGAACGCCATCGCGCTGGAGACGGACGTGCACCCCGGCTTCCAGACCGACTGGCAGCAGCCGCTGGTGGTGGCCCTGACGCAGGCCGCGGGGCTCTCGATCGTCCACGAGACGGTCTACGAGTCCCGGCTCGGCTTCACCTCGGCGCTCAACCAGATGGGTGCGCACATCCAGCTCTACCGCGAGTGCCTCGGGGGCTCCGACTGCCGCTTCGGGCAACGGAACTTCCTGCACTCGGCGGTCGTGTCCGGGCCGACGAAGCTCCAGGGCGCGGATCTGGTCATCCCCGACCTGCGCGGCGGGTTCTCGTACCTGATCGCCGCCCTGGCGGCCCAGGGCACGTCCCGGGTGCACGGCATCGACCTGATCAACCGCGGCTACGAGAACTTCATGGACAAGCTGGAGAAGCTCGGCGCGAAGGTCGAACTCCCGGGCGGTTCACTCGTCTGACGCCCTGACCGGCGCGCTCCGGCGCACGCACGGCGCTGCCGCACACAGCACCGCGCACCCCCGCACCACAGTCCGCCGCCCCGGCCCCCGCGAGGGACCGGGGCGGCGGGCTTTTCCGTACGGAGCCCGCCCAGGCGTCCGCAGGACGCCCGCTCAGGCCCGCGCGGGCGGGCCGCCCTCCCCGTGGGCCCGTCCGGGTCGGCGGGGCGCCGCAGCCCGGCTCACAGCGCCCGTACGGGTGAGGGCTCCGGGACCCCCGGACAGGGGAAAGGGCGGCCGCCCCCGGTGGGGACGGCCGCCCTTCCTGTGCCTCGGGGGGTCTTACTTGCCCTTGGCGGCTTCCTTGAGCTTCGAGCCCGCGGAGACCTTCACGCTGTAGCCGGCCGGGATGTTGATCGGGTCGCCGGTCTGCGGGTTACGAGCGGTGCGAGCGGCACGGTGGGTGCGCTCGAAGGTCAGGAAGCCGGGGATGGTGACCTTCTCGTCGCCCTTGGCGACGATCTCGCCGACGGTCTCGGCGAGCGCGGCCAGAACGGCGTCGGCGTCCTTGCGGGTCACCTCGGCACGGTCGGCCAGGGCGGCCACCAGCTCACTGCGGTTCATGTTTGTACTCCCGTGTTCTTCTTGCCTGTGAGGCGTGAGATCGAAGCCGATGCTGCCAGGGCCCTCTGACAGTCCCCGGACCCGGGTCTGATGTCAGACCCTCGCGCCCGAATACGCATCCTGCCCCCACCTGCGGCGCTAACGCCAATCCGGAACCCCGCGACGTCACACGAAAAGCACCACCGAATGCCTGTGATGACGTTCCGTCGACTTGTTGGAGCGGTGCGCAGCGGATGCCGGGCCTGTGGGGCTCGCTGCCCGCCCACCCTAAAGGGGCGTTTGGGACGCCGCGACCCGCGACGCGCCGTACGGACCGCTCCGACGTGAGCTACGGCACCGTCCGCGGGGGCCGTGGCCGACCCCCGCGGACGGCGTGTGGCAGGCCGCCCGGGCGGATGGGCCCTACGCGGGGTCGGAGGCCGCCTCTGCGACCCCGGCGGCCTTGGCGGCCTCCCTGACGGCGCCCGCGACCGCGCCGGCGACCTTGTCGTTGAAGACCGACGGGATGATGTAGTTCGCGTTGACCTCGTCCTCGGCAACGACGTCGGCGAGGGCGCGCGCCGCGGCGAGCATCATCTCGGTGTTGACGGTGCGGGACTGGGCGTCCAGCAGGCCGCGGAAGACACCCGGGAAGACCAGCACGTTGTTGATCTGGTTCGGGAAGTCGGAACGCCCGGTGGCGACGACCGCCGCGGTCTCACGCGCGACCGCCGGGTCGACCTCGGGGTCCGGGTTCGCGAGAGCGAACACGATCGCGCCCTCGGCCATGGCCGCCACGTCGGCGCCGTCCAGGACGTTGGGGGCGGAGACGCCGATGAAGACGTCCGAGCCGGCGACGGCCTGCTTGAGGGTGCCCGTGACGCCCTCGGGGTTGGTGTTGTCGGCGATCCAGCGCAGCGGCGAGTCCGGGGTGGCGTCCACCAGGTCCTCGCGGCCCGCGTGCACCACACCGTGGATGTCGGCGACGACCGCGTGCTTGACGCCGGCGGCGATGAGGAGCTTCAGGATGGCCGTACCGGCCGCGCCCGCGCCCGACATGACGACCCGTACGTCACCGATCTCCTTGCCCACCACGCGCAGCGCGTTGGTCAGGGCGGCCAGGACGACGATGGCGGTGCCGTGCTGGTCGTCGTGGAAGACGGGGATGTCCAGGGCCTCGCGCAGCCGTGCCTCGATCTCGAAGCAGCGGGGGGCGGAGATGTCCTCCAGGTTGATCCCCGCGAAGCCGGGGGCGATCGCCTTGACGATGGAGACGATCTCGTCGGTGTCCTGCGTGTCCAGGCAGATCGGCCACGCGTCGATGCCGGCGAAGCGCTTGAAGAGGGCGGCCTTGCCCTCCATCACGGGGAGCGACGCCATCGGGCCGATGTTGCCCAGGCCCAGCACGGCGGAGCCGTCCGTGACCACCGCGACCGAGTTGCGCTTGATGGTCAGCCGGCGGGCGTCCTCGGGGTTCTCCGCGATCGCCATGCAGACCCGCGCCACACCCGGGGTGTAGATCATCGACAGGTCGTCACGGCTGCGGATGGGGTGCTTGGACGCCATCTCGATCTTGCCGCCGAGGTGCATGAGGAACGTACGGTCGGAGACCTTGCCCAGCACGACGCCGTCGATGTCGCGCAGGCCCTCGACGATCTCGTCCGCGTGCGAGGTCGAGGAAGCGGCGATCGTGACGTCGATCCGCAGCTTCTCGTGGCCGGAAGCGGTCACGTCGAGGCCGGTGACCGAGCCCCCGGAGGACTCCACGGCCGTGGTGAGCTGGGAGACCGCTGTGCCGCTCGCGGGCACCTCCAGCCTGACCGTCATCGAGTACGAGACGCTGGGCGCCGTTGCCATGGCCGAGTCCTTCGCTTTCTGAGCTTCGTTGCCGCACGCGAACGGGGCCGGGCCCCGCACGTGCGTTCCGATCGTCGCACCTACCGGCCGGTAGCAGGTAATGACTGCCACCTTTCGGAAACTTTTTTCCACCATACGAGAAGCTGACGTTCCGCGTAACCCCGGTCGGCGGTGAAACACGGCGGGATGCCCGAAGGGGGGCGCGCGGGCTTCAGGACCCCGACGCTTCCGGGGAACCCCGTACATACGAACAGACCCGCGCCACCAACAGGTGACGCGGGTCTGTCTTCTCGCGGTCAGGTGACACCGGCCCGCCATGCTCGCCTCGCGGCAAGTGGTCGCTCGTAGCGACGAAGGTTGGGCCCGGGGGCTTGGATCGAGCCGGTGCCGACTCCAGGCTAACAAAGACCCCGGAGAAGTGATTCCCGTGCGACGGGTTGACTCGGAAAAGTGCTCCGCCGACCCGCCCTGTCAGTCCCTCAGCAGGTCCGGGACACCGTCCTCGTCCGGCATGTCGCGCTCTCCCGAGACGACGGTGAGCTGTTGCGTCGCACGGGTGAGAGCCACGTACAGCACCCGCAGCCCCGCGGGGGACTCGTCGGCGATCTCCGCCGGGGAGACCACCACCGTGGCGTCGTACTCCAGGCCCTTCGCCTCCAGGCTCCCCAGCGCCACGACGCGTTCCCCGAGCTCCTCCAGCCAGGCACGGGCCTCGGCGCGGCGGTCCATCGCGACGACCACGCCGACGGTGCCGTCCACCTCGGCCAGCAGCCTGCGGGCCTCCTCGCGCACGGTCGAGGCGAGGTCACCGTCCCTGACCGTCTCGAAGCGCGGCACGACACCCGTCGAGCGGACCGCCGCCGGGGACTCCATCCCCGGCATCGCGAGCGCCAGCACCCTGGCCGCGAGCTCGGCGATCTCCGCCGGGTTGCGGTAGTTCACCGTGAGGGTGAAGTGGCGCCGAGGCCGCTTGCCGAGCGCCTCGTCCCGCGCGGCGGACGCCTCGTCCGGGTCCGACCAGGACGACTGCGCCGCGTCCCCGACGATCGTCCAGGTGGCGTGCCTGCCGCGGCGGCCGACCATCCGCCACTGCATGGGCGTCAGGTCCTGCGCCTCGTCGACGATGACGTGGGCGTACTCGGTGCGCTCGGCCGCCAGCCGCTCGGCCCGCTCGCGCTGCGTCTCCTCGCGCTGCGGCATCAGCTCCTCCAGGCCGGTGAGCTGGTCCAGCGGATCGGCCTCCCGCTTCCGCTTCGGGCGGGCCGGGGTGCCCAGCAGCGTCTGGAGCTCGTCCAGGAGCGCCACGTCGTGGACGGATAGCGGCCCGCCGCCGTCCTCGTCCAGGCGTCTCAGCGAGCGGGCGAGGCGGCGTGTCTCGCCCTGGTTGAGGATCCGGCGCGCCCATCTGTTCAGGCGCCGCTCGTCGGCCATCGCGGCCAGCACCCGGCGGGGGGTGAGCTCGGGCCACCAGGCGTTCAGGAAGGTGAGGAAGGGGGTCTCGGTGGACACGTCCTCGTCGAACGAGGAACGCAGCTCCGCGACCAGCTCGGGGTCCGTGTAGCGGCCCCGGCCCGACGACTTGTTCCACAGGGCGTCCAGGAGCAGTCTCCGGGCGCGCGGGCGCAGCAGGTTGACCGGCGCCGTACCGCCGAGGACGTTGTGCCGGATCCGCCGGAGCTCGTCCGCCTCGAGCTCGACGCGGGCGCCGAACGCCACCACCCTCAGCCGGGTGGGCGTGCCCGTCGCGGCGGGGGCCTCCCCGAACTCCAGCTGCCCCTCCTGGGGGGCCGGTGCGGACGCGGGCTGCTCCAGCGCCCCGCGGGCCGCCTTGCGCAGCACGTGGAGCATCCGGGACGAGCCCTTGACCCGGGCGACGGCGGGCTCGTCGTACGTGGTCGCCCCCTCCACCCCCGCGGCCTCGTCGGACAGCGAGCCGACGGCGCGGATCGCGACCTGGCCCTCCTCGCCGAGCGAGGGCAGCACCCCTTCGGTGTAGGCGACCAGGAGCGGGGTCGGGGAGACGACGAGGATGCCGCCGGCGTACCGCCGCCGGTCCTGGTACAGGAGGTAGGCGGCCCGGTGCAGCGCCACCGCCGTCTTGCCGGTGCCGGGGCCGCCGGACACCTCGGTGACGGAGGCGGCGGGCGCGCGGATCACCAGGTCCTGCTCGGCCTGGATCGACGAGACGATGTCCCGCATCGTGTGGCTGCGGGCCTGGCCGAGCGCGGCCATCAGCGCGCCGTCGCCGACCACGGGCAGCGCCTCGCCCTCCAGCCTGGAGGTCAGCTCCGGACGCATCAGGTCGTCCTCGACCCCGAGGACCCTGCGGCCCTTGGAGCGGATGACCCGGCGGCGTACGACCCTGCCCGGTTCCTTCGGCGTCGAACGGTAGAACGGCGCGGCCGCCGGCGCGCGCCAGTCGATGACCAGCGGCGCGTAGTCGGAGTCGAGCACTCCTATGCGGCCGATGTGGAGGGTCTCCGCGATCTCGGCGGTGCCGTCCTCCCCCACGGCGTCGTCGGCCGCCTCCACGGAGGTGAAGGCGCCGTCCGGGCCGCGTTCGCCGTCCTTGCCGCGCAGCAGGTCGATCCGCCCGAAGAGGAAGTCCTCGAACTCGTTGTTCAGCCTGTTGAGATGGACGCCGGCGCGGAAGACCTGCGCGTCCCGTTCGGCGAGTGCCCCGGGGGTGCCTACCTGGCCCCGTTGACTGGCGTCCCGCATGAGAAATTCCGCCTCGTCGATCTTCTCCTCGAGACGGCGGTAGACCCGGTCCAGATGTTCTTGTTCGACACCGATTTCCCGGTCCCGCAACGAATCGACAGCGGCATCCTGCGCGGCCACCGAGGCCCCCTTCTGACGTGCATCGGGCAGCCGTCAACCGTACGCGAAAGGGGGGCTCCCGCGCACCTGCCGCTCCGGTCACGTTTCGGGATAACCCCAGTTCGTCGCCTCGGCGGCCGTGCCACGACGCCACGGCCTCACCTCAGGGCCCTCACCCTCCGGCGGTGCCGGGCCACCCGCTCCCGGTTGCCGCAGACCTCGCTGGAGCACCAGCGCCGCCGCCTCCCGCGCGACGTGTCCAGGTACAGCAGCCGGCAGGCGTCGCCCTCGCAGCGGCGCAGCCCCGCCCGCGCCACCGGGTCCGTCAGCAGGTCCACCGCGTCCCGGGCCACCGCGGCGAGCAGCGCCCCGCACGCCGGGTCGGCGCTCAGCGCCCGTACGAGCGTCCCGCCCCGCCCCCGCACGGCCCGCACGGCCGGCGGGGCGCCCGCCGCCAGCGCGTTGACCCGCTCCAGGGCGTCGCCGGAGCCGGCGCCGGTCAGCTGAGCCGCCATCAGCACCGCGACAGCCGTGCGCAGCTGGCGGAAGCGCGCCACCCAGGTCTCGTCGACCGCCCCCAGCCGCGTCCCGCGCGGCACCAGCCGCGAGGCCACCAGCCATTCGGCGAGCTGCGCGGGGCGGTCGAGCCGTTCGCGGGTGCCGGAGGTCTCCGCCGCGGTCGCCACCAGGTCCAGACAGACCCGGCCCGGGTCGAACCGCCGGCCGTACGCGCCCGTACCCGACGCCATGAGCCTGTCACCGCCTGGGGAGTCACCTGTGAGGGGAGGGTCACCACCAGAGTGCCCGCATCCGGCCCGGCCCGGAAGCCCTCGCACCGCCTGGGCGTTCGAGACGTTCGCGCGGGACGGTCCGCGGAGTCCGGAACCGCTCCACGAGGTGGGCGACGAGGCGTCGCGCGGGGCCGCGGAGCCGTCCGGCTCCGCCTCCGCCGAGTTCGTGCCCGCCCGGCCCCGCGCCATCCGCCGGCACACGCGGCGGGCGCCGTTCAGCCCTGCGGCGGACCGTCGTGCAGGATGCGCTGGAACATCCGGTGGTCCTGCCACGCCCCGTTGATGTGGAGGTAGCGCGGCGCGGTGCCGTACAGCTCGAACCCGCACTTCGCCAGCACCCGCTGCGAGGCGAAGTTGTCGAGCACGGTGCCGGCTTCGATCCGGTGCAGCCCGAGCCCGTCCCGGGCCAGCTCGCAGACCCGGGTGACGGCGGCCGTGGCGAGGCCGCGGCCCGCACGGCCGACGTCCGTCCAGTAGCCGAGCCGGGCGTTGCGGAAGGGGCCGCGCTCGATGGAGGCCAGGGTCACCGCTCCGACGACCCGGTCCTCGTCGTCGGCGAGCACCCAGGGCATCGCGCGCCCCGCGTCGCGGTCCGCCAGCAGGGCGGTCAGCCGCTGGGCCTGGCCGTCACGGGTGTAGAAGGCCTCGGGGCGCACGGGCTCCCAGCGCCGCATGGAGGCGCGGCTGCGGGTCATGGTCTCGGCGAAGGACTCCGCGTCGCCGAGAGCGGCGGGCCTCAGCCGGACCCCGTCGGTCAGGGAATGGATGTCGTCGGTCATCCCCGCACCGTAGCGGCCGGTCAGGAGCCGTCGTACTTGGTGTCCGCCGAGGGGTCCAGGGCCAGGCGGTAGCCCCTCTTGACGACCGTCTGGATCAGCCGCGCCACCCCGAGGGCCGTACGCAGCCGGGCCATCGCCGTCTCCACCGCGTGCTCGTCGGTGCCGCTGCCGGGCAGGGCCCGCAGCAGGTCGGCCCGGGAGACCACCCAGCCCGGCCTGCGGGCGAGGGTGTGCAGCAGGGCCATGCCGGCCGGGGGCACCGGGCGCAGGACACCGTCGACCAGCACGGCGTGGCCGCGGATCTCGACCTGGTGGCCGGCGACCGGGAGCGCCCGGGTCCGGGCGGGCAGCTGGGCGCAGAGCACCTGGACGAGCGGGCCGAGGCGGAAGCGCTCCGGCTGGACGGTGTCGATGCCCTTGGCCTGCAACGGCAGGGCGGTGACCGGCCCGACGCAGGCGGCGAGGACGTCGTGGCCGAGGGCGTCCAGCACCTCCGGGAGGATGCCGCGGGCCCCGGCCCGGTTCAGGTAGGAGGCGGCGGCGGGGGCGCTGGTGAAGGTGAGAGCGTCCAGGCCGCGGGCGACGGTGACGTCGAGCATGCGGTCGAGCGGGGCGATGTCCTCCGGGGGCATCCACCGGTAGACGGGTACGCCGACGACCTCGGCGCCCGCCGCCCGCAGCGACTCCACGAAGCCGGGCAGCGGTTCGCCGTGCAGCTGGAGGGCGATCCGGCGGCCCGCGACACCTTCCTCCAGCAGCCGGTCCAGCACCTCGGCCATCGACTCCGACTGCGGCGACCACGCCTCGGTGAGCCCGGCCGCCCGGATGGCGCCCTTGACCTTCGGGCCCCGGGCCAGGAGCTCTATGTGGCGCAGGAGTTCGAGGAGGCCGTCGCCGATGCCCCAGCCGTCGGCGGCCTCCACCCAGCCCCGGAAGCCGATGGCGGTGGTCGCGATCACGACGTCGGGCGCGTGGGAGATCAGTTCCTTGGTGGCGGCCAGGAGTTCGCTGTCGTCGGCGAGCGGCACGATCCGCAGCGCGGGTGCGTGCAGGACCGCGGCGCCCCTGCGCGTGAGGAGCGTCCCGAGCTCCTCGGCGCGACGGGCCGCGGTCACCCCGACCGTGAAGCCCGCCAGGGGCCCGTGCTGTGCGTCCTCGTCGTGCATGGCGTGATACCCGGCTCTCGTCCCGCTGGTGCTCGATGATGCGGAGGACCGAGACTGTCAACCCCGCGTGACGGTCTCGGTTCGCCTGTATTTCCCGCCCGTTACGTCCTGCCGGGTACTCTGCCCGGCCTCACACCTCGGCATAGCTGAGCCGGGGCTTGGCCGCCACCGCCGCGGTACGCCGAAGGTATACCGCCCAGGTGAGGGTGAAGCAGACGGCGTAGAAGCCGAGGAAGGACCAGAAGGCGGCCGTTCCGGTGCCCGAGGCGGCGAAGGACTGGCGGAACGCGAGGTTGATCGCGAGACCGCCGAGCGCCCCGACCGCCCCGACGAGACCCATGGCCGCGCCGGACAGCCGCCGCCCGTACGCCGCGGCCTCCTCGCCGCGCAGGCCCTTGGCGAGGCCCTGCGCGTGGAAGATGCCGGGGATCATCTTGAAGGTGGAGCCGTTGCCCAGACCGGTCAGCACGAACAGCGCGATGAAGCCGACGAGGAACACCGTCAGCGACTCGACGCGCGAGGCGTGGACGACGACGCCGGTCGCGGCGGCCATGGCGGCGAAGTTCCACAGGGTGATCCGGGCCCCGCCGAACCGGTCGGCGAGCCGGCCGCCCACGGGCCGGACCAGGGAGCCGAGCAGCGGGCCGATGAAGGTGAGCGAGGCGGCCTGCAACGGGGTCCGGCCGAACTGTGTCTGCAGGACGAGCCCGAAGGCGAAGCTGTAGCCGATGAAGGAGCCGAAGGTGCCGATGTAGAGCACCGACATGATCCAGGTGTGCGGCTGGCGCACGGCCTGGAGCGCCGCCCCGGTGTCGTTCCGGACGGGCCGGAGGTTGTCCATCCTCAGCGCGGCGCCGAGCGCGGCGACGATGATCAGCGGTACGTAGATCCCGAGCACGATCCGCGGGTGCGCGGCGCCCGCCGTGCCGATCACCAGCAGCCCGACGAGCTGGACGACCGGTACGCCGATGTTGCCGCCGCCCGCGTTGAGCCCGAGCGCCCAGCCCTTCTGCCGCAGCGGGAAGAAGGCGTTGATGTTGGTCATCGACGAGGCGAAGTTGCCGCCGCCGATGCCGGTGAGCGCCGCGACGACGAGGAACGTGGTGTACGAGGTGCCCGGCTCCATCACCCAGAAGGCGGCGACGGTCGGTGCCAGCAGCGACAGCGCGCTGACGACGGTCCAGTTGCGCCCGCCGAACAGGGCGACGGCGAAGGTGTACGGCACCCGGACGAGGGCGCCGACCAGGGTGGCCGTGGAGATCAGGAAGAACTTCCCCGCCGGGTCCACCCCGTACTCCGGCCCCATGAACAGGACCATGACGGACCACAGGGACCAGACCGAGAACCCGATGTGCTCGGAGAGCACGGAGAACCAGAGGTTCCTGCGGGCGGTCCTCTCGCCCGTCTCCCGCCAGAAGCCCTCGTCCTCCGGCTCCCACCGCTCGATCCAACGACCGGCCATCACGCGCCTCCACAGGGGTCGGGGTGTTGTCCCGCCGACGCTAGGGAGTCCGCGTTTCGGCGCGGTGCCGTGAGGTGACCGGTGCGCAACCTTGCTCTCACTCGGCCGCCGGAGCTGCGGTGAGCCCGCCGGGTGCGGTGGCGCACCCGGCCCCGGTGGGCCCGGCGGGGTACGGAGAACCCCGTGGGGGTCCCGCCGAGGGGGCGCGCCGTGCGCACCCCCCGGCCGGTCAGGCCCCCCGGGTGCGGGCGGCCCCGTTCGGCCACAGGCGCGGCCGGCGCTTGGCCGCGACGTCCTCGACCCAGCCGAAGGCCAGGATCGCCAGCCCGATGAGCGGCCAGACCGCGATCAGGATCAGTACCTCGTACGACTTCTCGATGGAGCTGCTGAACGTGTCGCCGAACCACGGGACGGACCACAGCTGGTCCACGAGGTGTGCGGCCGCCATCAGCAGCAGGTTGTGCCACAGGTAGATCGTCACGGCCCTGTTGTTGGCCAGGGTGACCAGGCTGTCCCAGCCGGCGAGCCGGCCCGGGAGCTTCCGCCAGGACGGGGCGTAGACCAGGAGGATCGCGCAGAAGCCGAGGGACCAGGTGGCCTGGGCGAGGGGGATCTCGTCGAGGTTCCAGCCCTCCTCGGTGAGGTGCCCGGACGCCCACCACAGGCCGAAGCCCATGACGATCGCGGCGCAGGACACCGCGAGGTAGCGCGGGACCTCCTTCAGCAGCCCGTCGTGGTGGGCGAAGCCCAGGATCCAGCAGGACCCGAACACGGCGAAGTCGAGGAGCCCCTCACCGAAGGTTCCGGGAACCGTCACGAGGCCGGTTCCGATCACGGCGGTGAGCGCGACCGGGGCGAGCAGCGTCACCCACGGCAGCCTGCGGAACGCCTTGAGCAGCAGGGGCGAGGCCAGCACGAACCAGAGGTAGGCCCTGATGTACCAGAGCGGGCCCGCCGCCTGGTCGGCCCAGCTCAGTTCCAGCCATCCGCCGGCCGAGCCGCTCTCCTCGGGGTAGGGCGGCGAACCGAGCGGGAAGAGGTAGCTGCCCAGCTTGATGAACCACCAGAGCCCCTCCTCCCGGACGGGCTTCCAGCTCAGCGCGAACATCACCGGCACGATGACGAGGGAGAACGCCCACATCGGCGGCAGCAGCCTGCGCAGCCGGCCGCGGATGACGCTCGCCGCGGGGCGGGCCAGCGAGCGGGCCATGAGCGAACCGGCCAGGGCGAACATCACGCCCATGGACGGGAAGAGGATGGTCAGCCACGCCCAGCCGAAGAGGTGGAAGACGACGACCCGGACCAGGGCCACGGCCCTGAGCAGGTCGAGGTAGCGGTCCCGCCCCGGCTTGGCCCGGGGCGCGGGGGCCTCGGCGGCGGCCTCCGGTGCGCCGGGGGCGCGCTCGGGGTACGCCGCCGGGGCGGCGACGGCGGGGTCCGCGTACGGGGGGTACGCCGCCGGGGCGGGCCCGGCGGCGTAGGGAGCGTGCGGCGGGGCGCTGTGTCCGGCACCGGCGTGCGCCGGGTGGGCGCCGCCCCGGTGCACGGGCGTCCAGGTGCCGCCGTCGTGTCCGGAAACGTCCCGCCCAGGCGGATCGGGGTAGGTCATGCCACCGGCCTCCGGTCCCTGTCGGTGTCCTTGCGGCGGCTCGGTGCGCCGCCCGGCGCCTCCACCACGCCCGTGCGGCGCAGCTTCTGCCAGCGGAGCCGGCCGCCGGTGAGCGCGGTGATCCACGACTGGAGCAGTACGACGTACATCAGCTGCCGGTAGAGGATCTGCTGGAGCGGCAGGGAGATCAGGTGGGTCATGCGTTCCTTGTCGAGCCGGAAGGCGTACGCGGCGCAGACGGCCTGCACCAGCAGGACCCCGAACCAGGCCGCGACCGTCCTGCCCGTCGGACCGAAGACCAGTCCGTACAGCAGGAAGACGTCGATCAGGGGCGCCAGCAGCGGGGCGACGACCATGAACAGGGAGACGAACGGCAGTCCCACGCGTCCGAAGCGGCCCGAGGGGCCGCGCTCGACGACCGCGCGGCGGTGCTTCCAGATGGCCTGCATGGTGCCGTACGACCAGCGGTAGCGCTGCGACCACAGCTGCTGCACGGACTCGGGGGCCTCGGTCCAGGCCCGGGCGTTCTCGGCGTAGACGACGCGCCAGCCGTCGCGGTGCAGTGCCATGGTGACGTCGGTGTCCTCGGCGAGGGTGTCCTCGCTCATGCCGCCGATCCGGTCCAGCGCGTCCCGGCGGAAGGCGCCGACCGCTCCGGGGATGGTGGGCATGCAGCCCAGCAGGTCGTACATCCTGCGGTCGAGGTTGAAGCCCATCACGTACTCGATGTGCTGCCAGGCGCCGATCAGCGAGTCGCGGTTGCCGACCTTGGCGTTGCCCGCGACCGCGCCGACCCGGGGGTCGGCGAACGGCTGCACGAGCTCGCGCACGGTGGAGGGTTCGAAGACGGTGTCCCCGTCCATCATCACGACGATGTCGTAACGGGCGTGCGCGATGCCGTTGTTGAGGGCGGCCGGCTTGCCCGCGTTGCGCTGGCGCACGACCCGGACGTTGGGGATCCACATCGCTTCGACGAGGTCGGCCGTGCCGTCCGTCGAGCCGTCGTCGATGACGACGACCTCGATCGGGTAGTCGCTGGCCACCAGCGAACGCACGGTGGCCTCGATGCACTCGCGCTCGTTGTACGCGGGCACGAGGACCGAGACCGGGCGGGTGAACTCCTCGCCCCAGCGGAAGTTCCTGCGGCGCACCTTCCTGGCGTGCAGGAAGGAGAGCAGCAGCATCAGCCCGAAGCGGACCATCACGAGGACGCCGATGACGGCGAGGCCGACCACCAGGACGCTGGTGACGTGCTCGGAGATCTCCACCGCCCCGATGAACGCCTTGCCCTTCCAGAGCGCGAAGCCGGTGACCGGGGTGTGCGCGCTGGGGGCGCCGAGCGCCGTGGTCAGGTTGGTGAACTCGTAGCCCCGCTCCTGCATCTGCGGCAGGAACGTGCCGAGGGCGGACACGGTCTGGGACCGGTCGCCGCCGGAGTCGTGCATCAGGATGACGGCGCCGTCGCCGTGCTCGGGGGTGGCGCGCTCGATGATCGCGGGGACCCCGGGGCGCTTCCAGTCCTCGCTGTCGGTGTTGTTCACGACGGTGAGGTAGCCCCGGCTGCCGATGTACTGCGTGACCGGCCAGGACTTGTTGTCCATGGCGTCGGAGAACGAGGAGTACGGGGGCCGGAACAGGGAGGTGCGGATGCCGGCCGCTCCGGCCAGGACCAGCTGGTTCTGGGAGAGTTCCCAGTCGATGCGGCTGGTGGACTGGAACGAGAGGTCGGGGTGGTTGAAGGTGTGCAGCCCGATCTCGTGCCCCTCGTCGACCATCCGCCTGACCAGCTCCGGATAGCGCGAGGCCATGGTGCCGGTCACGAAGAAGACGCCGTGCGCGTGGTGCTTCTTGAGTGCGTCCAGGACGCGCGGCGTCCAGACCGGGTCGGGCCCGTCGTCGAAGGTCAGGACGATCCTGTGGTCGGGTATGCGGAGCGTCCTGGCGTCCTCGCCCGGGGTGCGGGCGTCGATGACCGGCCCGCCTTCGAGCACGTCCTGCGGCACCTGGGTGGTGGCGGCCGGGGGCTGGATGCGGTGGTCGGCGAGGATCTCGCTGTGCACGTATCCGCGCAGCATGAGCATGGCGAGCAGGGCCACAAGCAGGAGTGACGGAAGCAGGTAGCGCATGGGAAGTCTGCGCCGGACGGTCCGCTTCTTCTTCCGGTTGTGCCTGCCCCGCGAAACGGGGGTCGTCATCTACTGAGTGCCTTCTTGTGGTTGCACCGGGGATTCCGAGGGGTCCGGGGACGTCGGCGGACTCTCCTCGACGGGCGGGTCGGGGGTGACCGACGGCGACGGGTCGCCGCTCGGCTGTTCGGAGACCGGGCCGCCCGGGGCGGGCGCCGAGGAGGAGCCGCCCTTCGGGGGCGTGCCCGCGACGGAGGCCGAGGCGCTCGCACCGGGCTCGACGGGACGGGAGGCGGAGACGTCGTCCACCGGGGTGACCTCGGCGGATCCGGAGGCCTCCGCGGTGGCGCCGGGTGTGGCTCCGGGGCTCTCGGACACGACGTCGTCGCTCGGGGCGGGCCGCACCTCGACCTCTTCCGCGTGCTTCTTGTCCTGCCCGGAGAGCGGCAGCCAGGGAGCGGTGGAGTTCCCTCCCAGCACGGCGACCACGAGGGTCACCGCGTAGACGGCGCAGACCGTGGCGAGCACCCAGCCCACGCGTCGGTACGTCTTGCTGCGGCGGCCGCTCTCGTCGACGAACACCGGGCCGTCGGAAGGGTCGGGCGGGCCGGGTTGCACGGGTAGTTCGGAGAGCTGACGGCCCAGCCCGTCCAGTTGGACGGTGACGTCGTTCGGCTCATGCGTGTGCCCGGTTCGGGTACCTTCACGCCAATTTTCCACAGGTGTTCGCACATCCCCCACTCAATGAAACAGGTGCGCGAGGAATGACTGGAATCGTGCCATCGGACCGGGCCCCCACCCCGTCCACCCGCCACTCGCCACCGAGCACCCGAAACCCTGAATGTAGCGCACGCCGACGACGGAAAGAGGGCGGTATCACCTGTTGTTCATGAACAGTGATCCATGAGCGACGCATCGGCATCCGGCAGCCAGGAGTTCGGTGGTCGTGCCATCCATCCTTCCTGTGCGGCGAGTTCGGCCGTCGCGGCGCGCAACGCGGACAGTCCGGGGTGGACGAGCCCCCTGCGCCAGACCATCAGCAGCGGGGACAGCGGCACCGGCCGCACGAGCGGGCGCAGCACCGTCCCCGGCAGCGGAGGAAAGCCGGCGACGGCCAGTACGGGGTTACCTCTCTTCGCCATGACCCGTTGGAATTCGGCCACTCCGACAGCGAGCGGAGCAGGCGGCGCGAGCACGATGCCGTACTCCGCGAAGAGCAGGGCGGCGAGATCCGTCCACTCCAGCGTGCGCGTATTGCCCGCCCCCGCGTAGACGGTCTCACCGGCCAGATCGCTCACCGCGACCGCTTCCCGCCCGGCCAGGGGGTGATCACGCGGCAGGAGAACGGCCATCGGCTCGTACCGCACGGGCTGTACGCGGAGCTGGGCGAGCACCGCGGGCGCGAGCCCGGCGGCCCGGCCGAACGAGACGTCGAGCCGTCCGGCCAGCACCTCACCCGCCGCCCAGGTGAGCCCGCTCTCGAAGCGGGCCATCAGTTCGCAGTCGGGCGCGAGGTCCCGCGCCCGCGCCAGCACCCGGGCCGCCGTCATCCCGTCGGTGTTCAGGTCGACGAGCAGCGGACGCTCCGCCGGGTCGGCGAAGGCGGCACGGAGCGCGGCGTGCGCGTCGAGCACCCGGTGGGCGTGCGGGAGGAGGCGCTCCCCGTCCGGGGTCAGGGAGACCTGCCGGGTCGTACGGACGAAGAGCTCCGTGCCCAGCTCGCGCTCCAGCCTGCGGATGTCGCGGCTCAGCGCCTGCTGGGCGACGTAGAGCCGGGCGGCGGCACGGGTGAAGTGCAGCTCGTCCGCCACGGTGACGAAGGCGCGCAGGAGCCGGGGATCGGTGTCGGGGGCGGGCACCGGCACAATTTACAACAGGAACGCGTCAATGGGCTCCGATCAGGTGTTGGACACCCCGCCCGCGCCCCTCCGAGGGTGGACCGCGTGTCCCGTGAAACCGCCGCCCCGGCTCCCCGCACCACGAACGCCGCCGCCCCGTCCCCCTCCTACCTCAGGCTGCTCGCCACCCCCGGCGCGCGGGCCTTCACCGCGGGCAACCTCCTCGCCAGGCTGCCCATGGGGATGTTCAGCGTCAGCGCCGTCATCATGATCGCCGGAGCGCACGGTTCGTACGCCCTGGCCGGGGCGGTCACCGCGACCGGGCTGGCCGCCACCGCCGTGGTCGCCCCCTGGACGGCACGCCTGGTCGACCGGTACGGCCAGGCCCGGATCGCGGTGCCCGCCACCGCGGTCGCCGTCCTCGGCTCACTGGCCCTGGTGCTCTGCGTGCACTACGACGCACCGGTCTGGACACTGTTCGCCGCCTACGCCGCGACGGCCACCACCCCGAACACCGGCGGCATGTCACGGGCCCGCTGGGCCCATCTCCACCGGGGCGACCCCGCGACCCTGCACACCGCCAACTCCTTCGAACAGGCCGCCGACGAACTGTGCTTCATGCTCGGCCCGGTCCTCGCCGCGTCCCTGTGCGGAGCCCTCTTCCCCGAGGCCGGCACCCTCACCGGCGCGGTCCTGCTGATGACGGGCGTCCTGGTCTTCGCCGCGCAGCGCGCGACCGAACCGCCGGTCTCCCCCCGCACCCGGGCCGCCTCCCCCGTGCGCACCCCGGGCATGCCCGCCCTGCTCGCCGTCTTCCTCGCGACGGGGGCCGTCTTCGGGGCGATGGAGGTCGTCTCCATCGCGCACGCCGGAGGCGCGATCCTCGCCCTCCAGGCCGGCGGCTCCTGCGTGGCCGGACTGCTGTACGGCTCGCTGCGCCCGGCCGGGAGCGTGCGCCGCAGACTGCTGCTCTGCCTGACGGGGATGACCACGCTGATGTCCCTCCCCCTGGCAGCCGCCGCCACGACCGGCTCGCTGCCCGTCCTGGCGGGCTGCCTGCTGCTGGCGGGGGCGGCCACCGCACCCACCATGGTCACGGGCATGACGCTGGTACAGCGGCTCACCCCGCAGGCGCAGCTCAACGAGGGCATGACCCTCGCGGTCACCGCGCTGCTGGGCGGGGTGGCGGCGGGCTCGGCGGCGGGCGGCTGGCTGGTGGAGCACGCCGGGACGGTGGCCGGGTACGCGGCGCCGATGTGCGCGGCGGCCCTCGCCCTGGCCGTCGCGGCCGTGGGAATCCGCCGCGCCTGAACAGCGGGGGCCGACGGAGTTCCGGGAAGCACACGGCCCGCGGCGGAAACAAAAAACGAGGACCCCGCTGCCAGGGGCAACGGGGTCCTCGTTCACATGGGAATTGTGGAGATGGCGGGAATCGAACCCGCGTCCAACGGTGCGGAACCAGGGCTTCTCCGAGTGCAGTCCGCTACGCTTTTCTCGGCCCCGGAGGTCACGCGAACAAGCCTCCGACAGGCCCAGTCACTGTGAGATTTCCTTCAGCGCCCCGTGACCGGGCTCAGAAGTTTAGATCCCTTGTTGATGCCAGGATCCGGGTCGGGATCACCCCCGGGCTGACACTCCGCAGAGTCTTCGCTTAGCTGCTAATTAGGCAGCGAGGGCGAAGGCGGAGGAATCGCGCTTGGAATTGGCGATTATTGGTTGCGACATATGGTTTACGAGATCATTGCCGCTTCCTCGACTCGCTTCCCCTGCTTCGACATCCGCTGTCGAAACCGATCATCCCCATGTTGATTTTTCAATCCGCGCACCTTCTGTGAGGTGCACGGCCCATCGTACGTGACCAACGCACACGGATGCCACCGTATTCCGGCTGCTCCGGGGCGCGGGCCCCGGACCGGGCGGCGGCACGCGCCGTGCGGGCCGCCGGCTACGCGCTGCGCTGCCGCCGGCGGGCCGCCGAGATCGCGCGGTTCGTCTCCCGCGTGTCCTGCTTCTCGCGCAGCGTCTGCCGCTTGTCGTACTCCTTCTTGCCCTTCGCCAGCGCGATCTCGACCTTGACCCGGCTGTCCTTGAAGTACAGCGCGAGCGGCACGATCGTGTGGCCCGTCTCCTGCGACTTGGACGCGAGCTTGTCGATCTCGGCCCGGTGCAGGAGCAGCTTGCGCTTGCGCTTGGCCGAGTGGTTGGTCCAGGTGCCCTGCACGTACTCGGGGACGTGGATGTTGTGCAGCCACGCCTCTCCGTCGTCGATCTGGACGAAGCCGTCGACCAGCGACGCCCTGCCCATCCGCAGCGACTTGACCTCCGTACCCATCAGCACGAGACCGCACTCATAGGTGTCGAGGACGTGGTAGTCGTGCCGCGCCTTCTTGTTCTGGGCGATCATCTTCCGCCCGGTGTCTTTTTCCTTGGCCATAGTGCGGTCATTTTCGCACTACGACCCACCCCCGAGGCCACTCAATACCGTTTCGCCCTCCCGCTGGGCCTCCGGGCCGGCCTTCACGTCCGGTGTGATGCCGCTCCCCTCGACGCTGCGGCCCGCCGGAGTGCGGTAGTGGCCCACGGTCAGCTCGGCCACCGAGCCGCCCGGGAGCTTGCTGGGCATCTGCACGGATCCCTTGCCGAAGGTCCTCGACCCGACGGTCACCGCCCGCCCGCGGTCCTGCAGGGCGCCCGTCAGCAGTTCGGCGGCGCTCATCGTCCCGCCGTCCACCAGGACGACCACCGGCCGCCCGGTGTCCCCGCCCGGGTCGGCGTACAGGGCCCGCTGCTCGCCGTGCACGTCGTAGGTGGCGACGAGCCCTCCGTCCAGGAAGGCGGAGGAGGCGGTGACGGCCTCGGTCACCAGGCCGCCCGCGTTGGCCCGCAGGTCCAGGAGGATCCCGGCGTCCCCGGGCGCCCGGTCCACCGCGTCGCGCACCGCGGTGCCGGCGCCCTTGGTGAACGCGGCGACCCTGATCAGCACGGCGGCCGAGGGGCCAGGACCGAGCCGCCGGACGCTCACCGGATCGGTGCTGAGCCGGGCCCTGCGCAGGGTCGTGGCCCAGGGGTGCCCGCCACGGCTCAGTCCGAGCACCACCGGGGTCCCCTCGGCCGCCTTCGTGCGGTCCCCGCGCAGCAGCGCGACCACGTCGGCGACGGGGCGGCGGCCGACCGCGCGGCCGTCCACGGCGCGCAGCAGGTCGCCCTCGCGCACCCCGGCCCGGTCCGCCGGGCCGCCGGCCTGGACCGCGCTCACGGCGACGTCTCCGCCGGCCGTGCGGCGGGCGGAGATCCCGACCCCGGTGTACGCGCCGTCGAGCGCCTGCTCGAACTCCTCGTACTCCCGCTCGTCGTAGACCGCGCCCCAGCGGTCACCGCTGCGGCTGACGACCTCCTCGGCGGCGTCCGTACCGGACTTCCCGTCGGCCTCGGCGTCGGCCGCCGCGTCCACGATCTCCTCACGGTCCACGGAACCGACGGTGGAGGACACCGCCCTGGTCTCTATCTCCGTGGCCGTGTCGTCCTCACGGGGCAGGGACCCGGTGGCCGCGGCGGTGGCCAGCACGCTCGCGAACACCAGCGTCAGGGCCGCCCCGCGGCGGATCCCACGGGGTCTCACATGGTACGTATGGCCCGGCATGGGGCCGAGTCTAGGACAACGCCCCGTCCGCGTACGGCTCGTCGGCCGTACGCGGGACGGGGCGATCGTCACACCTTGAGGTACTTGCGCAGCGCGAAGAGAGCGGCAACGGCGGGCATCAGCAGACCGATCGCGAGGACCAGGGGGAGCTTCGTGAGCACCGCGTCCCAGCCGATGAAGTCGATCAGGTTCAGCTTCTCCTGGAGCGCGAGTCCGCCGTCGATCAGGAAGTACCGCGCGGCGATGAGGATCACGCAGGCGAGCAGTCCGCCGATCAGGCCGGCGAAGGCGGCCTCCATGATGAACGGCATCTGGATGTAGAAGCCCGAGGCCCCCACCAGCCGCATGATGCCCGTCTCCCGTCTCCGGCTGAACGCCGAGACGCGGACGGTGTTCACGATGAGCATCAGCGCGATGACCAGCATCAGCCCCATGAGGAAGATCGCGGCCACGTTCATGCCGTTCATCAGCCCGAAGAGGTTGTCCAGGATGCTGCGCTGGTCCTGGACGGACTGCACCCCGTCACGGCCCGCGAAGGCCGTCGCGACCACCTTGTACTTCTGCGGGTCCTTCAGCTTGACCCGGAACGACTCCTGCATCTGGTCCGGCGTGATGTTGCCGGCCATCGGCGAGTCGCCGAACTGCTCCTGGTAGTGCTTGTACGCCTGGTCGACCGTCTCGAAGAGGACCGGCTTCTCCACGGCCTCCATCTTCTCGAGGTCCGCCTTGATCTCCTTCTTCTGCTCCGCCGTGACGGCGCCCTTGGCGCACTTGGGCACGTCCTTGGCGTCGTTCTTGTTGCAGAGGAAGATCGAGACGTTGACCTTGTCGTACCAGTAGGTCTTCATCGAGCTGACCTGCTCGCGCATCAACAGCGCACCGCCGAACAGGGCGAGCGAGAGGGCGACGGAGACCACGACCGCGAAGGTCATCGTGAGGTTGCGACGGAGACCGACGCCGATCTCCGACAGGACGAACTGGGCGCGCATGGCGTCCTTTCAGTACTCGATGCTCGTGCAGAGGCTCAGTGCTGGTAGCCGTAGACGCCACGCGCCTGGTCACGTACGAGACGGCCCTGCTCGAGCTCGATGACGCGCTTGCGCATCTGGTCGACGATGTTCTGGTCGTGGGTCGCCATGATCACGGTGGTGCCGGTCCGGTTGATCCGGTCCAGCAGCTTCATGATGCCCACGGAGGTCTGCGGGTCGAGGTTGCCGGTCGGCTCGTCCGCGATCAGCAGCATGGGGCGGTTGACGAACGCCCGCGCGATCGCGACACGTTGCTGCTCACCACCGGAGAGCTCACCGGGCATGCGGTCCTCCTTGCCCCCCAGACCCACGAGGTCGAGAACCTGCGGCACGGCCTTGCGGATCTCACCGCGCGGCTTGCCGATGACCTCCTGCGCGAAGGCCACGTTCTCGGCGACGGTCTTGTTGGGGAGGAGCCGGAAGTCCTGGAAGACGGTGCCCAGCTGGCGCCGCATCTGCGGCACCTTCCAGTTGGACAGCCGTGCGAGGTCCTTGCCGAGCACGTGGACCATGCCCGTGCTGGCGCGCTCCTCACGGAGGATGAGCCGCATGAAGGTGGACTTGCCGGAGCCGGAGGAACCGACCAGGAAGACGAACTCACCCTTCTCGATGTCGAGTGAGACGTCCCGGAGAGCTGGACGGCTCTGCTTCGGGTAGGTCTTGGAGACGTTGTCGAATCGGATCACGGATGCACCACGGTCGGCCGGGGGTAGGTGAGCGTGACCATACGCGAACCGGGTGAGCGCGTGCAGTCGGCGTCCGGCAATGAGCGATTTGTGACGGAAAGCGGCAGGGAACGAAACGGGGCGTGCCGGACCTCGCCCGGTGGGCCGCGCCGAAACGGGCCCGAGCTGGCACAGTGGTAGGGGAACAGTTGCGTTTCCCGGAGCGTTGTGCGGAGAGAACGTGAATGCGGCTCCCGCCGCGCGGGAGGAGGACTGCGCATGACCTACGACCGACTGGTGTGCGCGAACTGCGCGTCACCCGTGAGCGAGGGCCGTTGCCGTGTCTGCCGCGCGAGCCGCGAGCGGATGCAGGAGCAGGGTCCGTTCGCGGGGCTCAACCCGGCGATGCTGGTGGCGCTGATGGTGATCCTGGTCGCCGCTCTGGCCCTGCTGGCGCACCAGGCCGTCTGACCGCGGGGCCCTTGGGCCGCGCGGCGCTGTGGCATGCCCGGAAGGGGCCCGGGGCACCGCCCGGGGACTCCGCGACGGGGACGTACGACCGCAGGAGCGGTTCCGGTACACGAAAGGGCCCGGGAGGCCGTGACGGCTCTCCCGGGCCCTTCAGCGTGCCCTGACGGTCGTCAGGCGGCCGTGCGACCGCCGCCCGCCAGACGCGGCAGGATGCGGAAGCCGATACCACCGGCGATCATCGTCGCGGCGCCGAGCAGCAGGAACGTCGTCTCGGCCGCACCGGTCTCGGCGAGCTCGTCCTTGCCCTTGCCCTGCTCGACCGGCTTGTTGCCGGCGCTGTCCGTGTCGGTGTTGCCACCGGCGTCCGGGTAGGACGGGTCGGACGGCGCGGAGGTGACCCCGTCGCTGGGCGTGTCGGTCGGACCCTCCGTCGGGCCGTCGGTCGGCTCGTCGGTCGGGCCGTCGGTCGGGGGCTCCTGGGTCGGGGGCTCCTGCGTCGGAGGCTCCTGGGTGGGAGGCTCCTCGGTCGGGGGCTCCTGCGTCGGAGGCTCCTGCGTGGGCGGCTCCTGGGTCGGAGGCTCCTCGGTCGGGGGCTCCTCGGTGGGCTCCCCCGGGTTCGGCGGCTCGACGGTCGGCTCCTCGTCGCCGTTCCCGACCTGGAGGCTCACGCTCGCGGTGGCGTCGTCCCCGTCGATCCCGAGGCCGAGGCCGATGCCCGCGGCCTGGGCGGCGCCCGCTGCCGTGAGCGAGGCACCTGCGGCGATAACCGCACCAGCGGCTATCCGCGCGACGCGGATTCGCGTCTTCTTCGTCATCTGTTGCTACCCCCAGTAGCTGATCTCGTCGATGGAGCAGCCATATGCGGTCCTCGGCCCTGCGGGGTCACCTTCTCTGCAGGGCCCACGCCGTACGTGGTCATCCCGCCCGCCCCCGATCACACCTGTCCCAGACATACGCGTGCTGCTCTAGCACCCTGTCCAGAGTTAAGGACTACGTCAAGGCCGTTCCGGGGGATACGGGCCGCTATGGGGGTTCTTGACGGCTATTCGGAATCACGACTGTGACTCATTCGCCACACCATCTTCTCAACTCCGCGCCGCCCGTGGCGGGGTGGGAACACGAACGGGCCCGGACAGGAATCCTGTCCGGGCCCGGCGGCCTCGCGGCCGGGTGCTACTTCTCGCTCTGCTTGCGCCAGCGGATGCCGGCCTCGATGAACCCGTCGATCTCGCCGTTGAAGACCGCTTCCGGGTTGCCCATCTCGAACTCCGTACGCAGGTCCTTGACCATCTGGTACGGGTGCAGGACGTAGGAACGCATCTGGTTCCCCCAGGAGTTGCCGCCGTCGCCCTTGAGCGCGTTCATCTTCGCCTGCTCCTCCTGGCGGCGGCGCTCGAGGAGCTTCGCCTGGAGGACGTTCATCGCGGACGCCTTGTTCTGGATCTGCGAGCGCTCGTTCTGGCAGGAGACCACGATGCCGGTGGGCAGGTGGGTCAGGCGGACCGCGGAGTCCGTGGTGTTGACGCCCTGACCGCCGGGGCCCGAGGAGCGGTACACGTCGACGCGGAGCTCGGACTCGTCGATCTCGACGTGGTCCGTCTGCTCGACCACGGGGAGCACCTCGACACCCGCGAAGGACGTCTGGCGGCGGCCCTGGTTGTCGAACGGCGAGATCCGGACGAGCCGGTGGGTGCCCTGCTCGACGGAGAGCGTGCCGTAGGCGTACGGGACCTCGACCGCGAAGGTGGTCGACTTGATGCCGGCCTCCTCGGCGTACGCCGTCTCGTAGACCTCGGTCTTGTAGTTGTGCCGCTCGGCCCAGCGCAGGTACATGCGCTGGAGCTTCTCGGCGAAGTCGGCGGCGTCGACGCCGCCGGCCTCGGCGCGGATGGTGACCAGGGCCTCGCGCGCGTCGTACTCGCCGGAGAGGAGCGTGCGGACCTCCATCTCGTCCAGCGCCTTGCGTACGGACTCCAGCTCGGTCTCCGCCTCCGCGAGCGCGTCGGCGTCACCCTCGTCCTCGGCGAGCTCGAAGAGCACCTCGAGGTCGTCGATGCGGCCGCGCAGGGCCTCGGTCTTGCGGACCTCGGCCTGGAGGTGCGAAAGCTTGCTGGTGATCTTCTGCGCCGCCTCCGGGTCGTCCCAGAGGGACGGCGCGGCCGCCTGCTCCTCGAGCGCGGCGATGTCGACCCTCAGCGCATCAAGGTCCAGGACGGCCTCGATCGACCCCATGGTCGAGGAGAGGGACTTCAGCTCTTCGGAAATATCGACGACTGCCACGGGTCCAGCGTAACGGCTGGACGGGTGAACCCGTCCCTCCCCCGGATCCCGGCCCCTCCGGGGCGCCTCTCAGGGGGCCGCCGGCGCCGAGTTCCGCGTGTCCTCGGGGGCCGGGCCCGGGTCGTCGCCGCTCGCGGCGAACCAGCCGCCCACCCCTATCGCCGCACACAGGGCCACGACTGCGGCACCCAGGGTGATCCGGCGCTTGCGGACGGCCGCCGCCCTGTTGCGGGCCGAGCCGGGGCGTGGGCGGCCGGGGGCCCGCGGCGCGCGGGCGGTGCCGAGCGGGCCGCCGGAGAGCTCGTCCGGGGCGGGCACGCGCATGCTCGTGTGGGTGTCCCGGTTGGAGTCCGGCGAGGAGCCGGGCACCAGCGGGACCGCGCCGCGGCGCCGGGGCTCCTCGGGCGCCGGGGTGTACTGCTGCTCGTCGTACGCCTGCGGTTCCGCCTCGCCGCCCGGCTCGTCGACGTCGAGCGGGGGTATCCCGGACAGCAGCGGGAGCAGCTCCCGCAGCCGGGTCGCGAGCTCGGAGGCGCGCAGCCGTGAGGCCGGGGCCTTGGCCAGGCACTGGACCAGCAGCTGCCAGAGCTCCTCGGGGATGCCCGGGAGGGGGACGACCGTCTCGGTCACGTGGCGGCGCAGGACGGCCCCGGGGTGGCCGCCGCCGAAGGGGGTGAAGCCGGCGAGAAGCTCGTAGAACACGGTCGCGAGGGCGTAGATGTCCACGGCGGCGCGCGGCGGGAGGCCCTCGACGATCTCGGGGGCCAGGTAGTCAGGCGTACCGATGATCTTGGTGGCCTTGGTGCGGCGCGGGGTGTCGATCAGCTTGGCGACGCCGAAGTCGGTGAGCAGCGCGGGGTGCGAACCGCCGGGGCCCGGGGGGCCCTCCATGTCGAGCAGGATGTTCTCCGGCTTGACGTCGCGGTGGACCACCCCGGCGCGGTGGGCCGCGGCGAGCCCGTCGGCGACGTCCGCGACGATCGCCGCGGCGGCCTCGGGCGCCAGGCGGCGCTCCCGGTCCAGCCGGGTGCGCAGGTCGGTGCCCCGCACGAGGTCCATCACCAGGGCCAGGTCGGTGCCGTCCACCACCAGGTCGCGGACGGCGACGACGTGCGGGTGGCCGAGCCCGAGCAGGGCGGTGCGTTCCTGTACGAAGCGGCCCACGAGCTCCTGGTCGGACGCCAGGTCCTCGCGGAGCAGCTTGATCGCGACGGGGCCCTCGGGCCCTTCGCCGAGCCACACCGTTCCGGCGCTGCCGCGCCCCAGGATCTGGTGAGCGGTGTACCGGCTGCCGATATTCCGTGCCAAGACTGCTCCCTCAGCGGCTGGCGTTGACCCCCGGTCGACAAAGTTACGCGGCGAACGGGGTGTTGCGTGCCCGGGACGGCGCCAACCTTCACTTCCGCGGGCGAATCGGGCCCGCGGAAGTCGACAAAGACACAGGACGGTGGCGTTACTGGCCGGTCGTGCCGCCGAGCTCCTTGAACCAGCCGGTCACGCTGCTGATGCCGTCCCCCAGGGCGTCCCAGAAGCTCTGACCCTGGGCGATCCAGTCCTGAAGCGGCGTCAGTTCCCAGATGAGCCAGGCGGCGACGACCAGCAGCACCACCGAGAACAGGCACCCCTTGAGGCAGCCCAGGCCGGGGATGCGCATCGGGTTGGCGTTGCGCTGCCTGGGCTGGCGCGGGGCCGGAGCCGGGGCCTGGGGCGCCGGCTGCTGCGGGGGCGCGTACTGCTGGCGCTGCTGCGGCTGGCGCTGCTGCTGCGGGGGCTGCTGCTGCGGCTGGTAGTGCTGGGGCTGCTGCTGCGGCGGGTACTGCTGGGCGCGCTGGGGCTGCTGGCGCTGCGGCTGCTGCGGCGGCGGCTGCTGGCGCTGGGGGCGGCGGCGCAGCGGGTCCTGGTCCGGGTCGAGGTACTGGACCTGCGTCTGTTCGTTGCGGTCCCTGGCGGCCCGGAGCTGGGACTGCCACGGGTGCGGGTCGTCGGGGTGCGGCGGCACGGGCGGCATCATCGCGGTCGGGTCGGCCTGGCCGCCCCCGCCCGGGGTCTGCCGCATCACGCTGGTCGCGGCGGCCGGGTCGTACGAGCCGGCGTTGCTCGGCAGCACCTGGGTCGGGTCGGCCGCGCCCGGGGTGTCCGGGACGGCGGCGGGCGCCGGGTCGGGGGCGAGCAGGGCGCCCACGCCTTCGGCCGCCGCGATCTGCGCCGAGTTCGCGTGCACGCCGACACCCGCGCCGACCGTACGCAGCGCACGGGCGAGGTTCACGGCGCTGGGACGCTGGTCCGGGTCCTTGCGCAGGCAGCGCTCGATGACCGTCCACAGCGGCTCGGGGACGGAACCGGGGCGGCGGGGCTCCTCGCTGAGGTGGCGGTGCAGGACCTCCAGGGCGGTGCCCCCGGCGAACGGCGGACGGCCGGTGACCAGCTCGTACAGCAGGATGCCCGCGCCGTAGACGTCCACGGCGGAGGTCTGCGGACGGCCCTCGGCCGATTCGGGCGCCACGTAGGCCGGCGTGCCGACGAACTCGTGGGTGCGGGTCAGCCCCGGGGAGTCCGCGAGGCGCGCGATGCCGAAGTCGGTGAGCATCGGGTGCATCTCGCCGTCGCGCTCGTCGAGGAGCACGTTGGCCGGCTTGAGGTCGCGGTGCACGACGCCGTCGGCGTGGCTGGCGGCCAGCGCGTCCGCGATCTGGGCGGTGAGCAGCGCGGCGGCGACCGGGGTGAGCGGACCGTTCTCGCGGAGGTAACGGTGCAGGTCGGGACCGTCGATCAGGTCCATCACCAGGGCGAGGAGGTCGCCCTCGACCACGAGGTCCCGGGTGCGCACGATGTTCGCGTGGGTGAGCCGCAGCAGTACGGAGCGCTCGCGCAGGAACCGCATGACGACATCCGCGTCGCTGGCGAGCTCCTCCTTGAGCACCTTGATCGCAACGGTCTCGCCGGGCTCCCCGGCGACGGCCGCCTCGGCGCCCGCGGTCTCCCGCTGGCGGGCTCGCCAGACGGTGCCCGTGGCGCCGCGTCCGAGCGGCTCCTCGAGCAGGTACTTGCTGCCTACCGGCCGCACGTCATGCGCTCCCTGCTGGTCGTTGTGCTTGCGGTCCCCCCGGACCCGCCCGGATGTTCCGGACCACTCTAGTGCCGCCGAACGGGGCACCGGCCGGTCGTCCTCCGGTCGTGTTGCCGCTGTGTCAGCGGGAAGACGCCCACACGGAAGAGTTGGTTGCCGAACGAGTGTGCAGGACGCCCGCGGCAGGACCAAGCAGGCACTTTTGCACCCACACTCGGCCATTCAAGATCACTAAGCGGCCACCCCCGGGCGTGTTGTCGGTGGCAGGTGCGAGGATGCCTCCAGCACGGAACTGTGAGGTCGGAAGCCTCACGCTCCGTGACGACCTGAACCGGACGACGCGTCCGTGCCGGGTGGGGGGAATCACAGGGCATTTCCCCTGCCGGGCACCCCGCGCAGAAGGGACCGCTGACGGCGATGCAGATCCGGCTGACCGTCCTCGCGCCGCGCAGCGGCCAGACCCCGGCGCGCGCCTGCGACGTGCTCGTGACCGCCCCGGCCGGGACGGCCCTCGCGACCGTCGCCTCCGGCCTGGCCGCGGCGGTCTCCGGCCCTGAGGGCTCCCTGGGCGGCGGCGCCACCGTGCTGTACGCGGGGCGCGAGCGCCTCGACCCGCAGCGCTGCGCGCTCGGCGAGCCTCCGCTGGTGGACGGCACGGTGCTCTCGCTCCAGGTCCCCGGCGACGACGAGGCCACCGACGACGCCGTTCCCGCCCGGCTGCACGTGATCGCGGGGCCGGACGCCGGCGGGGTCCACCTGCTGCACGGCGGGCAGATCCGGATCGGCCGTTCCGCCGAGGCCGACGTCCCCCTCGACGATCCCGACGTCTCACGGCTGCACTGCGCGGTGACCGTCACCGACGACGGACGGGTGTCCGTCGCCGACCTGGGCTCCACCAACGGCACCTCGCTGGACG
The DNA here is from genome assembly GCF_042886395.1 of Streptomyces sp. NPDC058008. Classification (NCBI taxonomy): domain Bacteria; kingdom Bacillati; phylum Actinomycetota; class Actinomycetes; order Kitasatosporales; family Streptomycetaceae; genus Streptomyces; species Streptomyces sp. NPDC058008. The sequence continues at coordinate 26,842 of NZ_JBHVQX010000001.1, read as the reverse complement.
GCGCCGACGTCCACGACCGCCCGGTCCGGCTGCCCCCGGGCGCCCTGCTGCGCCTCGGTGAGTCCACGCTCCGGCTCACGCCCGGTTCACGCACCCCCACCCTGGCGACGGCGCCGGACGGCGAGGGCCACCTGCGGGTGGCACGCGCGGAGCCCGCGGCGACCGCCCAGGGACCGGACCGTGAGCCCGCCCCCGGCCCGGCCTCCGCCGAGGGGCGCGGCCACGCCCACGGCCTCGTGGGACACGGCACGCACGAGGTGTACGGGCAGGGCCCGGCCGGCCACGACGCGCGGCGGGACGAGCCCGCCCCGCACCTCACCCACGGCCGCGGCACCCCGCTCACCGACCCGGAGGCCCCCCGGCGCGGCGGCATAGGCGCCTGGGCACGCCGGTTCACGGCCGGCAAGGGGGAGCAGACGCACACGGCGCCGCCCGGTGACCCGACGGCGGCCGGACCGGACCCCGGGTCCGCCCCGCACGCCCCCTCCGCGCCCGACCCCTCCCCCTCCGCCCCCGCGGGGACCTGGCCGGACCCCGCGACCGTGCTCCTCACGGCGCTCGGCCCCGGCCCCCGCCTGTGGGAGCGCGACGCCGCGCACCCCGAGGCCCTGGTCGTACGGCTCGGGACGACGGAGCGGGCCGATCTGCCCGCCGTACCGGTCACCGTGGGACTGCGGGAGGCCGGTTCGCTCGGGCTCGCGGGGCCGCGCGCCCGGCTGTCCGGGCTCGCCCGTTCGACGGTCGCGCAGCTCGCCGCCCTGCATTCCCCGTTCGACCTGGAGATCGTGCTCATCAGCACGGACCGGGCCCGGAGCCCGGAGGAGCGGCGGCGCGAGTGGGCGTGGCTCGGCTGGCTGCCCCATCTGCGCCCCATGCACGGCCAGGACTGCCGCCTGCTCCTCGCGTACGACCGCGAGCAGGCCGGCGCCCGCGCGGCGGAGCTGGCACGCCGTATGGCCGAAGGGCCGCTGGGCCCCGGCTGGGCGAGCGCCGGCCGTGACGCGGTGGCCGAGGCCGCCCGCCGCCACGACGGGCCGTACACCGTGGTGATCGTGGACGGCGACCCCGGCTCCTCGGCGCTGCGCGAGACCACGGCGGGGCTGGCCGGGGCGGGCGCGGCCTCCGGAATCCACCTGATCTGCCTGGCCGAGGCCCCGGCCGCCTCCCCCACCTCCCCGGTCGCGGCGACCTACGACACCGCCTGCCGGGCCTCGATCGCCTTCCGTGAGTGCGGTGCGGTCGCCATGCTGAGCGGCGACGTGGCCACCGCGCTGCGGCTGCTGCGCACGGCGGGCGGCCAGGCGGCGGGCCACGGCACCGTCGCCGCGGTGGACGCGGTGTCCGTCGCCTGGGCCGAGCGGTTCGGGCGCGCCCTGGCGCCCCTGCGCGACGAGGGCTCGGCGGCCCTGCCCGGCCGCCCCATGGCCGCGGCCCTGCCCCCGTCCGCGCGTCTGCTGGACGAGCTGGGCCTCGCCCGGGCCACCCCGGCGTCCCTGATGGCCCGCTGGGCCTCCACCGCCGAGAACCAGCCGGGCGCCACGGTCCGCACGCCGGCGCACGGCGCGCAGGACCTGGACACCACGGACTCCGGCCGCACGCTGAGCGCCGGGCCCCGGGTGGGTGCGCAGCGCGAGTCCCCCGACTCCGGGCGCACCCCGTTCCGGGGCAGCGGTCCGACCAGCTCGGGCTCCGGGCGCTCCGCCTACACGCCCGCGAGCGGCGGCGGGCCCCGCATCGGTGCGCAGCGGCGGGACAGCGGGGACGGGGCCACCGCCTCCTCCGCCTACGCGGGACGCCCCGTGATCGTGCTGGGCGCCGGACCCAGGGGACCGCTCTCCGTCGATCTGGACGACGAGGGTCCGCACCTGCTGATCGAGGGCCCCGCCGGCAGTGGCCGTACGGAGCTGCTGCGCGCCGTCGCCGCCTCCCTGGCCGCCGCCGCGCGCCCCGACCGGCTGGGCATACTCCTGATCGACGGGGCGGGCGGCGACCATGGGCAGCGCGGCGAGGGGCTGGGCCCCTGCACGGAGCTGCCGCACGTCTTCACGCACCTGGTCGCCTCCGACCCGGTGCGCATGCGGGAGTTCGCCCAGGCACTGGGCGGCGAGCTCAAGCGCCGGGCCGAGCTGCTCGGCACCCTGGACTTCACCGAATGGCACGCCAGGTACGAGGAGTCGCGGGGCGTCGCCGGCCGCGGCACGGCGGGCACGGCCGAACAGCGCGGCGATCTCGAATCGCCCGCCACCGGCACCCTGAGACTGCGGCCCGCCGCGGCACGGCCGGTGGACCCGGGGCCCTCCCCGCTTCCCCGGATCGTCGTCCTGGCCGACGACTTCGACGCCCTGGTCGCCCCTGCGCTCGGCAGCCCCGGCCGGCCGTCCGCCGGGTCCGTGGTCCGCGTCCTGGAGGCCGTGGCCAGGGACGGCGGGCGGCTCGGCGTGCACCTGGTCGCCACCTCCGCCCGCCCCGACCGCACCGAGGACACGGACCTGGCCCGGGGCGCGCGGCTGCGCATCGTGCTGGACCCGCCCGTCGTCCCCCCGTCCCCGGACGAGGCCGCGCCGGGCCGGGGCCGTCTGGGGCATCCGGACGGCCGGGTGACACCGTTCCAGGGCGGCCGGGTCACCGGACGCATCCCCCGCACCGCGACCCTGCGCCCCACCGTCGTCCCGCTGGAGTGGGAGCGGATGGGCGATCCGCCCGCCCGTCGCCCGGTCCGCGAGCTGGGCAACGGACCCACCGACCTCGCCCTGCTGGCCAGCGCCCTGGAGAGGGCGGCCCGTTCGGTGAACGCCGAGCCGCTGCCCCCGCTGGTCCCGTGACGCCCGGGGCGCGCGGGACCGTGCTTCCGCACGGGTGATCGAGGCGGGCACCCGCTGTTTCCCGACGTGACGTCACGAGCCCATCACGATCACCGAGTTGGCGCTGACAGCGGTATTGCGGCCCCGGTGCGCCGGGCATAGGACTGGTTCGCACGGACGATGTGAACCGCACGATGTGAGACGTGAACGGCACCGCTGGGTCCCACCGTTGGTGCCGGTCGCCCTCATGCGCGCGCAGGAGAGACGGGGCAGGGATGCGCAGAACCCTTCGCATGCGTAGGGCCGCACTGGTGTTCACCGCGATCGGGGCGCTGGCCCTCACCGGGTGCGGTGACGACGGCGCCGGCAAGGACAAGGCCGGCGACGAGGGCGGCAAGGGCCAGGACAGTGCCTCCGGCGTCACTCTGCCGAAGCTGGACGGCGAGAAGATATCGGTGGCGGCCGTCTGGACCGGCCCCGAGCAGACCAACTTCACCAAGGTGCTGTCCGAGTTCGAGAAGCGGACGGGCGCCACGGTCACCTTCGTGCCCGCGCAGGACCCGATCGTCAACTTCCTCGGTACCAAGATCGCGGGCGGCCAGCCGCCGGACGTCGCGATGATCCCGCAGGTGGGCGCGGTCCAGCAGGCCGTGGCCAAGAAGTGGGCCAAGCCGGTGGGCGCGGAGGCGAAGGCCCAGCTGAGCAAGAACTACGCGAAGGTCTGGCAGGACCTCGGCGCGGTCGACGGCACCCAGTACGGCGTCTACTTCAAGGCCGCCAACAAGTCCCTGGTCTGGTACAACACCAAGGCGTTCGAGAACGCGGGAGCCGGCGAGCCGAAGACCTGGAAGGACTTCATCGCGACGGCCGAGACGATCTCCGCCTCCGGTGTCACGCCGGTCTCGGTCGGCGGCGCGGACGGCTGGACGCTCACCGACTGGTTCGAGAACGTCTACCTCTCCCAGGCGGGCCCGGAGAAGTACGACCAGCTGGCCAAGCACGAGATCAAGTGGACGGACCCGTCCGTCAAGGACGCCCTGACCACGCTCGCCGAGCTGTTCGGCAAGCCGGAGCTGATCTCCGGCGGAGCCGACGGGGCGCTCCAGACCGAGTTCCCGGTGTCGGTGACCCAGACGTTCACCGGCGGTGACCAGCCCAAGGGCGCGATGGTCTTCGAGGGCGACTTCGTCTCGATCAACATCGCGCAGACCGAGGCGAAGATCGGTACGGACGCCAAGGTGTTCCCGTTCCCGGCCGTCGGCGCGGACTCCCCCGTGGTGACGGGCGGCGACGCCGCCGTGGCGCTCAAGGACAGCAAGGGCGCCCAGGCGCTGCTGACCTGGCTCGCCTCGACCGACGCGGCGAAGATCTGGGCCGAGGCCGGCGGGTTCATCTCGCCGAACAAGGCCCTGGACGCGGCGGCGTACCCGAACGACGTCCAGCGCAAGATCGCCGAGGCGCTGATCGCCGCCGGTGACGACGTCCGGTTCGACATGTCCGACCAGGCCCCGCAGTCGTTCGGCGGGACGCCCGGCAAGGGTGAGTGGAAGACCCTCCAGGACTTCCTGAAGAACCCGAAGGACATCGCGGGGACTCAAGCCAAGCTGGAGTCCGACGCGGCCAAGGCGTTCACGAGCTGACGGGGTGACCACAGCGACAGCGGGGGGCGCCGGAAGCGCGCCCCCCGCCGACAAGCGTCCTGGCACGGGCAGGGGCACACGGTCGCGCCGCAGCGTGACCGGCACCAGGAGAGCGGTCGCGGCGGCGTTCCTGCTGCCGGCCCTGGTGCTGCTCGGCTCACTCGTCGTCTATCCGATCGTGTACTCCGTCTACCGCTCGTTCCTCGACCAGTCCGGCACCGGATTCGCCGGCCTGGACAACTACCGGGCCCTGTTCTCCGACGACACCATCCGGACGGCGGTCAAGAACAACGCGATCTGGGTGGTGTTCGCGCCGACGGTCGCCACCGCCCTGGGGCTGATCTTCGCGGTGCTCACCGAGCGGATCCGGTGGGGTACGGCGTTCAAGCTGGTCGTCTTCATGCCGATGGCGATCTCCATGCTGGCCGCGGGCATCATCTTCCGGCTGGTGTACGAGCAGGCTCCGGAGCGCGGGGTGGCCAACGCGGTGGCGGTGGGCGTGCACGACACGTTCGCGCAGTCGTCCGGCTTCCCCAAGGCGCACCCGCTGCCCGTCCATCCGCTGAAGGCCGCGGGCGGCGGCTCCTTCGTGACGAAGGAGCCGGTGCGGGCCGGCGAGCCGGTGAACCTGCCGCTGGTCGGTGTGGCGCCGGCGAAGATGCCGGACGACGCGGTCCCCGCGAAGGCCGCCACCGCGTCCGGTGACGGCGTCACCGGGACGGCCTGGCTCGACTTCACCAAGGGCGGCGGCGGCCGGCCCAACGTCGTCGACCCGCAGGAACTCGGCCTCAAGGGCCTCACCGTCGAGGCGGTGAAGGACGGCAAGGTCGTCGCGACCGCCACGGCGGGCGCCGACGGCGTGTTCACCCTGCCCGCCTCGGCGGACGGGTCCCTGCTCCGGCTTCCGGCGGACAACTTCCGGGAGCCGTACCACGGTGTCGACTGGCTCGGGCCGTCCCTCGTGACGCCCGGGATCATCGGCAGCTACGTCTGGATGTGGGCCGGGTTCGCGATGGTGCTGATCGCCGCCGGACTGGCAGGTCTGCCGCGCGAACTCCTCGAGGCCGCACGGGTGGACGGCGCGAACGAGTGGCAGGTCTTCCGCCGGATCACGGTGCCGATGCTGGCGCCCGTGCTGGCGGTGGTCCTGGTCACCCTGATGATCAACGTCCTGAAGATCTTCGACCTGGTCTTCATCATCGCGCCGGGCTCCTCCCAGGACGACGCCAACGTCCTGGCCCTCCAGCTCTACCGCTCCTCGTTCGGCACGGACGCGGACCTCGGGGTCGGCAGTGCCATCGCCGTACTCCTGCTGCTGCTGGTGATCCCGGTGATGCTGTTCAACATCCGCCGCATCCGGAAGGAGGGACGCCGGTGACCACGACCGAGGCCGCAGAGGCCGGACAGGCCGAGCGGGTACCACGGAAGGGAGCGGGCACCGGCGCCCGGCGGCCCCTCGGCGCGCGGATCGCCGCCCGGGCGGGCGGCGGCGTCATGCGGGTCTTCCTCGTCCTGGTGGCCCTGTTCTGGCTGATGCCGACGATCGGGCTGCTGCTCTCCTCGCTGCGCGGGGCCGAGGACATCGCGGCGACCGGCTGGTGGAAGGTCTTCACCGCCCCCTCCGAGCTCACCTTCGACAACTACCAGCGCCTGCTGGACAACTCGACCATCACGGGTTCCCTGTTCAGCACGGTCCTGATCACCGTCCCGTCCACGCTCCTGGTCGTCGTCATCGGCTCGTTCGCCGGTTACGCCTTCGCCTGGATGGAGTTCCCCGGCCGCGACTGGTGGTTCCTGGTGGTCGTGGGGCTGCTCGTGGTCCCCGTGCAGGTCGCCCTGATCCCGGTGTCCGAACTCTTCGGCGCCATCGGGATCTTCGAGACGACCTTCGGCGTGATCATGTTCCACACGGCGTTCGGCCTGCCGTTCGCCATCTTCCTGCTGCGGAACTTCTTCGCCGAGATCCCGCGCGAACTGCTGGAGGCCGCACGGCTGGACGGTGCGGGCGAGATCCGGCTCTTCGCACGGGTCGTGATGCCGCTCGGCGGCCCCGCCATCGCCTCGCTGGGCATCTTCCAGTTCCTCTGGGTGTGGAACGACATGCTGGTCGCCCTGATCTTCGCGGACTCCGGGTCCCCGCCGATCACCGTGGCCCTCCAGCAGCAGGTCCGGCAGTTCGGCAACAACATCGACGTACTGGCGCCCGGGGCCTTCGTCTCCATGGTGATCCCGCTGGTGGTGTTCTTCGCCTTCCAGCGGCAGTTCGTGTCCGGCGTGATGGCCGGGGCGGTCAAGTAGCCGGAGGCGCGGGCCGGTCGGCACAGGACACCGAACAGCACACGCGTTCGTCAACATCAGGGCGGCCCGTTCACTCGTGAACGGGCCGCCCTGCCTCGCACTTCCCCCCGGATGCCCCGTTCCGCGTAACCAAGTCACTCCATCGGCCGTTTGCGGGCCACCTGCCCTCCCGCGAGCGACCCCTGGATGTGTTGTGCCCCGGTTCAGTGTCATCGTGCCCGCGTACCGGGTCCAGGCGTACCTGCACGCGTGCCTCGACTCCGTGCTGGACCAGTCCTTCAAGGACTACGAGATCATCGTGGTCGACGACTGTTCACCGGACGCCTGCGGCCCGATCGCCGATGAGTACGCCGTACGCGACCCCCGGGTCAGCGCGGTCCACCTGCCGCGCAACTCCGGCCTCGGACCCGCACGCAACGCCGGAGTCGCCCGGGCCACCGGGGACTACCTCCTCTTCCTCGACGGGGACGACACCTTCGCCCCCGAGGCGCTCCAGGCCATCGCCGACCGGCTCGACGCCACGGGCGGGCCCGACGTGCTGGTCTACGACTACGCCCGGACGTACTGGTCGGGCGAGAGCGTGCGCAACACCTTCGCCCAGCACCTCGCCGAGACCGGCCCCGCCTCCTTCCGGCTCGCGGACCGGCCCGAACTGCTGAAGGTCCTGATGGTCGTCTGGAACAAGGCGTACCGCCGCGCGTTCATCGAGGCCGAGGGCTTCACCTTCCCGCCCGGCTACTACGAGGACACCCCCTGGACGTACCCGGTGCTGATGGCCGCGGGCTCCATCGCCGTGCTGGACACCGTCTGCGTGGGATACCGCCAGCGGCGCCGGGGCAACATCCTCTCCACCACCACCCACCGCCACTTCGACGTCTTCGACCAGTACGACCGCGTCTTCGCCTTCATCGACGCCCGCCCCGAACTCGCCGTGTGGCGCCCGGTGATATTCCGCAGGATGCTCGACCACTTCTCGACCCTCTACACCTCCCGGGACCGGCTGCCGCGCGGGACCCGGGCCCGGTTCTTCCGGCGCGCCCGCGCCCACTGCCGCCGCTACCGCACGCCGGGCGCCCCCGTACCCCGCCGCGCCCGCCTGCGGCACGGGCTGTTCCGGCTCGGCGCCCACCGCACGTACCGCGCGCTGTGGGCCGCGCAGCGGCTGCGCGGCCGGCTCGGACGCCTGGCATCGGCGGCGCACCGGGCGGTGCGCGGGGCGGTCCTCCAGCTGCACTACCGCGTCCAGCTGCGCCTGCCGGTCCGGAGCGGTGACGCGGTGTTCGCCGCCTACTGGCACCGCGGTTACACCTGTAGCCCCGCGGCGCTGGAGGCCATGGCCAGGACCCTCGTGCCCGGGCTGCGCACCTCCTGGATCTGCCGCCCCGAGGACGCGCACACGGTGCCGGCCGCGACCCGGGTGCTGCATCCGGGTACCGCCGCGTACTGGACGGCCCTGGCCCGCTCCGGATACCTCGTGAACAACGTCAACTTCGACCGCAGACTCGTGAAGAGACGCGGCCAGATCCTGCTCCAGACCCATCACGGGACACCGCTGAAGACCATGGGCACCGACCTCGTGCACCGGCCCGCGGCGGCCGGCTCCATGGACTTCGAGCAGCTGCTGCGCAACGTCGACAAGTGGGACTACTCGCTCTCCGCGAACCAGCACTCCACCCTGGTGTGGGAGCGCACCTACCCCTCGGGCTACACCACGCTGGAGTACGGCAGCCCCCGCAACGACGTCTTCCACCGCGCGGACCCCGGCAGGACCGCGCGGCTGCGCGAGCGCCTGGGCGTCCCGGCCGGCCGGACCGCCCTGCTGTACGCGCCGACCCACCGCGACTACCGGCGCGCCCAGCGGCACTCCCTGGACCTGGAGCGGCTGGTCCGCGTCCTGGGCCCGCACTTCGTCATCCTGGCCCGCTCCCACTACCTGGACGCGACGGCCCGGGCCACGGCCGGACACACCCCGCACCCGCGCATCATCGACGTCAGCGCGCACCCGTCCGTCGAGGAGCTCTGCCTCGCCTCCGACGGGCTGATCACGGACTACTCGTCGCTGATGTTCGACTACGTCAACCTGGACCGGCCGGTCGTCCTGCACCTGGAGGACGCGCAGGCCTACGAGGCGGCCCGAGGCACCTACTTCGACCCGGCGGCCTTTCCTCCCGGGGCGGTGGCCAGGGACCAGGAGGAGCTGCACGAGATCTTCGCCACCGACCACTGGCGCGGGCCCCGCTCGGCACAGCGCAGGGCCGCGTTCCGGGCCCGGTTCTGCCCCTACGACGACGGGAACGCGGCGGAGCGGGTGGTGCGCCGGGTCTTCCTGGACGACCCCTCGGCCATGCCGCCGCCCGTCTCCCCGGCCGGCCGGGGGCGGACCGGGGTGCCGCGGCAGGTACCCGTGCGGGAGTACACGAACGGGTGAACCCGGGGCCGTGCGGGGCGGGGCCGCCGTGCGCGGTGGCCCCGGCACGGGCGGCAGGCGCCCGGCCCCGACGGGCCACGGTCCCGCGCTCCGGGGCCCGCCTCGGGCCCGACGAGGCACGCGTCCCGCGCGTCCCGTGGCCCCGCTGCCGGACCCGGAGCGGCCGTCGGCCCCGGGGGCACGCTCCGGGGCCCGTGTCCCGCGTCCCGAAGCCCGAGCCGGCTCAGCGCTCCAGGAGCGCGAACAGTTCTTCCCAGCGGCTCATGATCCCCGCCTCCGAGAACCGCTGGACGTTGGCGCGCGCCCGGTCCCCCATCGCGTCCCGCATCCGGGGGTTGCCCGTGAGCCTGAGGAGGCGGTCGGCGAGCGCGCCGATGTCCCCGGCGGGGGCGAGCAGTCCGTCCTCACCGTCGCGCACGATCTCCCGCACTCCCGGCGCGCAGTCGAACGCCGCACACGGCACACCGCTCGCCATGGCCTCCAACAGCGCGAGGGGGAACCCCTCGCCCCGGGAGGACTGGACGAAGACGGACGAGGCGGCGAGCGCGCCGGGAACGTCGTCCGTGCGCCCCCGCCAGCCGACCGAGGAATCGAGCCCCAGCCCGGTGCACCGGGCCCTGAGCTCCGGCTCGTCCTCACCCGTCCCGTACACGTCCAGCCGCCAGCCGGGGCGCTGCGGCGCCACCAGCGCCCAGGTGTCGAGGAGCATGTCGATGCCCTTCTGGTCGGTGAGCCTGCCGATGCTCGCGACCGACTTCTCGCGGCGCGGGGAGGGCACGTCGGGCAGCCCGGCCAGGGCGTTGGGCATGAAGCCCACGTTGTCCATCCCGTCACCCGCCCACTTGTCGGCGTCCTCCTCGGTGAGGACCAGCCAGTGGTCGAGCGGCGGGTAGTGGTTCCTGATCCAGCGGTAGCGGTGGCTCGCCCGGGAGTAGTCGTAGGACTCGTGGCTCATCCCGATGACCCGCAGGTCCCCGGTGTCGGCCTCGCCCACCCACTCCATCGCCCAGACCTGGCTGACGATCACCACCCCGCCGGGCCCGGCCGCCCGGAAGATCTCCGAGAGCCGGTCGACGGCCCGCCTCTTGCGGGCCGCCCGGCGCGCCTCGGCGCGCCGGGCGGGGATCCGGAAGCGGTCCCGCAGGCCCTGGGGCTCCCAGGGCGTCGGCGGGTGCGCCGGGTACAGGGCGGTCACCGGGTAGCCGGGCGGACCGGGCAGGGCCATCTTGCGCTCGGCGGCGTGGATCCCGACGGTGTGCACCCGGTGGCCCGCCTCCTGGAACAGGTGGGCGGTCCGGTGCGTCCAGCCGGTCACACCGCCGAGTTCGTCGGTGCTGTTGGAGACGATGAAGACGTCACGGCTGCGGCTCATGGCCGGCCTCCCCGGTCGGGACGGTGCGGGACGGTGCGGTGTACCGGGCGAAGACGGTGTCGACGACCTCGCGGGCCGCGTCCCCGCGGTCGTAGGCGCCGAACTCGGCCGCGAACGCGGCGCGCCGCTCCTGGTGGGCGGTGTCCGCGCTCTTCAGCCGGTCCAGCTCGTCGAAGAGTTCCTCCTCGGTCGCCACCACCGGCCCCGGCGCCTTCTCCCGCAGGTCGAAGTAGCTGCCCCGCTCGGCGGCGTAGGCGTCGAGGTCGGGGGCCAGCAGGAGGATCGGCCGGTCCAGGAGGGCGTAGTCGAACATGATCGACGAGTAGTCCGTGACCAGGACGTCGGCGAGCGCCAGCAGTTCGCTGACGTCGTGGTGGTCCGAGACGTCCACGACCGTCCCGGGCGGGCAGGCCGGCAGGCTCGCCGCCTCCAGGTAGTGCGCCCGCACCAGCAGGGTGCAGGTGTCGCCGAAGCGTTCCGCGAAACGCGCCGCGTCCAGCAGGAGCCGCTGCCGCCTGCGCTTGCCGGGCCCTCCCCGGAAGGTCGGCGCGTACAGCACCACCAGGCGGTGGTCGGGCAGGCCCAGCTCGGCCGCGAGCGCCGGACGCGGGAGCCGGCCCTGGGACTCGGCGCGGGCCCGCGCGGCCAGCAGGGCGTCGTTGCGGGGGTACCCGGTGCGCAGCAGCTTCGCCTCGGGCAGCCGGTAGGCGCGGGCCAGGGTGCGCTCGTCGTGCCCGGACCGTACGAGGAAGTGGTCGAAGCGGTTCACGGCCTGCTGGAGCCGTTCGCGCTGCGGGGCGTTCTGCATCCGCACCCGGGTCTCGTCGAACCCCATGCGCTTGTACGCCGATCCGTGCCAGGTCTGGAGGTAGGTGGTGCCGGACGGCTTGTCGAGGTCCTGCGGGAAGCCCTGGTTGTCGACCCAGTACTCCGCCCGCGCCAGCTCCCACAGATAGCGCCAGGACCAGCGGCGCACGAGCCGGGCGTCGCGGGGGAAGCCGTCCGGTGACTCGGCGTACGCCCACACGCAGCGCAGCCGGAGCCCCCGGGCGCGCACCTCCTCGTGGACGGCCCGGGGGCTGTCGCCGTAGCAGGTGCCCATGTGGCTCTCGAAGACCACGGAGCCCCTGCGCACGGGCAGCCGGAGCAGCCAGGAGCGGTAGACCGAGGCCTTGAAGCCCCGGGCGTGCAGCCGGTCGCGGCGCCTGCGCAGGGCCCGCAGCAGCAGCCTGGCCCGGCGGGCGGGACGGAAGTGCGTGGCGTAGTGGACCAGGCGGCGGGCCGTGCGGGCGGGCAGCTGGCGGGCCTCCAGCCGGAGCGCCAGATGGTCCCTGAGCGTGATGTAGGGCTCCCAGGTGTCCCCGGCGACCCGGCCCAGCCGGGGCCGGGCGGGCGAGCGGTCCTCCGGGCCGACGAGGTCGTGCGGCGCGAAGAGGTCGCTCACCGCACGGTCGCGGCCGTCCTCCACCACCATCCGCACGTCCCACACCGTGTCGCGCGCGCCGAAGGGGCGCAGCAGGCGGCCCGGATCGGCGCGGGTGGACCAGCTGATGCCCGTGGTGTCGGGCCGCAGCGAGTCGACGGGCGCGCGGAAGGTGCGGGAGCCGTCGCGTACGCGGAACTCCAGATGGGCCGTGAGCGGCGCGTCCGGGCCGGGGCCCGTGTGCGCGGGCAGGACGAGCCTGCCCGCGAGCAGGACCAGGCTGCCGTGGACCTCGTAGCGGGTGAGCCTGTTCATCAGCTTCAGCTCGCCGAACGGGCGGTACTGGTGGCCGAGTTCCGTGACGTCCAGCACGGGGTCCGGCCCGCCCGGCCAGTACACCCGCCCGTCGTCCCGCACGGAGAGGGGCGCGGCCACCGTGCCCCGGCGCCGCAGGGCGTACGCCGCGCCGAGCGTGCCCTCCGCGTCGCCCCGCTCCAGCAGCCGGACGCCGACGCGCTCGACGGGGGGCAGGGTCAGCAGGACCGGTTCGGGGACGCTGCCGGGCAGCACCCGGGCTGCCGTCGCCGCGACGCGTTCGCGCCCGGCGGCGGGCCGCTCGGGGAAGCCGCGCACCAGCGGCACGAGGTGGTCGAGCAGGAAGGCCCGGTCCCGCTCCTCGCGCAGTTCCGCGAGCCCCTGGGCCACCAGCACGTGGCACACCCGCCGGTGGGCCTCCACGAGCCCGGCGAGGTCCCGGCCCGCGTCGGGGACGGCCCGGCCGCAGACGATCCGGCGGCGGACGAGGGCGATCCGGCCGACCACGGCGGCCGCCAGGAGGCCGAACAGGATCCCGCTGTGGGTGAGGTCCTCGTCGTAGCGCAGCGCGTGCCGCTCCAGCGCCGCCCGCCGCACGCAGAACCCGGTCACCAGGGCGTCGTGCACGGCCAGTTCGGGGGCCTCGGTGAAGCGGCCGACGGTGCGGGAGCGCAGGAACAGCGGCTGCTGCCAGGCGGGTTCCTGCTCCTTCGTCCCGTCCCCGGTGAGCCGGCTCCAGCCCCCGGCGACCAGGTCGGCGCGGGTACGCGTGCCGGCCTCCCAGAGGGTGCGGCAGGCGTGCCGCTGGAGGCGTTCCCCGGTGTCCAGCACCAGGACGTACGTGCCCCGGGCCGCGTCCAGGCCCGCGTTGCGCAGCGAGGCGACGGAGTCCGTACCGGGGTCGAGCACCCGCACGCGGTCCGGGGCGTGCCCGGCCAGCGATCCGGCGGCCGTCCGCAGGGCGGCGGGGGCGCCGGCGGGCAGGACGACGAGGGCCTCGACGGCGCGCAGGCTCTGGTCGAGCACCGACCGCACCGACGCCGTCAGCGCCTCCTCCCCGCCCTCCGCGGCGGTGACCACACAGCTGACGTCGGGCGCGCTCATGCCCGCACCCCCTTCAGCATCCGGTCCACGACCCTGGCCGCCGCCGTCCCGTCGTCGAGATCGCAGAACGACTCGCGGAAGCGCGCGTAGGCCTCGCGGTGTCCGGCCGTCGCGGCGTCCGGGTCGCGCAGGGCCTCGACGACGGCGGCCGAGTCGCCGATCAGCGGGCCGGGTGCCAGCTTCTCGAAGTCGAAGCAGAAGCCGCGCAGGGTGTCGCGGTAGTGCTCCAGGTCGTAGGTGTGGAAGAGCATGGGCCGGCCCGTCTGGGCGAAGTCGAACATCAGGGACGAGTAGTCCGTGACCAGCACATCGCTGATCAGGATCAGTCCGGCGACGTCCGGGTGGCGCGAGACGTCCCGGACGAAGTCGTTCTCCGGGACGCTCCCGCCGACCAGGTAGTGGCGGCGCACCAGCAGGACGTGGTCGTCGCCGAGCGCCTTCCGCGCCTGCTCCAGGTCCAGCTGGAGGTCGAGCCCGTAGCGTCCGCCCCGCTTGGGGCGGTCCTCCCGCCAGGTGGGGGCGTACAGGACGACGCGCTTGCCGTCGGGCACGGCGAGCGACTGCCGCACGGCGGCGGCGGCCTTCGCACGGTCGGGCGCGTACAGCAGGTCGTTGCGCGGGTAGCCGCACTCCAGCACCTCGCCCGTGTGACCGAAGGCGCGGCGCAGGACGGGCGTGGAGAAGCTGTTCGGCGAGACGAGCACGCTCCACTGGGCCGCGCGCCGCGGCATCGACTCGATGTACGCGGTGTCCGCGAGCGCGGTGCCCGCCAGGTCGCGGCCGATGCGCTTGAGCGGGGTGCCGTGCCAGGTCTGGACGACGCACTGGCCCTCCGCCCGCTCGAACCACTCGGGCAGCTGGGTGTTGGTGACGATCCACCGGCTCCGGGCCAGGGCCGCGTGCCACTCGGCGCTGTGCAGGGCGACGGCGCGCACCCCGGCGGGCACGGCGGCCTGCTGGTCCCTGACCACCCAGAGGTGTTCGACCGCGGTGCCGCGCCGGGCCAGCTCCTCGTGGACGGCGCGGGGCGAGTCCGAGTACTGCCGCCCGTCGAAGCTGGAGTACAGCACGGTGTCCCACAGCTCCCGGCCACGGGTGTCCGCGTACCGCTCGCGCAGCAGGCGCTGCCCGTACGCCCCCCGGTCCTCCGGCGGCAGGGCGCTGTCCGACCGCAGACAGAGCCGGTCGTGGAAGCGCCGCTCCAGGGTGAAGGACCGCCCTGCCGATTCCCGCCGCTCGGGCAGGCCCGCGTGCAGCTGGTGCACCACGCGCAGCGGCAGGTAGCGCTCCGGGTCGGTCTCGCCCCGCTCCCGCAGGAAGGGGTACCACCGGCCCTCGGCGAGCGGCAGCACGCCCCCGGGCCCGTCGACCGCGCCCGGGGAGAACTCCGCGCGGAACGCGGTGCCGGTGCGCTCCACGGCGAAGCCGCTCTCCTCCTGGTGGCCGCTGTGGCGCAGGACGAGTTCGTCGGTGCGGTCCCGCACCGCGGGGAAGGTCCCCTCGAGGGCCAGGCCGCCGCCGTCCGTCCACGACACGCGCGTGACGACGGGGCGCACGTCCCGGTCGGTGAGCACCAGGTCGCCCGACGGGTTGGCGGCGGCGTAGACCTCGCGGCCGCCGGGCAGCGGGTACCGCGCGGCGTCGGTCTCCGGGCGGGCCGCGACCGTCGGCCGGCCCGCCCCGCCGGCCAGCTGGACACCCCAGTCGCCGTCGGCGCCCCGGAAGGTCACCAGCGGCACCTCGGCGACCAGGGTGCGGCCGTCCGTACCCTCCTCACCGGCCAGGGGGAACTCGCGGGTCTCCTTCGTGCGCCACTCCTGGAGCCGCAGGACCGTCGGCGCGTCCCCGTTCAGCACCCGCACCGCGATCCGGACGCCGTCCCCGGCCTTCGTCGGACCGTGGCCGGCGAGCACGGCGTCGATCCGCTCGGCGCGCAGCTCCAGCTTGTTGCCGGAGAGCAGCGGGACGACCCGGGTCCGCTCGCCGACGTACCGGACGGCGGGCGCCGCCGGGTTGCCGAGCAGCCGCATCGGCCCCCGGCGCGGCCGTCCCGCGCCGACCACGACGGATTCCAGCTTCCACAGGGTCCGGCCGCCGCGTGCCGTGCCCCGGGTGACCAGCCGGCGCGGGTCGACGACGGTCTCGAAGCCGGACCGTTCGTAGCGGTGCAGCGAGCGGGACGATCCGGCCGCGGCCCCGTCGGTCCCCGTCCCGCGCAGCCGGAGCGGCATGACCCGGCGTCCCGACCTCAGCCAGCCGGCCCCCGCCGTCGCGCCCGGGACGTTGCGGACGTACGCGTACCCCTTGAGGTGCAGCAGCCCGTCCCGCCACACGGCCTCGGTGAGGTGCGCGTGCACGGGGAGGTCCTCGGCGGACAGCGCGGTGACCTTGCGCGGGAGGGGGGCGTCGATGCCCGGGTACTGGGCCCGCGGCCGCAGCCGCCCCCGCACGTGGAAAGTGTCACGGTCGGTGGACTCGTACGCCAGGAGCGCGAGCAGTTCCGCCGTCCTGCGCTCCCGGATCAGCCGCCACTTGACCCGCAGGTGCAGGGGCAGCCCGTCGAGGACGGCGGGGTCGACCGTGTCGGCGAAGGCGTTGGCGTGGGTGAGGAAGGCCTCGTGGAAGGTCTCGTCGCCGTCCCGCAGCGCCTCGATGAACAGCCAGAGGTCACCGGAGAGGGCGTGCTCGTCGTAGCGCCGCTTCCCCTCGGCCAGGCCCCGGTCCGCGAGGAACCGGCTGACCGTGGAGACGGCCGTGACCCGGTCGCGGATGCCCCGGGGCACCGCGCGCCGGGTGGTGATCGAGCCGTCGCGGTCCCGCCAGTGGTAGACGGGCTCCTCCACCACGTCCACGCTCCGGGCCAGGAAGTGGGCCGGCAGGACCACGGCGATGTCCTCGTACAGGACGCCCGTCGGGAAGGCGAAGGCGTGCTCGTCCCAGAAGGCCCTGCGGAAGACCTTGTTGCAGGCGATGCGGTCGCCGAGCAGGATCCAGTCCCGGGTGACGTGGGTGGCCCGGCGGGACCTCTCCATGGGCCTGCGGAACATCGGGGACTGTTCGAGGGCCCCGTTCGCCCGGAGCCTGAGGACGTTGCCGGTCGCGAAGTCCGACCCGGAGGCGTCGAGTTCGTCCGTCATCCTGGCGAAGGCGCCCTGCGGCACGATGTCGTCGCTGTCGACGAACGCCAGGTACCGGGCGTCCGGATGGGCCTGCGCCGCCCCCGCGTTGCGCGCCGCCCCGAGCCCGGCGTTCTTCTGCCGGATCAGCCGGAAGCGCGGGTCGCGCCGGGAGAACTCCAGCGCCACGTCGGCTCCGCCGTCGGTCGAGCCGTCGTCGACCATGACGACCTCCAGTTCGGCCATGGTCTGCCCGGCCAGCGACTCCAGGCAGGCTCCGAGGTACTCCTCGACGTTGTAGAGCGGGACGACGACGGTGAGACGGGGTGCCATGGCGCTGCGCACGATCCTTCCGGACGAACGGACTTCCTCTGTATGGAACGAGCCCCGTGCCGGGGAGGCACGGGGCTCACAACGGGCGCTGCGCGCTCAGGGTTTGACCGCGATACGGCCCTCGTCCATGCGCAGCAGCAGGAGTTGCTCGCCGGTCTCCTCCAGGAACTCGTCGACGGCCTGGCGCGATCCCTGCCAGTAACCGTAGTCGTCGATCAGCAGCACCCCGCCGCTCACCAGGCGCCCGTACAGGTGCGCGAGCTCGTGCTTGGTCGACGCGTACCAGTCGGTGTCCAGCCGGAGGATGGAGATCTGCTCCGGCGCCTGCCCGGGGACGGTCTCCTCGACCTTGCCCCGCACGTAGTGGACGCGCTCCTTCGGGTACGGGACCTTCTCGAACCCCGCCTGTACGTCCTCCAGGGAGGCCACGGCCCAGATCGGCCGGTCCTTGCCCTGCGCGTCCAGCAGTTCCCGGGCCGGCCTGCCGTCCCGCCGCAGGTCCTCCGCGGTGGGCGGGGTCATGCCCTCGTACGTGTCGAAGAGGTACAGGTCGCGGCCGGTCTCGCCGAGCGTCAGCAGCGTCCTGGCGCAGGCCTGCATGGAGCCGCCGCGCCAGACACCGCACTCCACGATGTCCCCGGGGATGGAGTGCCTGACGATGTGCCGGGTCGCCAGGACGAAGGCGTTGAGCCGCTCCGGGGAGGTCATCGTGTACGGCTTCACCGCACGGATGATGTCCTTCGCCTCGTCGTCGTAGTCGGCCGGGAACTGCGGCTTCGCCGCCGGCTTCACCGCGGCCGGCTTCACCGCCTCCGGGGCCGGCGCGGCCTCGGGGGCGGAGCGCGGAGCGGGCACGGTCGCACGCCTGAGCTGGTATCCGGTGAGTTGCTGAAGGACGCCGTTGACGGCGTTGCGCCAAGCCATGGGCCCGGACAGTACGCGCGCTTTGCGGCTCATGTCATCTTTCGTCAACCTGTAGTTGATGGGACCGCACGGCCGTCCGGACGGCCGCACCTCTCCCGGCCGTCCAGCGGGCGCGGCAGCGGTACCCGGTCCACTCCCCCGGCCCTGTTGGCCCACCACACGGCCGTCTCCCGCACGGCGAGGTCGGCCAGTCCGTTCTTCAGCCGGGTCACCGGCCGCCGGTGGGGCAGGGGGCGGCGGAAGACGCCCACCGAGTCGCCCCAGTAGGCGGCCTTGGAGTCGATGGAGGCGTAGTCGTGCCAGATCCCCTTGACGGGCGGGAAGTCCGTGTACGCCTCGCAGAGTTCGAGGCGCGAGTGGGCGGCCATCGCGCGGAAGCCGTCGGGGTAGTAGCGCCAGCAGTCCTGCGCGTCGTGGACGTGCCCGCGCGAGGGCGCGGTGATGAAGGCGTAACCGCCGGGCCTGAGGACGCGGGCGATCTCCATCATCGACACCCAGAAGAACGGGATGTGCTCGAACGCCTGGCCGGAGAGCACCACATCGGCGCTCCGCGACTTCGCCGGGATCCGGTAGGGCCGGGTCATCACCGCGTCGACGTTGGGCCCGTCGAGGACGTCCACCCCGAAGTAGTCGATGTCGTGGTCCGACAGCAGCCCGCGGTGGGTGCGGGTCTGCTTGCCGGAGATCCGTGAGCCGAGGTCCACGACGCGGTGCCTGCGTGTCCTGGGCAGGTACTCCTCGACGCAGAGCCGCATCTGCTCGTAGGCGGACAGGTGCATGAGCTTCTCCCAACGTTGCGGTGCGCGCGCGCTGTTGAGCACAACGACGACGGGGTGCGGAGGGATCGCCCCGTACGGGTGACCCCCGTGCCCTCACTCCGGAGGCACCGGGAAGACCCGCCGCACCACCCGCTCCGCCGCGCCTCCGTCGTCGTAGGGGCAGAAGCGGCTGCGGAACGCGGCGCGCAGCGCGTCCGCCTCCGGGGACCGCCAGGCGCCGCCGCGCAGCACCTCGAGCAGTTCCTCCTCGGTGGTGGCGACCGCCCCGGGGGTGTCGCCGGGGCGGCCGGACAGCAGGTCGACGTAGGTGCCGCGGGCGGCGCGGTAGGCCTCCCAGTCGGGGAGGTAGGCGATGATCGGGCGGTCCAGGCAGGCGAAGTCGAACATCAGGGACGAGTAGTCGGTGATCAGGGCGTCGGCCGCCAGGAAGAGCTCCTCGACCGAGGGGTGCCCGGTGACGTCGATGACCCGGTCCCCCGCCCCGGTCCCGGCCCGGCTCCCGTAGAAGTAGTGGGCGCGCACCAGCAGCACACAGCCGGGCCCCAGGACGCGCGGGAGCCGCTCCAGGTCGAGCCTGGGGAGGAAGCCCCTGCGGTAGTCGCGGTGGGTGGGCGCGTACAGCAGCACCGTCGCGCCGGGGGCGATGCCCAGCTCCGCCCGGATCCTGCCGGCCCGTCCGGGAGCGGGGGCGCACAGGACGTCGTTGCGCGGGTAGCCGTAGGCGAGCTGTTCGTACGGGGCCGGGTAGACCCGGTCCCAGATCTCGGTGCTGTGCGGGTTGGCGGAGAGGCTGAAGTCCCACTGGTCGGCGTGGGCGAGGATCCGCTCGTGGCTCACGCCCGCGGTGAGGGCGGGGTAGGGGAGCTGGTCCAGGCCCATGGTCTTCAGCGGCGTCCCGTGGTGGGTCTGGAGGTAGGTCTGGCCGGGCCGCTTGGTGAAGCCGCCGGGGAAGCTGGAGTTGTTGACCAGGTACGTCGCCGTGGCCATGGCCCGCCAGTAGGCGCGGGAGCCCTCGATGACGTACGGCACCCCGGGCGGCATCCGGTCGCGGTGGCGGGAGGAGACGACCCAGACGCCCCGGATGTGCGGCACCAGTTCGCGGGCCTTGGCGTAGACGGCGGCCGGATTGCAGGCGACGCCCCTGTTCCAGTAGGCGCCGTAGACGGCGAGGCGGGGGTCGAGCCGGCGGTGCAGGTCGGCGCGGTAGAGGGCCCTCATCACGCGGGCGCGCAGCGACTTGCGCGCGGCGCGCGCGACGGCCCGCGCGCGGGCGCGCCCGGCGCGGGCGGCTCGCCGGACCCGGTGGACGGAGTACCGGCCGGGGAGGCCCGCCGCCCGGAAGAAGCGGCGCCGGTCGCCGGGGGCGATCCGCCCCGGGTCGTCGAGCACGGCGCTCAGGTGGGCGGTGCGCGCGGCCGTGATCCGCGGGTCGCCGCCGGTCCCGGCGGCCAGCCGGTCGTACGCGTCGATGACGGCGAAGTGCGCACGGCCCGGCGCCGTGGCGGAGGTGCCGGCGCGGCGCAGCCTCCGGCGTACGCAGACCCGGTCGAGCGAGGCGAGGGTGCCCGCGTCCGACGCGAGCAGCAGCGCACGGTGGACGGGCACGACGTCGCCGTACGGGCCCTCGGTGAAGCGGAGCCGGTGGGTGTCCCAGAACGCCCGGCGGAAGAGCTGGTTCCGGGCGGCCGGGAGGGCGTCGCCGGGCTGCTCCGCACCCCACCAGTCGGTCCGGTCGTGGCCCAGGCGCAGCACGTCGGGCCGGTCCTGTGCCAGCCGGGCGGAGATCTCCGCCCACGCCCCCGGAAGCAGCAGGCCGTCCCCGTCGAGGAAGAGCAGATAGGTCCCGCGCGCCGCCGCCGCACCGGCGTCCCGGGCCGCGCCCGTGTCCCAGGGCCCCTCCAGGACGAGCACGCGCACCCGGGGGTCGCGCTCGGCGAACTCCCGTGCGACGGCGAGGCCCAGTCCGTCGGCGGCCGTCCCGACGACGACCAGCTCCTGGCCGTCGGCACCGTCCCCGCCGGGCGGCCACTGCCCGGTCACGGACTCCAGGGCCTCCCGCAGGTACCCCTGCACACGGTGGGCGGGCACGACGACACTGAGCAGCATGGCGGCTGAGCGTAACGGGGACCGCGCGGTCCGCCCCAGAGCCCGTCACCCGTTCGGGTCAGCGCCGTGACCCGGGACGCTCCTCCGGGTTGTGACGGGCATGAAGCCACTCCTCAGCGTCGTCGTCCCGGTGCACAACGTCGAGGACTACCTGGAGGAGTGCCTCGACTCGCTGGCGGGCCAGACCCTGAAGGACATCGAGGTGGTGCTCGTCGACGACGGCTCCACCGACGGGAGCCGCCGGATCGCCGAGGGGTTCGCCGCCCGGGACGACCGCTTCCGCTGTGTCCACCAGCCCAACGCGGGCCTGAGCGCGGCGCGCAACACCGGCGTCGCCCGCACCTCGGCGGACGTCCCGTACCTGGCGTTCGCCGACAGCGACGACGTCCTCGTGCCCGACGCGTACGAACGGATGCTGGCGTCCCTGGAGTCGACCGGCTCGGACCTGGTGACGGGCAACGTGTGGCGGCTCGACGGGCGGGGCAGGCAGCAGGCCTGGCAGTACCGCTGGCTGACCGCCGACCGCCCCCGCACCCACATCACCCGCGACGCCAGGCTGCTGGCCGACCGCGTCGCCTGGAACAAGGTGTTCCGGCGCTCCTTCTGGGACCGGCACGCCTTCACCTTCCCGGTGGGCAGGCTCTACGAGGACACCCCGGTGATGATCCCGGCGCACTACCTCGCCGGCACGGTGGACGTGCTGCGCGAGCACGTCTACTGCTGGCGGGTGCGGGAGGGCTCGATCACCCGGCGGCGCACGGACGTGCGCGGGGTGCGGGACCGGATCGCCGCCTGTGAGGAGGTCAGTGCCTTCCTCGCGGACCGTGGCGCCGGGCACCGGCTGCGCTACGACGCCTCGTGCCTGCGGGACGACTTCGTGTACTTCCTGGAGGGGCTGCCGATGGGCGGCCCCGCCTACCGTTCCGCGTTCATGACGGGCGCGGGCGCCTTCCTCGACCGGGCGGGCGACGCGGCGCTGGCGGGTCTGCCGGTGGAGGCGCGCGTCCGCTGGGAGCTGGTGCGGGAGCGCAGGGTGGAGGAACTGCTGGCCCTCCTGGAGTTCGAACGGGCCAACGGGACGGGCACGTTCACCGTCGCGGGCCCGCCGGGGAGGCGGCGCGCCGTGCACCCGGGGGTCGCGCGGGACCGGGGCGCCCCGGCGCGCCTCGGCCGCGGTGATCTGCCCGCCGTGGCGCGGCTGGTGGAGTCGGCGTGGGAGGAGGACGGCACGCTGCGGCTGCGCGGGTACGCGTACGTCCGCAACCTCCCGGCCGGCAAGGCGCGGCACTCGCTGAAGGCCGGACTGGTGCGGGAGGCGGCGGGGCGGCGGGTGCGGGCCGTGCCGGTGCGCACCGTCCGCACGGACCGGGCCACCGCCGACTCCGGCCAGGAGCTGCACGGTTACGACCACGCGGGCTTCGAGATGACCCTCCGTCCGGGGCGGCTGGGGCCGGGCGACTGGCTGGTGGGCGTGGTGGTGGCCGGACACGGTGTCGTACGGCGGGCGGCGCTGCGCGCGGTGGAGGCGGCGGCCGCCCAGCCCCTCGCCCGCGACCTGGGCGGCGGGCTGCGCGCGGTGCTCGGCTACCGGGACGGCCGGCTCCAGCTGACGGTGAGCCGGGTGCCCGCGCTGGCCACCGGCCACGACCACGGGCCGGACACCCTGGAGCTGACGGGCACGCTGTACGGGGGCGCCCGGCCGACCGCGCTCGTCCTGGGACGCGAGGGGGCCGCGGAGCTCGTCCGTCCGGTGCGGACCGACGACGCGGGCGGCTTCGGCGCGCGGATCCCGCTCGCCGCGCTCGCCGCCGGATCCGCCACCGGGCCCTGGCGGGCGGAGCTGCTGACGGACGGCGTACGCGTACCGCTCGCGGCGTCCCCGGACCTGCCGCCCCCCGCGTTCGCGGACGCGGCGGGCCACCTGGTGGTGGACCTCTCCGGACGCCCGTACGTGGACGGCGCGCGGCAGGCTCCGTGCGGCGGGCTGCGCGTCGACGGGGCCGGGACCGGCGGACTCGAACTGCGGCACGCGACCCTGGGTGAGACGGTGACCGTCCCCACCGGGCGGCCGGGGGCCGCCGGACCCGTCGGGGAACCGTCCGGGCAGCGGCCCCCCGACGGGTCCGACGGGGGCGACGGGTCCGGCGGGTCCGGCGGGTCCGACGACGACCGGGAGTCCGCCGGAACCCACGCGTCCGCCGGCCTCCCGGAGGACCGCTTCACCGCCGTGCTCGCGCAGCCGCCCCGCGCGGGTGACTGGGAGGTGTTCCTGGACGGGCGCCCCGTGCGCGTGGGCGCGGCGCTGGCCGCCCTTCTGCCGGTGAACGCCGCGGGGGCCCGCTTCCGGCTCGACCGCCGCCACGGCGACCGGCTGACGGTGCACTGCGCACCCGCGCTCGACGAGGCGGAGCGCAGCGCGTACCGCCAGGCCCGGTTGCGCACGGCGCACTACCCGGCGCAGCGCCGGCTGCCGCTCCAGGACGTCGTCCTCTACGCCGGGGACGGTTCCACGCGCGCCGTGCACGCCGAGCTCGTGCGCCGGGGCACGCCCGCCGAGCACCTCTGGGTCACCGACGGGTCCGCGCGCGACGCGTCCGCCGTCCCGTCCACCGCCGTCCCCGTCGTGGCCCACGGCACCGCCTGGTACGAGGCGCTGGCGCGGGCCCGCCGGATCGTCGCGGCCGGCCAGCTGCCCGTCTGGTTCGAGCGCCGCCCGGACCAGACCGTCGTACAGACCTGGCACGGCCCCCCGCTCGGCCGGTTCGGCCTGGACCTCACCGACACCCTGTACGCCGACCACCAGCACCTCGCCACGCTGGCGCACCGTGCCGCCCAGTGGTCCGTCCTGGTCTCCCCCAGTGCCTCGGCCACCCCGCACCTGCGCCGCGCCCTGGCCTACCGCGGCGAGGTGCTGGAGGCGGGTTCGCCCGCCGACGACCTGCTGGCGGCACCGGGCGGCGACGCGACGGCCGAGCGGGTGCGCCGGGGGCTGGGCGTGCCGGACGGCCACCGCGTGGTGCTGTACGCGCCGACGTACCGCGACCACCTCGCCCACGCGCCGGCCGGCGTCCCCGGCGGTTCCGCACCGCTGTACCGCTGGGATCCCGCGCTCGACCTGCACGCGCTGGCCCGCTCGCTGGACGGCCGCACGACCGTGCTGGTCCGCAGGCATCCGAGGGTGACCGGCAGCGTGCCGGCGCATCCGGCCCTGCGTGACGTGTCCGCGCACCCGGACGCCACCGAGCTCCTGCTGATCGCCGACGTGCTGGTCACGGACTACTCGGGCCTGGTGTTCGGCTTCGCGCACACCGGCCGGCCGATGCTCTTCCACACCTACGACCTGGAGCACTACAGGGACACCGTGCGCGGCTTCTGCCTGGACTTCGAGACCCGCGCCCCCGGGCCGCTGCTCGTCACCACCGAGGAGGTGGCCCAGGCCCTGCGGTCCTCACCCGGTCCCGCGGACCTTCACGCGGACGCGTACGACAGCTTCCGGCGGGAGCACTGCGGCCTCGCCGACGGGGGCGCGGCCCGCCGGGTCGTGGACCGGCTGCTCGACGAGGCCCCCGGTGTCCCCCGCCCCGGGGCCCCGGGGCGCGCGGCCCCCCGCCCGGTCAGCCCTTGAGCGCGCGGACGGCGGACGCCGCGAGGTCGTCGAGGTACCCCTTGGGCAGGTCGCCCCGGACCACGACGAGACGCCAGTACAGCGGGCCGACGATGAGGTCCAGCGCCCGGTCGGGATCGCTGCCCTCGGGCAGTTCGCCGCGCTCCACCGCGGCCCGTACGACCACGGCGGCCACGCCCTGCTGCTGGTCGAGCAGGGCGGCCTTGATGGCGCCGGAGATCTCCGGGTTCCGGGCCGCCTCGACCAGCAGGTCCGGGATGACCTGCGAGGCCACCGGGTGGCGGAGGGCGTACGCGGCCAGCTCCAGCACGGAGCGCACGTCCCCGTACAGCGAGCCCGTCGCGGGCGCCGGCATGCCCTGGGCGGCGACCGCCGCGACCAGGTCCAGGACGAGGTGCAGCTTGGACTTCCAGCGGCGGTAGACCGCGGTCTTGCCGACGCCCGCGCGCCGGGCGATGCCCTCGATCGACATCCGCGCGAACCCCACGGCGGCCAGTTCCTCGAACACGGCGCCGCGGATCGCGTCGGTGACGTCCTCGCGGAGCACCGCGGCACCTGCCGGGGTGCGGCGCCCGGTTCGCCGTTCGGTGGTCATGGCCCGAATGATAGACCGTAACGACGAAACGGTTGCGTTGCGACGTACAAACGTCCTACTGTCAGCGTTGCGACGAAACGGTGCCGTCCCATCGAGCCGGATCTGTCCGCCCTGATTCCCGTCCCCCCTCGAAAGCGATCGTGGTGAGCCAGACAGCAGCCCCGCCGGCCCCGGTGGACACCGCATCTTCCGCCCTCCTCCCCGTGTACGCGCCAGGCGAGCTGGCCGCGCTCGCGGCCCGGCACGGGCTGAGCGTCAGCGGGGCACGCCCGACGCTCGGCGCGTACGTCCGGCAGCTCTGGGGGCGCAGGCACTTCATCACCGCCTTCGCGACGGCCAAGCTGACCGCGCAGTACAGCCAGGCGAAGCTCGGCCAGATCTGGCAGATCATGACCCCGCTGCTCAACGCGACGGTCTACTACTTCATCTTCGGCATCCTGATGAACACCAAGCGCGGGGTCCCCGACTTCGTGCCCTTCCTCGTCACCGGGGTCTTCATCTGGACCTTCACCGCCAGTTCGATCACGGCCGGCACCCGGGCCATCAGCGGCAACACCGGACTCGTCCGGGCCCTGCACTTCCCCCGGGCGTCCCTGCCGATCGCCCTGGCGATCCAGCAGCTCCAGCAGCTGCTGTTCTCCCTGGGCGCGCTGTTCCTGATCCTGCTCGCGTTCGGCCAGTACCCGCAGCCCTCCTGGCTGCTGGCGATCCCGGCCCTCACCCTTCAGGCGCTGTTCAACACCGGCGTCTCGATGGTCATGGCCAGGCTGGCGGCCAGGACCCCCGACGTCGCCCAGCTGACGCCCTTCATCCTGCGCACCTGGATGTACGCGTCGGGCGTCATGTGGAGCCTCGACACCCTGCTCAGCGGCGACCGGGTCCCGCGGCTCGTCCTGCTGGCGCTGGAGTGCAACCCGGCGGCCGTCTACATCGACCTGATGCGCTTCGCCCTGATCGACAGCTTCACCGCCGCGCAGCTGCCGCCGCACGTGTGGGCGGTCGCGACGGGCTGGGCCCTCGTCTGCGGCATCGGCGGCTTCGTCTACTTCTGGAAGGCCGAGGAGAGGTACGGACGTGGCTGACACCCCCGATACGCGTGTGCCCACCGTCGTCGTCGACGACGTCCACATCACCTACACCGTGAACGGCGCCCGCACCGGAAAGGGCAGTGCCACCTCGGCCCTGAACCGGATCGTCTCGCGACGCCAGCCGCGTGGCGCACGTCAGGTGCACGCCGTGAAGGGCGTCAGCTTCGCCGCGTACAAGGGCGAGGCCATCGGCCTCATCGGCTCCAACGGATCCGGGAAGTCGACGCTCCTCAAGGCCATCGCGGGGCTGCTGCCCCCGTCGAAGGGCCGGGTCCACACCCAGGGCCAGCCCTCGCTGCTCGGTGTGAACGCCGCCCTGATGGGCGACCTGACCGGTGAGCGCAACGTGGTGCTCGGCGGCCTGGCCATGGGGATGACGCGCGAACAGATCCGTGAGCGCTACCAGGACATCGTCGACTTCTCCGGCATCAACGAGAAGGGCGACTTCATCACCCTGCCCATGCGGACCTACTCCTCGGGCATGGGGGCCAGGCTGCGCTTCTCCATCGCGGCCGCCAAGAGCCACGACGTCCTGCTGATCGACGAGGCGCTGTCCACCGGCGACGCGAAGTTCCAGCGGCGCAGCAAGGACCGGATCATGGAGCTCCGCGAGGAGGCCGGCACGGTGTTCCTGGTGAGCCACAGCAACAGGTCGATCACCGACACCTGCGACCGGGCCATCTGGCTGGAGGCGGGCACCCTGCGGATGGACGGCCCGGCCGATCAGGTCGTGGCCGCGTACGAGGAGTTCACCGGGCCGGCCAAGCCCAGAACGAAGAAGTGACGCGGTGAGATGAGGACGTCCGCCGGACGGGGCCGTCGGGGCCCGTCCGGCGGTGTTGGCCGCCGCCCCGACGGCGCTGATGACGTGGACGCCGACCATCGGGGTGAGGAG